>CAJYLT010000017.1 GCA_913775795.1 uncultured Sphingomonas sp. | reverse complement strand
CATTTCTGGGTCCGCACGCGCGCCAGCGTGGGGGCGACCAGCCAGCAGGGCGCGGCGCTGATCGAACGCCGCAAGCGTGAAGACGGGACGCGCGAAACCGTCGTGATCGAGCGTTGGCGGGGCGCCGCGATCCCGCCCGACGTGCCGGACTTTCCGCCCGCCAAATGACGCGCTAGGCCTGTGCCTATGGCAATGACCTATGGCGACTATCTGGCGCTTCCGACGCTGTTCGACGCGCAGCGGCCGATTTCGGACCATCCCGACGAGCCGCTGTTCATCGCGATGCACCAGACGCAGGAACTGTGGATGAAGCAGGGCATCCATGAACTCACGCAGGCACTGGCGCTGCTCCGCGCCGACCGCCTGCCCGAGGTGTACAAGGTGCTGGCGCGCGTCAGCCGGATCCAGGCGGTGATGACGCTGTCGTGGGACGTGCTGACGACGATGACGACGACCGACTACATGCGCTTCCGCAATGTGCTCGGCAGTTCGTCGGGGTTCCAGTCGGATCAGTTCCGCACGGTCGAGGTGATGATGGGCTTTCGCGACGGCCCCCGCCACGGGCCCCAGACGCGCGCGGCGGCGGCGCAGCCGAGCCTGTGGGACGAGGCGAACATGGCCGCGGCGCGCGCCGGCCTGCCGATGCCGGAGGCGGCGCTCGCCCGTGACTGGTCCGCGCCCTATACCCCCGATCCGGCGGTCGAGGCAGCATGGGCGACCGTGTACCGCGAGGAGCAGGCATGGTGGCCGCTCTATCAGCTCGCCGAGAAGCTGGTCGACCTGGACGAGGCGTTCGCGACGTGGCGGCACAAGCACGTCCTGACGGTGAGCCGCATCATCGGCCACAAGCGCGGGACCGGCGGCACCGGCGTCCATTATCTCGAATCGACGCTCCCCAAGCGCGCTTTCCCCGAACTCTGGTCGCTGAGAACGAGCCTGTGACGACGAGCTACAAGCATCTTTTTCAACGATCGCTCGCGGCGGCGCCCGACCGGCTGCACATGGCCGCGCACAGCCACCACCTGTGGCCCGATGCCAGCTGGCTCGGCCATCAGGCGGCGTGGGACGATGCCGCACGCCTCGCCGACACCAAGTGGAAGCGGGTGATGGAGGAGATGTGGCCCGCGGGCCAAGGCCATGTCGCGCGCGAGCTGGGGCTGCCCGACCCTTCGACCGTCTGCTTCGCGGGCAACACGCATGATTTCCTCGTGCGGATCGTTTCGGCGATTCCGCGCCGCCCGGTCCGCATCCTCGCGACTGCGGGCGAGTTCCACAGCTTCACGCGGCAGGTAGCGCGCTGGGTCGAGAGCGGCGAGGTCGTGCTCGAAACCGTCGAGGTCGATGACGCGCTCGAGGAGCGTCTGATCGAACGGGCGCGCAGCGGCGACCACGACCTGATCGTCGTCAGCCATGTCGCGTTCGGTACCGGCCGCGTGTTCGGCGCGCTGTCCGACCTTGCTGCCGTGGCCGCGCCGGAGGGGCCGTGGGTGCTGGTCGACGGCTATCACGGGTTCATGGCGGTCGAGACCGACTTCTCCGCCTATGCCGGGTGCCTGTTCTACACCTCCGGCGGATACAAGTACGCGATGGCGGGGGAGGGCGTGGGGTTCCTCCACGCGCCCGCCGGCTATGCGCCGCGCCCGGCCGTTACGGGCTGGTACGCCGCATTCGACGATCTGAGCGCGCCGCCGGGCGGGGTGGGCTATGCGCCCGATGGTCGCCGGTTCCTCGGTGCGACGTTCGATCCCTCCGGGCTCTACCGCTTCGTCGCGGTGCGCGACATGCTGGCGCGGGAGGGGCTGTCGACGCGCGTCGTCTCCGCGCATGTCGCCGAGCTGCGCGGCCAGCTCATCGGCTCGCTCGACAAATCGCCGATCGGCGATGCGGAGATCGTCAATCCGCCCGGTCCCGTGCAGGCTCGCTTCCTCGCCCTGCGCAGTCCGCGGGCGGCCGAGTGGCAGGCGAAATTGCTTGTCGAGGACGTCGTCACCGACGTGCGCGGCGACGTGCTGCGTATCGGCTTGGGCCTCTATCATGACGCGCGCGACGTCGAGCGGTTCGCAGAGATCGCAACAAAGCTATAGCCGGGCTGGCCTTTCGCGCACGAAAGCTGCATAGGGCGCGCTTCACCGCCCCTGTCAGGATGTTCTTCATGCCCGCCTATCGTTCCCGTACCACCACCCATGGCCGCAACATGGCGGGCGCGCGTGGCCTCTGGCGCGCGACGGGGATGAAGGACGAGGATTTCGGCAAGCCGATCATCGCCGTCGCCAACAGCTTCACGCAATTCGTGCCCGGCCATGTGCACCTCAAGGACCTCGGCCAGCTCGTCGCGCGCGAGATCGAGGCGGCGGGCGGCGTCGCCAAGGAGTTCAACACCATCGCCGTCGATGACGGCATCGCGATGGGCCATGGCGGCATGCTCTATTCACTGCCCAGCCGCGAGCTGATCGCCGATGCGGTCGAGTATATGGTGAACGCGCACTGCGCCGACGCGATCGTCTGCATTTCCAATTGCGACAAGATCACGCCCGGCATGCTGATGGCGGCGATGCGCCTTAACGTGCCCGTCGTGTTCGTGTCGGGCGGGCCGATGGAAGCGGGCAAGGTCGTGGTGAAGGGCAAGGAACGCGCGCTCGACCTGGTCGATGCAATGGTGGTCGCCGCCGACGACAGCTATTCGGACGATGAAGTCGATGCGATCGAGAAGGCGGCGTGTCCCACCTGCGGCTCCTGCTCGGGCATGTTCACCGCCAATTCGATGAACTGCCTGACCGAGGCGCTGGGCCTCGCGCTGCCCGGCAATGGTTCGGTGCTGGCGACGCATGCCGACCGCGAGAAGCTGTTTCGGGAGGCGGGGCAACTGATCGTCGACCTCGCCAAGCGCTATTACGAGCAGGACGACGAGACCGCGCTCCCCCGCACCATCGCCAGCCGCAAGGCGTTCGAGAATGCGATGAGCCTCGACATCGCGATGGGCGGGTCGACCAACACCGTGCTGCATCTGCTGGCGGCGGCGCAGGAGGGCGGCGTCGACTTCGGCATCGCCGATATCGACCGCTTGAGCCGCCGCGTGCCCGTGCTGTGCAAGGTCGCGCCCGCGGTCGCCGACGTGCATATGGAGGACGTCCACCGCGCCGGCGGGATCATGGCGATCCTCGGCCAATTGGAGCGCGGGGGGCTGTTCGACGCCTCGCTCCCCACCGTCCATTCGGCGACGTTCGGCGACGCGCTCGACCGCTGGGACGTGTCGCGCACCAATTCGGACGAGGTGCGTCAATTCTATCGCGCGGCGCCCGGCGGCGTGCCGACGCAGGTCGCGTTCAGCCAGTCCGAGCGTTGGGACGAGCTCGACACCGACCGCGCGGGCGGCGTCATCCGCTCGGTCGAGAACGCCTTTTCGAAGGACGGCGGGCTGGCCGTGCTGTTCGGCAACCTCGCGCCCGAAGGCTGCATCGTGAAGACCGCGGGCGTGGACGACTCAATCCTCACCTTCCGCGGGACGGCGCATGTGTTCGAGAGCCAGGACGCGGCGGTCGCGGGCATCCTCGGCAACATGGTCAAGCCGGGCGAAGTGGTGCTGATCCGCTACGAGGGGCCGAAGGGTGGGCCGGGGATGCAGGAGATGCTGTATCCCACGAGCTATCTGAAGTCGAAAGGGCTGGGCAAGGCGTGCGCGCTGGTCACCGACGGACGCTTTTCGGGCGGCAGCTCGGGGCTTTCGATCGGCCATGTCTCGCCTGAGGCGGCGGAGGGCGGCCTCATCGCGCTGGTCGAGCAGGGCGATCCCGTAGTCATCGACATCCCCAACCGCCTGATCGCGCTCGACCTGCCGGAGAATGTGCTCGCTGAGCGGCGAGCGGCGATGGAGGCGAAGGGCGCAAAGGCGTGGAAGCCGCTGGGGCGCAAGCGCGAGGTGTCGGCGGCGCTGCGCGCGTACGCGGCGATGACGACCAATGCGTCGCGCGGGGCCGTCAGGGATGTGAGCCAGGTGGAGCGGTGATTTCCTCCCCCCTGGAGGGGGAGGATAGCGCAGCTTGCTGCTTCAGCAGCTAGCGAAGCTTGGAGAGGGGGAGCGACCGCAGCGCGGTCGCGCGGCGCATCTGCGCCGCTCCCCCTCTCCAACTGCGACTAGGCGGCTGGTGCCGCCAAGTCTTCGTATCCTCCCCCTCCAGGAGGGAGGATCACTACGCCGCGATGTCGTAGGGCTTGATCTCGCCCGCCAGATACAGGTTGCGCGCCTTCGCCCGGCTGAGCTTGCCCGACGACGTCCGCGGCAGCGTGCGCGGCGGGACCAGTTCCACCACACAGTTCATCCCCGTCACCGACCGCACCCGCTCGCGGATCTCGTCGCGCAGGCGGCTGCGCTCGGCATCGTCGCTGGTGCGGCACTGGACGAGCACGGCGGGCGTCTCCTCCCCGCCCGGCGTCGTGATGGCGAAGGCGGCGATGTCGCCCGCCTTGAAGCCGGGCAGCTGCTCCACCGCCCATTCGATGTCTTGCGGCCAGTGGTTGCGGCCGTTGACGATGATCATGTCCTTGGCGCGGCCGACGATGTAGACATAGCCGTCCGACAGGTAGCCCATGTCGCCGGTGTCGAGCCAGCCGTCCTTCATGCACGCCTCGGTCGAGGCTTCATCACGGAAATAGCCGGCCATGACACTGGGGCCGCGGCACCAGACCTTGCCGATCGCCTTGTCAGGAAGCGGCGTGCCGTCCTCCTCGCGAATCTCGACCTGCATGTCGCGCACCGGGCGGCCGCAATTGACGATCGCGCGGTATCGCTGCGGGCGCCCGCCCTCGGCCGAGATGCCCGAAAGCTGCGTTTCCTCGACCAGTTCGACGACGATGCCCTCGCCCGGCGGCATGATCGAGACGGCGAGCGTCGCTTCGGCCAGGCCATAGCTGGGCAGGAAGGCCGACGCCTTGAACCCGGCATCGGCGAAGGCGTCGACGAACTTCTGCATCACGTCAGGGCGGATCATGTCGGCGCCGTTGCCCGCCACGCGCCAGCGCGACAGGTCGAAGCGGTCGCTCGCCTTGGTCTGGCTCGACATACGGCGCGCGCAGATGTCGTAGCCGAAGGTCGGCGAATAGCTGAGCGTCGTCCCCGGATTGCGGCTGATGAGGTCGAGCCACGCCAGCGGACGGCGGGCGAAATCCTCGGTCTTCAGATAGTCGACCGACACCTGGTTGGCGATCGGCGACAGGAAGCAGCCGACCAGACCCATGTCGTGATACCAGGGCAGCCACGACACGCAGCGGTCGCTGTCGATCAGTGCCATGCCGTGCGCGTGCGCGGCGAGGTTGTTGAGCAGCGCATGGTGCGTGACCGCGACGCCATGCGGGAAACGCGTCGAGCCGCTCGAGTATTGAAGGTACGCGATATCGTCGCCCTTCGCGGCGGGCAGCGCCGTCTCGTTCGCCGGGGCGGCGGCGAACGTCTCCCACGCGATCCCCTCGACCCCGATGCGCTGTGCGGCGGCACCGGCCATCGCCTCGAGCTCGGCGGGGTAGAGGAGCAGGCGCGGGTCGCAGCTTTCGAGCTGGACCGCGAGCTGGTCGATATAGCTGTCGCGCCCGCCGAAGCTGGTGGGCAGCGGCAGCGGCACCGGCCACGCGCCGGCATAGACGGTGCCGAAGAACAGCGAGGCGAACTCGGGGCCGGTTTCGGCGACGAGGGCGATGCGCTGCCCCGGCTCGACGCCCATCGCGATCAGGCGATACGCCTGTTCGAGCGCATCGGCGCGAAGCTCGCGATAGGGATAGGCGCGCGTGAGCGTGCCACGCGCGTCATGGAAGTTGAGGCCCCGCGCGCCCGTGGCGGCGAAGTCCAGCGCGTCACCCAGCGTGTCGAAATCGGAGAAGCGGCGCGCGAGCGTACAGGCGCTCGGCGTGGCGTTCAGGGTTTCGGCGGCGGCACTGGTCACGAATGGCGATCCTGGATTGTTGTCATTTTCGGCGCTTATCCTCCCAGTCGCCGGCTTCTAACCGGCGCAAGATGAGCGCAGGCTGACACCGGTCGCACGGCCTCGCGTTCAAAATCGACCGTCACTATGGCACAAACATGGCCGATGCCCGGACGCAAGCCTTCATTACGGCCGTATGACGCCAAGACGCTCGAGCGGTCGGCGCTGCGCTATGTCGAGCGATTCGCGACGACGCGTGGCAAACTGGCCGACTATCTGACGCGAAAGCTGCGCGAGCGCGGCTGGGCGGAGGATACGCCGCCGCCGGTGGAGGCGCTGGTCGAGCGTTTCGCCGACCTCGGCTATATCGACGACCGCGCCTGGGGCGAGGCGAAGGCGGCGTCGATGGCGCGCCGGGGTCTCGGCGCGCGGCGGGTGCGTCAGACGCTGGGCGCGGCCGGAATCGTGGACGAGGACATGGCCGCGATCGGCGACGCGGTGGCGGAGGGCACGATCGAGAGCGCCGTCGCCTTTGCCCGGCGCAAGCGAATCGGTCCATTCGGGACCCCCGTCGACGACCGCGCCGCGATTGAGCGACAAGTGGGACAAATGGTCCGGGCAGGTCATTCGCCGATGCTCGCGCGCCGGATCGCGACCACTTCGCTGGAATCGCTCGAACCGGCGTCCCGTTTCGAGGATGCCGACGACGTTGCATTGCGACTCATTCGTTCGCTTTCTTGAAATGCTGTGATACGCTTTGCTTTCGGGGGTACATCAATCATGCGTAGCGATCCGCAAAGATGGATGGAGGATTACGAGGCGCCGGCCTTTCTGTCGGGGGGCAGCATGACCGATCACGATGCCGAAGACCGTATCTATGCCGGAACGGTCAAATGGTTCGACGTGACGCGCGGGTTCGGCTTTCTGGTCGCCGACGATCCGGCGATCGGCGACATCCTCGTCCATTTCTCGGTGCTTCAGGAACATGGGCGTCGCAGCCTGCCCGAAGGTGCGCGGATCGAATGCCGCACGCTCCAGCGCCCGCGCGGGCTCCAGGCGCGCGAGATCGTGTCGATCGACCTGTCGACCGCGGTCGAGCTGCCGCCGGCGCGCAACCCCGACCGCGTCGATCGCAGCAAGCTGATCGACACCGCCGGCCCGTTCGAGGCGGTGACCGTGAAGTGGTTCAACCGCCTGAAGGGCTATGGCTTCGTCATTCGCGATTCGGTGCCGGGCGACGTGTTCGTGCACATGGAGACGCTGCGCCGCGCCGGGGTGGAGGAGGTCGAACCCGACCAGCGACTGCGCGCGCGGATCGTCGAGGGCGAGAAGGGCCCGCTTGCGGTGGCGGTCGAAAAGCCGGAATAATCGCGGTCATGTTGACGCGCATCCTCGCCCTGGCGCTCGTCGCCGGGCTCTCACCGCTTGCCGCCTGCACCGGCGGCGCCACCTCGCTGACGGCGGAAGAACAGGCCAAGGGCATCGTCCCCGTCACGGTGACGACCAAGAGCGGGCGCCACGTCTTCAAGGCCGAACCGGCGGTCACGCCCGCCGAGCAGCAGCGCGGCCTGATGTTCCGCACCGACCTCACTGACACGTCGGCGATGCTGTTCTGGCCCTATCCCGCGGGTGGCGGCGCGCCGAAGGAGGCGAGCTTCTGGATGCAGAACACGCCGACCGCGCTCGACCTCATCTTCATCCGCCCCGACGGCACCATCGCCCGCATCGCCCGCGGCGAACCCTTCGACGAAACGCCGATCCCCTCGGGCGAGCCCGTAGGCGCGGTGCTGGAGGTCAAGGCCGGCGTCGCCGCGGCGACGGGCATGGCCGAGGGCGACAAGGTGACCTGGCCGCAGAAATAGTGGGGCGCTACGCCAGTTCGGCGACCTTGACCGACGCCGCCGCTGGCTCTGCCGCCAGTTCGCGCCAGCCGCCGGCGCCGAGCACCTCGAGCGGCTGGAAGCGCGCCTTGTACGCCATCCGCGCCGACCCCTTCACCCAATAGCCGAGATAGACGTAAGGCAGGCCGACCGCGGTCGCGCGGGCGATGTGGTCGAGGATGATGAACGTGCCGAGGCCCGGCCGCGCGTCCGGCCCCGAATCGTAGAAGCTGTAGATCATCGACAGGCCATCGGCCTGCTGGTCGGTGATGCACGCGCCGACGAGCTTGCCCGGCCGCCCGTTCACCGAAGGCTCGCGATACTCGATCACGAAGGAGCGCACGGGGCTATGCTCGACCATGTCGGCATAGTCCTGCTCGTCCATGCCCGCCATGCCGCCGCCGGGATGCCGGGTGGAGAGATAGCGCTGGAGGAGGTCGAACTGCTCGTCAGTGGCCCAGGGGCGGCAGGCGCTGACCTCCAGATCGGCCATCCGGCGCTGGAGCTTGCGCTGCGTCGCGCCCGGCACGAACCGGTCGGCGACGACGCGCACCGACTGGCACGCGTTGCAACTTGGGCAGGACGGCCGATAGGCGACCGACTGGCTGCGGCGAAAGCCGATCCGGCCGAGCGCGTCGTTGAGCTCGCCGGCGTGGTTGCCGGTCAGTTCGGTGAACACCTTCCGCTCCTGCCGGCCCGGCAGATAAGGGCAGGGCGCGGGGCTGGTGACGAAGAAGCGTGGAAAACGGAACGGCGCGGTCACGCTTCACAAAGCCCCTGAAACAGGGCCGCGAAATGCGACCCGGCCTCAATATGCAGACCGACCCCGTTTCTGAAAAGACGGTTTACCATGAAATGCGGGTAGCCGATTCGAGGGATGCGGCGATCGTCGTGAACCGCACGCCCGATCGTGCCGAAATCATACGGTTCGGCGATCAGGCAAGCTCGACCAGCGACACCTCGTACTGTGCGGCGCGCAGCGCCTCGATCAGCCGGTCGAGGTGCGGGCGGTCGCGTGTCTCGCACTCGATATCGGTGATGAGGCCCTTGGCCGGCAGCGTGGTGAAGACGCGCTGGTGATAGATCTCGATGATGTTGACGGCTTGCTCGTGAAAGATCTTCGCGACCCCGAACAGCGCACCGGGCCGGTCCTGCAACCGCACGCGCAGCCGCGCGAGCCGGCCCGAGCGGGCCAGATCGCGCAGCAGCACATTGGCGAGCAGCCGCGTGTCGATATTGCCGCCGCACAGGACGATGCCGATGTGCCGCCCCGCGAACCGCTCCTTGTGCGTGAGCAGCGCGGCGAGCCCCGCGGCGCCCGCGCCCTCGACCACGGTCTTCTCGATCTGGAGGAGGAGGCTGACCGATTCCTCGAGGCCGCGCTCGCTCACCAGCACGATGTCGTCGACCAGTGCCTTGACGATCTGTGCGGTCAGGCCGCCCGGTTCCTTGACCGCGATCCCCTCGGCCAGCGTGTCGCCGCCGATCGGCAGGCTCTGGCCCGAGACGCGGTTGTACATCGAGGGGTAGAGTTCGGCCTGCACGCCGATCACCTCGATGGCACGCGACTGCGCCTTGGCCACGGTGGCGATGCCGGAGATCAGCCCGCCGCCGCCGATCGGCACGACGAAGCTGTCGATCCCCGGCGCATCCTCCAGCATCTCCAGCGCGATCGTGCCCTGGCCCGCGACGATGCGCGGATCGTCGAATGGGTGGACGAAGGTATAGCCGTTCGACGCCTCGAGCTTGCGGGCATGGGTGTATGCCTCGTCGAAGGTCTCGCCCTCGAGGATGACGGTCGCGCCGTGCCCCTCGGTCTGCGTCACCTTCACCGTGGGCGTCGGGCGCGGCATGACGATGGTGACGGGAATGCCGAGGCGGATGCCGTGATAGGCGAGGCCCTGCGCATGGTTGCCGGCGGAGGCAGCGATCACGCCCTTCGCCCGCTGCTCGGTCGAGAGCTGGAGGAGCGTATTGAGCGCGCCGCGCTCCTTGTAGGCGGCGGTGAACTGGAGATTCTCGAACTTCAGATACACCGTCGCGCCGACGAACTGCGACAGCGTCTTGCTGACCAGCGTCGGCGTCCGCACCACCGATCCCGCGATCCGCGCGCGCGCCGCGAAAACGTCGTCGAGCGTGACCGGCGTGTCGGTCGGGGCGGGCGATGCGGGTAGGCTGGCCATGGCCGCCCCCTAGCGGATTGGAGGCATCGGGGAAACAGGGTGGCGAAAGGCCGCCCTTGCGCGCCCGCGGGTGCGCGTCGATAGCGGGGTCATGGCAAAAGTCGCATTTCTGGGTCTGGGCGTCATGGGCGCGCCGATGGCGGGGCATCTGGCAAAGGCCGGGCACGACGTCACCGTTTTCAACCGCACGCGGGCTAAGGCCGATGCCTGGGTCGCGGCGAACGGCGGGCGTGCGGCGGCCAGTCCGGCCGAGGCGGCCGAGGGTGCGGCGGTAGTGTTCGCGTGCGTCGGCAACGACGACGATCTGCGGCAGGTGACGTTGGGCGAGGGCGGCTGCTTCGCGGCAATGGCCGATGATGCGGTGTTCGTCGACCACACCACCGTCTCCGCCGCGATCGCGCGCGAGCTGGCGGGCGAGCGCGCGCTGGTCGTCGATGCGCCGGTGTCGGGCGGACAGGCGGGGGCCGAGGCGGGCAAGCTGTCGGTCATGTGCGGCGGCAGCGACGCGGCGGTGGCGGCGGCGCGGCCGCTGATGGAGGCCTATTCGGCGCGGATCGTCCATGTGGGCGAGGCGGGCGCGGGACAGACGACCAAGATGGTCAACCAGATCTGCATCGCCGGGGTGCTGCAGGGGGTGAGCGAGGCGCTTCGCTTCGCCCAGGCGTCCGACCTCGATCTGGGCAAGGTGCTGGAGGCGATTTCCGGCGGCGCGGCGCAGAGCTGGCAGATGGTCAATCGCTGGCCGACCATGGCGAAGGACGAGTTCGACTTCGGCTTCGCGATCGACTGGATGCGCAAGGACCTGGGCCTGACGCTCGACGAGGCGAAGCGGAACGGCGCGCTGTTGCCGATGACCGCGCTGGTCGACCAATTCTATGCCGAGGTGCAGAAGGCCGGCGGCGGGCGCAAGGATACGAGCGCGCTGGTGACGCGGCTGCCGAAGGGTTGAAGGCGAAGCGGGACCCCGGACAAGTCCGGGGCGACGGGCGTCAATTCACGCCGAACGCGTCCCTGTACGCCGGCTTCACCGCCGTCAGCAGCGCATCGGTGACGGGCAGCGTCACCTCATATGTGCCCTCGGCATAGGGGCCAGCGACGTACGGCCCGACGAGCAAGCCGATGCGATTGATCTTCTGCCGGTCGGTGGACCCGAGGATCAGTGTCGTGTCGGCGACCTTGGGGCAGGCATCGAAACTGTCGTCGGAGCGGACGACCGGGGCGCCGCGGCGCTTCTCGCGCTCCTTGTCGATCGCGGCGCAGAAGGGCGCGCCGATCGCCCGCTGGATCGCATCGGCGGAGGTGAAGACGTCGGTCGGCTTCAACCGCTGCCCCGCCGCCTTGTCCCAGACGAGCGCGTCATAGCCCGGGCTGCCGTGCGCGCCGCCGGTATAGACCCAGGTTTCGGCCGACAGGCTCAGGAAGCGCGGCGTTTCGGTGACGACCTTCCATTCATGCGTCGATTCGTATGGGCGGAACTCGAAATCGCCGTCCGCGGCCTCCTTGCGGAAGGCGGCGGTGTCCTTGTCGAGTTCGTCGATCAGCGCGGCGCGGTGGCCCTCGAACCATTTGGCGAGCGCGGGGATCGCTGCCGCCTGCGCCGGATAGGCGTACTCGAAGCTGTAATTGTCGTTCTTGACCGCGGTCTTGCTGGGCTTGGCCGTCGGGGTGGGCGACGACGCGGGCTCTGGCGTTGCGGCCGGGGCGGGCGCAACCGTATTCGCGTCGCCCGCCGGCGTGGCCGGCTGCTCGGGCGCGCCGCCACAGCCCGACAGGATTGCGCCGAGCGCCAGGATCGCCATCGTCCGCATCGATACCCTCGCCAAAAACATGGGCAAGCCATATGGCATGGCCATGAAACTTCTCAACCGCTTCGCCGCGCTGCTCGTCGCCGCCACCGCGCTGTCCGCGCCCGCTCTCGCCGACGGGCTGGTCGACAATGTCGACGGCGTGACGCTCGACGAGAAAGGCCGGCCGGAGCGGTTCACCGGCATCCTGATCGACAAGGACGGCACGATCACCCGCGTCCTGGGGCGCAAGGACAA
>CAJYLT010000016.1 GCA_913775795.1 uncultured Sphingomonas sp. | reverse complement strand
CCGATGCCCGACCCCCGCGAAACCGGCCAGAGCCTCGATCCGAAATACGACGCCGCCGGCCTCGTCACCGCCGTCGCGACCGATGCTGCCACCGGCGAGGTGCTGATGCTCGCGCACATGAATGCAGAGGCGCTGGCGGCGACGCTGGCGAGCCGGGAGGCGACGTTCTGGTCGCGCAGCCGCCGCAAGCTCTGGAAAAAGGGCGAGACGTCCGGCCATGTGCTGCACGTCCGCGATATCCGCATCGACTGCGATCAGGACGCGCTCTGGCTGATCTGCGAGCCGGCCGGCCCCGCCTGCCATACCGGCGCGCGCAGTTGCTTCTATCGCCGCGTGACCGAAAATGGCCTCGAAGCGGTCGATTAGCCTCGTCGCCGCGCTCCTGCTCGCAGGCTGCGGGCAGGGGGTGCCGGAGGCGGGCAACGCCGTATCGCTGGAAGCGGCGGCGCGGGCGCGGGGGCTGATCGTCGATCCCGCCGACGCCCCGCTCACCGGCCTCTACGCGCGCGAGAACGATCGGCTTTGCCTGATCGAACAGGGCGGGGCGGCGCGGATCGGCATGGTCAGCGACTATGGCGACGGCCTCGCCTGCGCCGCGACCGGCGTCGCGCGGCGACGTGGCGAATCGCTGTCGGTGGAGCTCGGCGCGGCCAATGACTGCGCGTTCGACGCGCAGTTCGACGGCGACCGCATCGTCTTTCCCGCCCGACTTCCCGATGGCTGCAAGCGGTTCTGCGATCCCCGCGCCTCGCTCTCCGCCGTTTCGGTCGAGCGGCTGTCCGCCAGCGCATCCGAAGCGTCGGCGCTGCGCGATCCGCGTGGGCGGCTGCTCTGCCCCGGTTGACGTTTACGTCAGGGGAAGGTATTTCGGCGACATGCTCAGCACCGTCGCCACCCACGAGGCGCTTGCGCCGATCGAGCCGCGTCACGACCGCGAGGCCTTCAGCATCTCGGACCTGTGCGCCGAGTTCGGCGTGACGCCCCGCGCGCTCCGCTTTTACGAGGATGAGGGGCTGATCGGCCCCGAGCGGCGCGGGTTGCAGCGCATCTATTCGCACCGCGACCGTGCGCGGCTGGCCTGGATCCTGCGCGGCAAGCGCGTCGGCTTCAGCCTGTCCGATATCCGCGAGATGATCGACCTGTATGACATCGGCGACGGCCGCCGCGCCCAGCGCCAGGTGACGATCGAGAAGTGCCGCGCGCGCGTCGACCTACTCGAAGCGCAGAAGCGTGACATCGACGCCGCCATCACCGAGCTCAACGAATTCCTCGCCGTCGTCGAGTCGGCGAGCGACAACAAGCACGCCTGAGAGGAAGCCCATGCCCCAGTACAATCCGCCCGTCCGCGACACCCGCTTCGTGCTCGACCATGTCGTCGGGCTGGAGCGCCACGCCAATCTGCCCGGCTTCGCCAACGCGACCCCCGACATGGTGGACGCGGTGCTGGAAGAGGGCGGCCGCTTCGTCGCCGAGGTGCTGTTCCCGATCAACCATTCGGGCGATCAGGAAGGGTGCGCGCGTCATCCCGACGGCAGCGTGACGACGCCCAAGGGCTTCAAGGAAGCCTATGACCAGCTTCGCGAGGCCGGCTGGATGACGCTGGGCGCGCCGGAGGAGTTCGGCGGGCAGGGGATGCCGCACACCGTCTCGACCGCGTTCGAGGAGTATATGATCTCCGCCAACATGGCGTTCGCCATGTATCCGGGCCTGACCCACGGCGCGATCGCCGCGCTGCTTGCCAAGGGGTCGGACGAGCAGAAGGCGCTCTATGTCCCGCGCATGGTGTCGGGCGAGTGGGGCGGCACGATGAACCTGACCGAGCCGCATTGCGGCACCGACCTCGGCCTCATCAAGACCAAGGCCGAGCCGCAGGCGGACGGCAGCTACGCGATCACCGGGACCAAGATCTTCATCTCCTCGGGCGAGCACGACCTCACCTCGAACATCATCCACCTCGTCCTCGCCAAGACGCCGGGCGCGCCGGATAGCTCGAAGGGGATCAGCCTGTTCGTCGTGCCGAAGTTCATGGTGAACGAGGACGGCTCGCTGGGGGATCGCAACACGCTTTCCTGCGGGTCGATCGAGCACAAGATGGGCATCCACGGCAATTCGACCTGCGTCATGAACTATGACGGGGCCAAGGGCTGGATGGTCGGCGAGGAGAACAAGGGCCTCGCCGCGATGTTCATCATGATGAACGCCGCGCGGCTGGGCGTCGGCCTGCAGGGCTTGGGCGTCGCCGAGGTCGCGTACCAGAACGCGGTCCAGTACGCGCACGATCGCCGTCAGGGCCGCGCGCTGACCGGCGCCGCCGAGCCCGCCGAAAAGGCCGACACGCTGTTCGTCCACCCCGACGTGCGCCGCATGCTGATGGAGGCGAAGGCGCTAACCGAGGGGCTGCGCGCGCTGTGCCTCTGGGGCGCGCTCCAGGTCGACCTGTCGCACAAGGCGCCGGACGAGGGCGAGCGCCAGTTGGCCGACGACCTGATCGGACTGCTGACCCCGGTCATCAAGGGTTATGGCACCGACAAGGGTTACGACATCGCCACCAACGCGCAGCAGGTTTATGGCGGCCACGGCTACATCGCCGAATGGGGCATGGAGCAATATGTCCGCGATGCCCGGATCGCCATGATCTACGAGGGCACCAACGGCGTGCAGGCGATGGACCTCGTCGGTCGCAAGCTCGCCCAGAATGGCGGCCGCGCGGTACAGGCGTTCTTCAAGCTGGTCGGCGACGAGATCGCCGCGGCCAAGCAGGAAGAGGGTTCGGCCGACTTCGCCAACCGGCTGGAGCGCGCGCTGAACGAGCTTCAGGCGGCGACGATGTGGTTCCTTCAAAACGGCATGAAGAACCCCGAGAATGTCGGCGCGGGCGCGCACAGCTACATGCACCTTATGGGTATCGTCGCGACCGGCCTGATGTGGCTGCGCATGGCGCGCGCCGCGGCCAAGCTGATCGCGGCGGGTGAGGGGGACGCGAAGTTCCTGAACGCCAAGCTCGTTACCGCGCGCTTCTATGCCGAGCGCATCCTGCCCGACGCCGGCGCCCTTCGCCGCAAGATCGAGGGCGGGGCCGAGAGCGTGATGGCGCTCGAGCCCGAGCTGTTCATGGCGGCGTAAATCCAGCTCACCGTCACCCCGGGGCGAGACCCGGGGTGACGGCGGGTTGTGGTCAGTCGGGTTTCGCCGCTGCCGGCCCGGTCGCCTGCTTGACCGGCGGCGGCGGTGTGGCAGCGGTCGGCGGGGCAAGCGTGCCGGTCTTGCGCCGGACCCCGCCCAGTTCGGCCGGCGGCGCTTCCCTCTGCTCGCCGAGGCCCAGCGCGGCGCGGAGCCCCGATCCCGGCATCGCCTCCAGCTTGAAAGCGTCGGCCTTCGCCGCGGCGGGCGCGAAGACCTGTACCTTCATGCACTGCGTCGGATCGGGCCGCGCGAAGCGGTCGCACGCCCATAGCGCCTTGTCGAAATTGCGCGTGCGGTCGCGTAGATAGCTGAACGCCAGCCGCTCCATCTGGCGCGGATCGCCGGGCAGCGCGGCGGGCGTGTCGGCGCGATCGGTCCAGGCTAGCAGCTTGCAATAGGGCCGGTCGCCGCACACGCGACCCGCGAACGCCGCATATTCCGCCGGCGGCAGACGCGGGTCGAGCGTCACGAGGAAGCTGTTCGGATCGCTCGCCAGCGGCTGCGGCAGCGCGTCGGGCGGCAGCAGCGCGGCGTCGACGGGCACGTCGCCCCCGGCGAGAAGATCGCTCGCCTCGCCATGCGACGGTGCGATGCCCTTGAGCTTGGCGATCAACGGCTCGTTGGCGAGATAGCGGCCCCGGAACGCGGGCGGCGTGCCCCACCAGCCGGTCCAGCGGAAGAACAGGTGCGTGTGCACTTCGCTGATCTTGTCGAGGCTGGACGACCAATAGGGGACGACCCAGTTGGTGTGATAGTGCGTGGCGGTGCCGACCGCCTTCTCGACCGATCCGGCGAGCGCGGTCGCCGCGACGTCGCGCGCGCGGCCCCACGCCTCGTCCGAATAGCGGCGCGCGAGCGCGCCGTCGCAGGTGAAGGTGAACTGGCAGCCGCTTCGCCGCTCCGCCCCCTGAAAGACGACGCCGCAGACGGTCTTGGGAAAGGCGGGATGGCGGACGCGGTTGAGGATGACCTGGGCCACCGCGCGCTGCCCGACGGTATCGTCGCCCGCTTCGTAAAGGACGCCCGCGGTCAGGCAGTCTGTCGCTCGCGCGATGCTCGCCTCGTCGCCGATGACTTTGAACGGGCGGGCGGGGAGCAAAGGCGCGGACGAGAAGGGGATCGAGGCGTTGTAGGCCAGCGCCTCCTGCGGCGCGAGCGCGACGAACACCGCGGGCTCGACCGGCGGCAGCTCGGCGGGCGGGATGACGCGGGGCGGCGGGATCGCACGGGCGACCTTCTTGGCGACGGGGACGATGCGCGGCGCGTTGGCGACGATGACCAGCGGCACGGCGATCGCGAGCAGCGCGACGAGGCCGAGCACGGCGAGCAGCCAAGCGGGCACCGGCCCCTTGGGCAGCAGGCGCCTGACGAGCGGCGTGGGGGGCGGAGTCATCTGGTGCATAAACGAAACGCCCCGCGCGTGCGAAGCGGCGGGGCGTTAGCGTATCTCGCCGAAAACGGCAAAGATCGGGTTTACTGCTCGGGCAGGAAGTCCGGAACCGACAGATAGCGTTCGCCGGTATCGTAGTTGAAGCCGAGCACGCGCGTGCCCTCCGGCAGCTCCGGCAGCTTCTTGGCGATCGCCGCCAGCGTGCCGCCGGAGGAGATGCCGACCAGCATCCCTTCCTCGCGCGCCGAGCGGCGGGCATAGTCCTTGGCGGCATCGGCTGAGACTTGGATCACCCCGTCGATCGCCTGGGTGTGGAGATTGGCGGGGACGAAGCCCGCGCCGATGCCCTGGATCGGGTGCGGGCCGGGCTGGCCTCCGGAGATGACGGGCGAGAGTTCCGGCTCGACCGCATAGACCTTGAGCTCGGGCCAGGCCTTTTTCAGTTCCTCGGCGACGCCGGTGATGTGGCCACCGGTGCCGACCCCGGTGATGATGACGTCGATCGGCGCGTCGCGGAAGTCGTTCAGGATCTCCTGCGCCGTCGTGCGGACGTGGACGTCGACGTTCGCCGGGTTCTCGAACTGCTGCGGCATCCACGCGCCGGGCGTCGCCTCGACGATCTCCAGCGCGCGCTCAATCGCGCCCTTCATGCCCTTTTCGCGGGGCGTCAGGTCGAAGCTCGCGCCGTAGGCGAGCATCAGGCGGCGGCGCTCGATCGACATGCTCTCGGGCATGACGAGGATCAGCTTGTAGCCCTTGACCGCCGCGACCATCGCCAGACCGACGCCGGTGTTGCCGCTGGTCGGCTCGACGATCGTGCCGCCGGGCTGGAGCTTGCCGTCACGCTCCGCCGCCTCGATCATCGCCAGCGCGATGCGGTCCTTGATCGAGCCGCCGGGGTTCGACCGCTCCGATTTGATCCAGACCTCTCGGTCGCCGAACAGGCGCTGGATGCGGACGTGCGGCGTGTTGCCGATCGTCGCCAGGATCGTCTGTGCCTTCATGCCATCTTCTCCTCTAGCGGGGGATATTCGAGCGTCTCGGGTGGGTCAAAGCTGCGCGCAGCGCGCAGTTCCGGAAAGAGCCGGTCCCAGAAGATCGTGACGAGCACGGCAAGCGCACCCCCGCCCGCGACCGCCACCACCGGACCGACCGCGGCGGCGAGAAAGCCGGAGCGCGCCTCGCCCAGCTCGTTGGAGCCGGAGACGAACAGCGTCGATACCGCGCCGACGCGGCCGCGCATCTCGTCGGGGGTGTAGAGCTGGATCAGCGACTGGCGGACATATACCGACACCATGTCGGTCGCGCCGACGATGACCAGCGCCGCAAGCGACAGCGCGACCGCGGGGGCGAAGTCGCTGCCCACCGCCGAGGGGCCGAGGATCGGCACGAGCACCGGCGCGGCAAGGCCGAACACGACCGTGGCCACGCCGAAGCCGATCACCGCCGTCAGCATCTTGCCGCCGACATTGGTCTTGAGCGGGCGCCAGGCGAACCACGCGCCGACCGCCACCGCACCGACAGCGGGCGCCGCGCGAAGATGGCCGAGCCCCTCGGCGCCGACCATCAGGATGTCGCGGGCATAGATCGGCAGCATCGCCGTCGCCCCGCCCAGCAGCACCGCGAACAGGTCGAGGCTGATCGCGCCGAGGACCAGGCGGTTGCGGCGGACATAGTGCAGGCCATCGACCATCTGCGCCCAGGGATTGGCCGCGCCGGTGATCTTCGATCGCGGGATCGGCTGAATGAAGAGCAGGCAGAGGAAGGCGAGGGCGAATAGGCCGGTCGAGGCGGCATAGGCGCCCCAGTCGGCCCAAGCGTAGAGATAGCCGCCCATCGCCGGCCCGACGATCGACCCCGACTGCCACGCCAGCGACGACAGCGCGATCGCGGTCGGCAGCACGGCGGCGGGGACCAGGTTGGGGGCAAGCGCCTGTAGCGCGGGGCTGGCGAAGGCGCGCGCGACACCCAGCAGCGCGGCGACGGTGAACAACGCGGGCAGCGTGATCGCGTCCGTATAGGTCAGCCAGGCGAGCACGCCCGCGCACCCCATTTCGAGCGCCACCGACGCGCGCGCGATGAAGCGCCGGTCGACGCGGTCGGCGGCCCAGCCGGTGACGAGGCTGAGGAGGAGAAGCGGCACGAACTGTGCAATGCCGATCAGGCCTAGCTGGAACGCCGCGCCCTGGATGCCCATCGTCTCGCGCGCGATGTCATAGACCTGCCAGCCGATGACGATGACCATCGCCATCTGCGCGAGCGTCGAAGCGAGGCGCGCGATGAAATAGGCGCGGAAACTGGAAATGCGGAATGGATGGGGAGCCGACATGCGCCGTCAGTTGGAACCTAAAGTCCGACCATGCAACCGGGGATTGGCTTTTGTGGGCGCGAGCGGGGCTATCGCCCGCCCATCTCAAGCAACCGGCGCGGGGCGGCGAGTTCCCAGCTCACCGCGATCCGGTCGCCCACTCGCTCCCAATCCGGGTCCCGCCCGCTCACGCGCATCGCGACCCAGCCCGACGGGCCGAGATAGGCGGGGCGGTAATAGAGGTCGGGGTCGCTCTCGATCAGCATCGTCTGTTCGTCGGCGCCGGTCGTGCGTACCATCACCGCGGTTTCCCCGTCGCCATGATGGTCGTGCCAGAAATAGGCGAAGAACTTGCCCTTCTCGACATGAAAGCCAGGTGAGCCGTGGCTCACTTTCTCGATCGTGGCGGGCAGGGCGAGGGCGAGGTCGCGCACGCGGGCAAGGGCGGCGTCGGGATCGGGGCTGAGCATCGGCCGCGTGTCGCGCAGGCCCGTGCCGGCGGCAAGGTTATCGCGACAGGAAGCGGTCGAGCGCTTGCGGGTAGAGCCGATGCTCGGCGGTCAGAACGCGCGCGGCGAGCGTGTCTGGCGTGTCGCCGGCTTCGACGGGAACCTCGGCCTGCGCGATGACGGGACCGTCGTCGAGCGCCTCGGTCACCAGATGAACCGACGCGCCCGCGACCGTATCGCCTGCCTCGATCGCGCGGGCGTGGGTGTCGAGACCCTTGTATTTCGGCAGCAGCGACGGGTGGATGTTGAGGATGCGGCCTGCCCAGCGCTGGACGAAGGCGGGCGAGAGCAGGCGCATGTAACCCGCGAGCGCGATCACCTCGACACCGGCATTGCGCATCGCGCCGTCGATCTCGGCCTCGTACTCGGGCTTGGGACGACCCTTGGGCGAGGCAGCAAAGGTCGCGATGCCCTGTTCCGCGGCCCAGGCGAGGCCGGGTGCCTCGGGCTTGTCGCTGGCGACGAGGACCACGTCGTAGCGCGCGTTGCCCTCGCGGCTGGCGGCGACGAGCGCCTGCATGTTCGAGCCGCGACCCGACAGGAGGATGCCGACGCGCGCGCGGTCAGCCATGGTTATGCGTCGCCTCCCACGCCGCTCGCGCCGACCAGATCTCGGCGCTGCCCGTGACGGTGCAGCCGCGCGCGCCGTCCCCGATCATGCCGATGCGGTGGACGGTCTCGCCCGCCGCCTGAAGCTCCGCGGAGACGGCTTCGGCCTCGTCCGCCGCGACGATCGCGACCATGCCGATCCCGCAGTTGAAGGTGCGCGCCATCTCCTCGGGCTCGATCGCGCCTTGTGCCTGGAGGAACGCCATCATCCGTGGCTGTTCCCACGCATCGGCATCGATGCGGGCGTGCGTGCCCTCGGGCAGCACGCGCGGGATGTTTTCCAAGAGGCCGCCGCCGGTGATGTGCGCGAGCCCCTTGATCCGGCGCGCGCGGAGAAGCGGCAACAGGCTGGCGACATAGATGCGCGTGGGCGCCATCAGCGCGTCGATCAGGATCGTGTCCTGATCGAACAGCGCCGGGCGGTCGAGCTTCCAGCCCTTGTCGGCCGCAAGCCGGCGGACGAGCGAATAGCCGTTGGAATGGACGCCGGTCGACGCGAGCCCGAGCACCACGTCGCCGGGGGCGATGTCGCGGCCGGTGAGCAGCGCGTCGCGCTCCACCGCACCGACGCAGAAGCCGGCGAGGTCGTAGTCGCCGTCGGCGTACATCCCCGGCATCTCCGCCGTCTCGCCGCCGATCAGCGCGCAGCCAGCCTGACGGCATCCCTCGGCGATCCCGGCGATCACCCGCTGCGCGACCGAATTGTCGAGCTTGCCGCTGGCATAATAGTCGAGGAAGAACAGCGGCTCGGCGCCCTGCACGATCAGATCGTTGGCGCACATCGCGACGAGGTCGATGCCGACGCCGTCATGCGCGTCATGCTCGATCGCGAGCTTCAGCTTGGTGCCGACTCCGTCGTTGGCGGCGACGAGCAGCGGGTCGCTGAACCCCGCGGCCTTCAGGTCGAAGATGCCGCCGAACCCGCCAAGGTCGGCATCCGCCCCCGGCCGCCGCGTGGCGCGTGCCAGGGGGCCGATCGCGCGGACGAGCGCATTGCCGGCGTCGATCGAGACGCCCGCCTGGGCATAGGTATAAGACTTGGGATCGGTCATGGCCGCCCGATAAGCCCGGCGCGCGGGCGAGGCAATGGGGCTGGCCCGCCGCAACCCCCTTGGATTTCGGCCGCACCTTCGCCAAAAGGGCGGCGATGCGGGGTCGGGTCGCCAGTTTCGCCATGTTTGCCGCCGGCGCCGCGATGGTGCTGGGCGTGACTTCCAGCCGTGCGCAGGACGGATCGGGCAGCTTCGAAGTGTCGGGCGTCGCGGTCGACGTGACGGCGAAGACGGCGGAGGCGGCGCGGACGGGCGGCTGGCGGCTGGCGCAGCGCAAGGGCTGGTCGATGCTGTCGCAGCGGCTGACGGGCAAGGCGGGCGGCCTGCCCGACGGAACGCTCGACGGGCTGGTGACAGGCATCGTCGTCGAGAACGAACAGATCGGTCCCAATCGCTACATCGCGCGGCTGGGCGTTCTTTTTAATCGCGCGCGGGCGGCGGAGATTCTGGGCGTCAGCGGGTTCATGACCCGCTCGCCGCCGTTGCTCCTGATGCCGGTCATTCGCTCAGGCGGGACCGACGCGGTGTTCGAGCGGGAGACGCCTTGGCACGCCGCCTGGGGCCGGTTCCGCACGGGCAATACGGCGATCGACTATATCCGGCCCGCGGGCAACGGGACCGACGCGCTCCTCATGAACGCGGGGCTGCTCGGGCGGCCGGGGCGCGGATGGTGGCGCAGCGTGCTCGACCAGTACGGCGCGAACGACGTGCTGATTCCGCAGGTAACGCTCTATCGCCAGTGGCCGGGCGGGCCGGTGATCGGCGTGTTCCGCGCCGGCTACGGCCCCGACAATCGCGATGCGGGCAGCTTCAGCCTGCGCGTGGCGAGCAGCGATGGCCTGCCCGCGCTGCTCGATACCGGGGTCAAGCGGCTGGACGAGATGTATCAGGCTGCGTTGCGCGGCGGCCTGCTGCGGCCCGACCCGCTGCTCGACTTCGTTGCGCCGACCGACCAGCCGGTCGCCGAAGAGACGCTTGCGACGCCCGGTGAGGATACGCCGCTCATCGACGACAGCGGAGCGATGACGCTGCCGGCCGAGCCGGTGGCGACGGTGACGCTGCAGTTCGACACCCCCGGCGTCGGCGCGGTCAGCGCGGCCGAGGCGTCGGTCCGCGGCATTCCCGGCGTGCAGAGCGCGGTGACGAGCAGCCTGGCGCTTGGCGGCGTATCGCTAATGCGCGTCGACTTCGCGGGCGACCCGGCGGTGCTGGCGGTCGCGCTCAGCCAGCGCGGCTGGAGCGTCGAGGGGAGCGGCAACAGCCTGCGCATCCGCCGCGCGGGCCAGCCAGAGGCGCCGCCGCCGCAATGAGCCAGCTTCGCCTGCCGCTCCAACGCCCCGAAGGAGCGCGCAAGGACGAGTTCATCGTCGGCGATGCCAACATGGCCGCCGTCCATCATCTCGAACATTGGGGCACCTGGCCGGTCATGGCCGCGCTGCTGGTCGGGCCGCGCAAGTCGGGGCGCAGCCTGCTCGCGCGGTTGTTCACCCGGCGCGCGGGCGGGCGGATGATCGACGATGCCGAGCGCGCGAGCGAAACCGACATCTTCCACGCCTGGAACATCGCGCAGGCGGAGCGAAAGCCGCTGCTGATCGTCGCCGACCATGCGCCGCCCGAATGGATGCCTCGGCTGCCGGACCTGCGTTCGCGCCTCGCCGCGACGCCTGTCTTGCGGATCGAGGAGCCGGACGACGACCTGTTCGCGTCGCTGCTGCGCGACCAGTTCGAGCGGCGCGAGCTTTACGCCGGCGAGGAGCTGGTCGCGTGGCTGCTCAAGCGGGTCGAGCGGACCTATCTGTCGCTTGTCCGCATCGTCGATGCGCTCGACGATGCCGCGAACGAGGCGGACAAACGGCGGATTTCGATCCCGCTGGCGCGCCCCGCCTTGTCAGCACGGGGGCTTCTGGTCCAAGGGGGCGGCGAACTTCGGCACGAGGAAGCATGACCCGTCCCGTTCGCCCCGACTTCGACGCCGTGCCCGATGAGGCGCCGGCCCCCGAGCTTCCGACAGGCCGCTATTTCAATCGCGAGTTGAGCTGGCTGGCGTTCAACAAGCGGGTGATGGAGGAGGCGTGCAACGCCGCGCATCCGCTCCTCGAACGGCTCCGCTTCCTGTCGATCTCTGGCTCCAACTTCGACGAGTTCTTCATGGTCCGCGTGGCGGGGCTGAAGGGGCAGCAGGTGCAGGAGGTCGATTCGCGATCGATCGACGGCCTCAATCCCAACCAGCAGTTGGCCGCGATCGTGGCGGAGGCCGGGCGGCTGGCCGACGAGCAGCAGGCGATCTGGCGCGACCTGTCCGCGCTGATGGCCGAAACGGGCATCCGCGTGCTTGGCGAGGATGCGATCGAAGGCGAGGCGGACGAATGGCTCGACCGCCATTTCCGCGAGCAGATCTTCCCGATCCTGACGCCGCAGGCGCTGGACCCCGCGCATCCGTTCCCGTTCATCCCCAACAAGGGGTCGAGCGTGATCTTCGACCTCGTCCGAAAGGCCGACGGACAGGCGATCCGCGAGCTCGTCCTGTTGCCACCGACGCTGCCGCGTTTCGTCCGGGTGCCGGGCGAGCGGGCCTGCTACGTACCGATGGAGGCGATGCTCAAGCGGTTCGCACCGCAGCTTTTCCCCGGCTACGAGATCAAGGGATCGGCGGGCTTCCGCGTCCTGCGTGACAGCGACATCGAGCTGGAGGAGGATGCCGAGGATCTCGTTCTCTACTTCCGCACCGCGATCAAGCGTCGCCGTCGCGGCCGCGTCATTCGCCTCGAGATGGAAACCGCGATCACCGCCGAGCTCGAGGCGGTGCTGATCGACGAGCTGGAGGGGAGCGAGGCGCTGCTCACCGAAAAGGTCGGCTTCCTCGGCATCACCGACCTGTCGGCGCTGGTGGACGAGGATCGCCCCGACCTCAAGTTCCCGCCGTTCAGCCCGCGCTTTCCCGAGCGGATCCGCGAATATGGCGGCGATTGCTTCGCGGCGATCCGGGCGAAGGATATCGTCGTCCACCACCCGTACGAGACCTTCGACGTGGTGCTCGCTTTCCTCAAGCAGGCCGCCGCCGATCCCGACGTCGTCGCGATCAAGCAGACGCTCTATCGCGCAGGCAAGCAGTCCGCCGTCATCAGCGCGCTGATCGCCGCGGCGGAGGCGGGCAAGTCGGTGACCGCGGTGGTCGAGCTCAAGGCGCGGTTCGACGAGGAACAGAATCTCCTCTGGGCCGACGCGCTGGAGCGGGCGGGCGTGCAGGTCGTCTATGGCTTCATCGACTGGAAGACGCACGCCAAGGTGTCGATGGTCGTCCGGCGGGAGGGCGGCGAATTCAGGAGCTACGTCCATTTCGGCACGGGCAATTATCACCCGATCACCGCGCGCATCTATACCGACCTGAGCTTCTTCACCGCCGACCCGGCGCTGGGGCGCGACGCGGCGCAACTGTTCAACTATATCACCGGCTATGTCGAGCCGCAGGGGCTGGAGCAGCTGCGGATGAGCCCGCGCGACCTGCGCGCCAGCTTGATCGCGCTGATCGACCGCGAGATCGGCTTCGCCCGCGCGGGTAAGCCGGCGAGCCTCTGGGCCAAGATGAACTCGCTGGTCGACCCTGCGATCATCGAGAAACTGTACGAGGCGAGCGGCGCGGGGGTCGAGGTCGACCTGATCGTGCGCGGCATCTGCTGCCTGCGGCCGGGCGTGCCGGGGCTGTCCGATCATATCCGGGTGAAGTCGATCGTCGGCCGCTTCCTCGAGCACAGCCGCATCTGGGCGTTCGGCAACGGCAAGCCGCTGCCGAACGACGATGCGCGCGTCTTTATCTCGTCCGCCGACTGGATGCCGCGCAACTTCGACCGCCGCGTCGAGTTCATGCTGCCGATCACCAACCCCACCGTCCACGATCAGGTGCTGGATCAGGTGATGACCGCCAATTTGCTCGATACCGAGCAGAGCTGGGAATTGCAGCCCGATGGGACGTATGATCGTGACGAGCCGGGGTCCAAGCCCTTCAACCTCCATCGTTATTTCATGACGAACCCGTCGCTGTCGGGCCGCGGCGCCGCGCTCGCCAGCCGCGGGGCGGTGCCCAAGCTCAAGCTGCGGCGCGCGGTGCCGCTGGGGCCGGTCCAGCCGCTGCCGCCGCCGCCCGAGCCGGCACAGGACCTCGATCCGGCGTGAGCCTGTTTTTCCGCAAGCTCTCGGCCGAGGGCCGCGCGCGTACCGCGATCATCGACATCGGTTCGAACTCGATCCGCCTCGTCGTCTATGAGGGGCCGGCGCGGCTGCCCGCGACGCTGTTCAACGAAAAGGTGATGGCCGGCCTCGGCCGCGGGCTCGCCGAAACCGGCGAGATCAGTGCCGAGGGAATGGCGATCGCCAAGGCCTCGCTCGCGCGGTTTGCGATGCTCGCCAGGGCGATGGAAGTCGACGAGACCCGCACCGTCGCCACCGCTGCCGTCCGCGATGCCTCGAACGGGCCAGAGCTGCTGGCGATCGCCAAGGACCTCGGCCTCTCGGTCGAATTGTTGCCGGGAGAGGCGGAGGCGACGGCCTCGGGCCTCGGCGTCCTGTCGGCGATCCCCGATGCAGACGGCATCGTCGGCGATCTGGGCGGCGGCAGCCTCGAACTGGTCCGCGTCGCGAACGGAGAGGTGGGAGAGCGCGTGTCGTTCCCGCTCGGCGTGCTGCGGATCGCGGCGATCCGTGCCAAGGGGAAGGGGGCGCTCGACCGGCACGTCCACCGGACGCTTGCCGATGCGGGCTGGCTCGGGGCGGGGACCGCACTGCCGCTCTATCTGGTCGGCGGGTCATGGCGGGCGCTGGCCCGGCTCGACATGCACCAGACGGCGTATCCGCTGCCGGTCATCCATGGCTACGGCCTGTCGATCGATACCATCGAGCGGCTCATCCGCCAGCTCGGCACGCTGCCCAAGGCAAAGCTGCGGACGATCCCCAACCTGTCGGGCGGGCGGATCGCGACGCTGGACGATGCCGCGCGATTGCTGACCGTGCTGATGAAGCATCTGGGCAGCGACACCGCGATCACGTCGGCGTTCGGCCTGCGCGAGGGATTGCTGCACGAGCGGCTCGACCCCGCGACCCGCGCGCTCGACCCGCTGATCGTCGCGGCGCGTGAGGAGGGGCGGCGGCTGGGCCGGTTCGCCGAGCATGGTGACCTGCTCGACAGCTGGATCGCGCCGCTGTTCGGTCATGAGGATGCCGGCCTCGCCCGGTTGCGTCACGCGGCCTGCCTGCTCGCCGACGTCGGCTGGCTCGCCAACCCGGAGTTCCGGGCCGAGCGCGGGATCGAGATCGCGCTGCACGGCAACTGGGTCGCGATCGACGCGGACGGGCGCGCGATGCTGGCACAAGCGCTGTTCACCTGTTTCGGTGGCGGCACCGAATCGCCCGATCCGCTCGCCCGCCTCGCCAGCCCGGAACGGCTGGAGGCGGCGGCGCGGTGGGGCCTTGCCATGCGGCTTGGCCAGCGCCTGTCGGGCGGCGTCGCCGGGCCGCTCAAGCGCACCGCGATCGCGCGCGACGGCGACAGGCTGACGCTGCGCACCGAGTCCAAGCAGGCCGCGCTTTACGGCGAGGCGGTCGAGCGGCGGCACAAGGCATTGGCGAACGCGCTGGGCCTGTCCCACGGCCACGTCCCCGATTTCGAGAATGCATGATGACGCTTCCCACCCGCACGATCGGCCCGTTTCAGGTATCGGCGATCGGCCTCGGCTGCATGAACCTCAGCCACGCCTATGGCGAGAAGCCCGAGCCGGCGGATGCCGAGGCGCTGCTCAATCGCGCGCTCGACCTCGGTATCACGCTGCTCGACACCGCGGCGCTCTATGGCTTTGGCGAGAATGAGCGGCTGGTGGGCCGCGCGGTCGGCCATCGCCGCGGCGAATATACGCTCGCGAGCAAGTGCGTGCTGGACGTGATCGACGGCAAGCGCGGCCTCGACGGATCCCCCGCGGCGATCGCCCGCACGCTGGATGCGGCGCTGGGGCGGCTCGGCACCGACCATATCGACCTTTATTATCTCCACCGCCTCGACCGGAATGTGCCCGTCGAGGAGTCGGTCGGCGCGCTCGTCCTCGCAAAGGAAGCGGGAAAGATCGGCGAGATCGGCCTGTCGGAGATGAGCGCCGCGACCATCCGCCGCGCACACGCCGTCCACCCGATCGCGGCGGTCCAGACCGAATACTCGCCGATCGTCCGCAATGCGGAGATCGCGGTGCTCGACACCTGCCGCGAGCTCGGCATCGGCTTCGTCGCCTTTTCGCCCGTCGCGCGCGGGCTGCTAGCGGGCGGCGTCTCCGACGACCGCTATGTCGAGGGCGATATCCGCGCCGCGATGCCGCGCTTCACCGGGGAGGCGCTGGCGCACAACCTGCGCGCCGTGGGGGCTTACGATGCGCTGGCGGCAGAGATCGGCTGCACGCCCGCGCAGTTGTCGCTCGCCTGGGTGTTGTCGCGGGCGGGGCATGTCGTGCCGATCCCCGGCACGCGGTCGATCGCGCATCTGGAGGAGAATGTCGTTGCCGCCGGCGTGACGATCACCGACGAGATCGCCGCCCGGATCGACGCGATCTTCGCCCCCGGCGCGATCCGCGGCCCCCGCTATGCCGCGGCGATGCAGGCGCAGATCGATACCGAGACCTTTCCTGACGAGGAGCTCGCCTGACCGCCTCGCTTTGGTCGCAAATCGGGGCTAGGCGCGCGGGATCGGTTGAAGGTTGAACGTCCGCTTGGCTTTGTCGCTTGCCCCCGTCCTTCACCGATTGCCCGAACGGTTGCGCGGTGACCGATCGCGCCGCGTGGCCGGCATCGTGCTGGCGCTGCTGGTCGAGGTGCTGCTCGTCCTCGTTCTCTTGACGCTCAAGCCCGATCTGGTCGGCCGCAAGGACGCGAAGTCGACGCCCGTGTTCACGATGACCGCCGCCGACGATGCGGCCCCCGACGCGCCGACCGAGGACCAGCAGAAGAGCGAAGCCCCGCCGAGCAAGACGGAGACGCCGCCGACCGACACGCCCCCGGTCGAGACCCAGCCCACGCCGCCGCGACCGCAGCCGCCGACCGACGCCCCGCCCGCGCCATCGCCGCCGCCCTATATCCTGCTGCCGCGTCAGGTGTTGGCGCAGGCCGATATCGCGCGGCCGAGCGCGCCGCCCGCCGCGCCGGCAGCCCCCGCTGCACTCGCCCGCCGGCCGACCTACGGCCCCGTCGATCGCGGCCCCGCCGGCCCGCCCGATAGCGAAGTCGTCGGCCGCGCCCCGAACGGCCAGCCGCTCTATGCCGCCGCCTGGTACCGCGAGCCCTATCCGGAGGAGCTGCGCGGCTATCTGTCCACGGCGAGCGGGCCGGGCTGGGGGTTGATCGCCTGCCGTACCGTGCCGAACTACCGCGTCGAGGATTGTGTCTCGCTCGGTGAATCGCCGGAGGGATCGAATATCGCCCGATCCGTGCTGGCCGCAGCCTGGCAGTTCAAGGTGCGCCCGCCGCGGGTTGGTGGCGACTACAAGGTCGGTGAATGGGTGCGCATCCGCATCGACTATGGACTGGAGCGCCGCCGCCCCTGATCGGCCATTGGCTTTGCCCCGAAAACATGGCTTGTTAGCGGTAAAGCAAGGTGGGGAGGCATGGATGGCGGGATCGGCGGGCAGGGCGCCCGGACAGGGGCGCGTGGGCCAGAACGAGAAGCTGGTGATCGCCGCCTCCTCGCTCGGCACGGTGTTCGAGTGGTACGACTTCTACCTCTACGGCCTGCTCGCCGCGCATATCTCGGCGCAGTTCTTCTCGGGCGTGAACGAGACGACGGGTTTCATCCTCGCGCTCGCGGCCTTTGCCGCGGGGTTCGCGGTGCGACCGTTCGGCGCGCTCGTCTTCGGGCGGATCGGCGATCTGGTCGGGCGCAAGAACACGTTTCTCGTCACCATGGGGCTGATGGGCCTGTCGACCTTCGCTGTGGGCCTTCTGCCGTCCTACGCCACGATCGGTGTGGCGGCGCCGTTCATCCTCGTCGGGTTGCGGCTGCTTCAGGGCCTCGCGCTCGGCGGCGAATATGGCGGCGCGGCAACCTATGTCGCCGAGCACGCGCCGGAGGGGAAGCGCGGGCTCTACACCAGCTGGATTCAGACGACGGCGACGATGGGGCTGTTCGCCGCGCTCCTGGTGGTCATCGGCCTGCGCAGCGCGATCGGCGAGGTGGACTTCGCCGCCTGGGGCTGGCGGGTCCCGTTCCTCGTGTCGATCGTCCTGCTCGCCGTGTCGATCTGGATCCGGCTCCAGCTCACCGAAAGTCCCGTCTTCCAGAAGATAAAGGAGGAGGGGACGACGTCGAAGGCGCCGATCAAGGAGGCGTTCGGCGAGTGGAAGAACCTGCGCTGGGTGCTGATCGCGCTGTTCGGCGCGGGGGCGGGACAGGCGGTGGTCTGGTACACCGGGCAGTTCTACGCGCTCTTCTATCTCGAAAAGGTGCTGAAGGTCGACGGCGCGACCGCCAACATCCTGATCGCGATCGCGCTGGCGCTCGGTACGCCGTTCTTCGTCATCTTCGGCTGGCTGTCTGACCGGATCGGGCGCAAGCCGATCATCCTGGCCGGCTGTGCGCTGGCGGTCGCCAGCTACTTCCCGCTGTTTCACGCGCTGACCCGCGCCGCCAATCCCGCGCTCGCGGCAGCGTCGGCGACCGCGCCGATCGTCGTTCGCACCGATCCGGCGACCTGCTCGCTGCAATTCGATCCCGTCGGGCGCAACAAGTTCGACAAGACGAGCTGCGACCTGGCCAAGGCCTATCTGGCAAAGGCCGGGCTGCCCTATGCCACCGTCGCCGCCGGCCCGGCTTCGGCACCCGAGCTTGCCGGCAGTACCGAGGTGACGGTCGGCACGCAGTCGTTCACCTTCCTGCGACCGGGGCTCTCCACCCCCGCGCAATCGAGCGCATTTCTCGCCGGTCTGAGCCGGGCGCTGGCTGACGCAGGCTATCCGGCAAAGGCCGACCCGGCACGCATCGACCGGGTGAGCGTCGTGGCGATCCTGTTCGCGCTCGTCCTGCTGGTCACGATGGTCTACGGCCCGATCGCGGCGCTGCTGGTCGAGCTGTTCCCCAGTCGCATCCGCTATACCTCGATGTCGTTGCCCTATCACATCGCCAATGGCTGGTTCGGCGGGTTCCTGCCGACGACGGCGTTCGCGATCGTCGCGGCGACGGGGAACATCTATGACGGGCTCTGGTATCCGGTCATCGTCGCGGGCGCGACGGTGGTGATCGGGCTCACCTTCCTGCCCGAAACCTTCCGCCGCCGGATCGAGGATTGATGGCGATGTGGTGGATGCTGCTTTTGCTGGTCCAGGCCGAGGATCGGCCGCGCGTCACGGTCGCGCTGGCCGATGGCGGGACGTTGAGCTTCGTCCCCGTGACGGCCGGCGACGAAGACTATCCGCCGGCGGCAAAGCGGGTCGATGCCGAGGGGGTGAGCGACCTCGAACTGACGATCGAGACCGACGGCACGGTTTCGGCCTGTCGGCTCTATGCCACTTCGGGGAACCCCGATCTCGATCGCAAGTCGTGCGAGCTGTATCGCGAGCGGGCGGGGTTCCAGGTGTCGGGCCGGACCAAACGGGTCGTCGTCCGCGCGCCGGTCAAATGGGTGCTTCAGGAATGAGGAATCAAAAACCCCGCCAACTCGTTGAGCTGGCGGGGTTTTCGGTGGTGGGCGTGGCAAGGATTGAACTTGCGACCCCTGCGATGTCAACGAACGCAGTAGTTTGGTTTTCCGCCATTTTCCTGCGCGCTGACCCGCTGCCCTAGCACCGTCAACGCCGCAGATTTCCGTGCGCCGATGTGCGCGTCGCCGAAACTGCGCCGAAGCTTTCCCCGCCCAGCGCGACCCCACCCGCGCCCTCATTCCGCGACACCGCACGTCGGCGAGCCCCGCTCCCGGCGGCGGTTTCGTGCGTCCTGATTACTGTCCGTGGGGGACGGCTCAGATGCCCGCCGACCAGGCCAATACATCGACCTCGATCACCGCGTCGCCAGATGCATTCTCTTCACCCAAGCCGATCGGCCAGTTCATCCTGGCGGCCGCCGGCATCAAGCCAGATCGCGCGACGCGTGCCTTTCATGAGCGCGGTGACAGCCCCCGCTCCGGCGCGCCGGTATGGCGTAACAGCTATACGGTCGGGCAGATCGAGGATCGCATCTGGAAGCCGATCAACGGCGGGACGATCCGCGGCGGCAAGCGCTGGACCGCCGCGCTGCTCAAGGCCGCGAAGCAGCTCGAGCTGACGACGCGGGCCGAGCGACAACAGACCGAGCCCGGCGCCCGCAACGGGGCAATCGGCATTGTCGGACTGGTCGTCCTCGAGTACCTCTACGAACGGGTGGACTTCACCACCGGGCGCCTCGAGCCGGCGGTCCGCACGATTGCCGAGGCGGTCGGCCATGCATATTCCGCCGTGCATAATGCGCTGAAGCGACTGCGCGAGCATGGCTTCCTGCACTGGATGCGACGAAGCCGGCCGAAGGACGATCCGCAGCCCGGGCAGGCGATCGTCGAGCAGGCGAGCAACGCATATGCGCTGCTGGTCCCCGAGAAGATGCGGGCGGGGCTCGCCCGGCTGCTCGGCAAGGCGCCGGCGCCGCAGTGTGACGCCGATCGCCGCCAGCGCGACGCGGCCGCGTTCGAGGACATGCTCGCGCCGCTGAGCGCCGAGGGGCGCCACGAGACCACCTGGAATGGCGACGCCCTGCTCGGCGAGACGCTCAAGAACCTCGCCGCGGCCGTCGATCGCCGCGATCGGAAGACCTGCGAATCCTCCACCACCGATGAAACCGGGGTGATCTAAAGATCACAATGAGGAATGGACCCGCTTGGGCGGGTCCATGCTCCAGTAAGCAGTCCCCCAGCGCCAAAACCGAGCGGCATCTCGCCCCGACAGCCAAGACGCGGTTGTCGGAGCGTGGCGGCTTGCGCCGCCCCGGGGTATGCGAGGGGGACGAGCACGAAGCGTGCCACGCCTTCGCCGGCGTCGCGCCCGCGGAACGCGGGCCATCAGCCCTTGAGGATCGACGCCCAGGCATCGAACAGCGCCCGACGCCGCGCGATCTGCGCCGATCGGTTGTAGGCGCCTTCGACCTTCCCCTTCACCTGGTGCGCGAGCGCCTCGTCGATCGCGCCGCGGTCATCCGGACGCGCGTCGTTCAGCACGGTCGAGAAGCTGGCGCGCCATCCGTGCGGGACATGCCGGCCGGCGAGGCCGGCGCGATCGTGCAGCGCGCCGATCGCGCGCTCGCCGATAGGAAAGATGCGCTGCCCGGGCCCGGCCGAGATCGCGCGTGCGTGCTCGAGCACCGCCGCGGCCGCGGCCGACAACGGCACGAGATGATCGTGCTCGGCTGAGGCCTTGCGCGCCCGGCTCAGCTTCAGGTGCGCCGCCGGGATCCGCCAGATGGGCGCGCCGGCGTCGTCGGCCTCGATCTCGTCCCAGGTCGCGAGCTGCAGCGACCCGACGCGCACCGCGGTCAGCGCGAGAAACTGCGCTGCGAGGCGGACGATCGGCCGCGCGGGCGCCACGCCAAGCGCGGAAAACGCCTCGCGAGCAGCCGCCGCGGTTGTGGCCGCGGGGTGGCGCACCGGCGCCGGCGGCGGCGCGAGCTCGTCGGCGAGCTCGGCCGCGACGTTCTCGTTCACCCAACGCCGGACGGGCGCGCGCGCGAAGGCGAAGATCGCCTCGAGCCGCTGCCGCACCCGCCGCGCGGTTTCCGCCCCGTCGATCGCATCGAGCACCTCGAGCAGCTCGCCGGCGTCGACCGCGGCGATCGCGCGCGTGCCGATCGCTGGGAAAACGTGACGCTCAAGCGAGCCGATGACGTCCGCTGCGTGCGCCGGAGACCAGCGCTCGCGCCGCGCCTCGAACCATGCTCGCGCCGCGGCCTCGAAGGTGTGGGGCGCGGCGGCCACGGCCGAGCGCGCCGGATCCTCGCCGACGGCGATCGCCGCGCGCGCCTGGTCGCGCCGCGCGCGCGCCGCCTCGAGCGCGACGTCTGGATATTGGCCGATCGTCAGCAGCTGCTCGCGCCCGCCGCGGCGGTACTTCAGCCGCCAGGACTTGAGGCCGGTCGGCGCGACGAACAGGTGCAGCCCGCCCCCGTCGAACAGCTTATAGGCGCGCGGCTTCGGCCGTGCAGACTTGACGGCTGTGGTCGTTAGCATCGAACAAGCCTCCAGCGACGCGTTTTCGAGGACATGATGCAGATCGATTGGCCGAGAGCGTGCGAGACGGCGCTCACGACACTTGCGCAAGCCGGAGCAGCCCTGTTGGTCGCACGAATGGGTGTCGATTGGGCGCTGCATCGATACAAGAAAGAGAAGAGCTGGGAGCGCAAACTAGGCGTCTATTCAGAAGCGATAAGAGCCCTTGGGGAGATTCGGGAAATCATCGATCAACGGCTGTCGGCTTACATGCTCGCCGCACAGCTACCAGAGCCAGTACGCGAAGACCTTTTGGCTAGAATGTCAGATGCTCATCGTCGCTTGAGCGAAGTGTCTGCACTCGGCGAACTGCTGTTGCCACCATTGCATGCACGGGAGCTGCGTCAGGTTGCCCGCAGCTTATCTCTGAATCGCTTGCTAGCCGACATCGATGTCGAGGCCATGGTCGCCGAAATCAATCAGATCGGTGAAACGCTTTCTACTCTGGTTCCCGCTGCAAGAGAGGAGCTGTCGCTGGCGACCGCGTCGGAGGAACCCTCCGACGCGGCGCCGTGAAAGACGCGGAAATCCGCCCGCGCGGCAAGGTATCGCGGGGGCTGATACCCCCGCGATACCCCCGCGTCAGCGCGGCAGATTCGAGATCAGCAGCTCGGTCACCCGCTTGCCAGCGCCGGCGGCGTGACCGGATACCGTCCAGGTCGTTGCGACCTCTTCGATCGCGAAACCGGTGAAGGTCTGCCGAATGAAGTCGGTCGCGTTGATCGACAGCACGAACCTGCCGTTGATCGCCGCCAGCTGCTCGGCCATCTCGACATACCGCTCGCGGCCGAACGGCAGGCCGTAGCCGCTGGTCTCGTCGTAGGGCGGATCGAGGTAGAACAGCGTCTCAGGATTATCGTAGCGCCGGATAAGCTCAGCAAAGTCGAGCTGCTCGATCGTCACCGGCGCCAGGCGCCGGCTGAGTAGCTTGAGGTCGGCCCCCAGGCGCGCATGGTCGAAGCGCGACGATTGCTCGCGCTTCACGCCGAAGGTTCGGCCTTCGACCCGTCCGCCGAAGCACAACCGCTGCAGGTAGAGGAAGCGAACCGCGCGATCGATATCGGTGAGCGCTGAAGGGTCGAGCCGCTTCAGCCGATCGAACTCGGCCCGGCTGGCGAACAGCAGCTCGAGCTCGTCGACGAACGGTTGGTAATGCCGGCGCACGACGCGGAACAGGTTGGCGACGTCGCCGGCAAAGTCGTTGATGACCTCGACACGCGACGGCGTGGGCCGGCGCAGGAAGATGCCACCCATGCCGACGAACGGCTCGACATAGGTGCGGTGGGGGATCGCCTCGAGGCGAGCGCAGATGCGCTTGGCGAGGTTCTTCTTGCCGCCGAGATAGGCAGCCGGGGGCTTGGCGCTGGGGAGCGCGGTCATGCTTCGTGGTTCCTCGGAAAGAGGAGCACGTCGGCTACGCCGCGCTCGATTGGCCGGCGGTCGCCGGATCGCATGCGCCGATCGGCGCGATGAGATGGGGTGGCCTCGGGGGAAACGCGGGGCGTCGATCACCGCCGGTACCGGGCGGTTAGCCGCGCAGACGAAGGCGACTGCACCCTGCGTATTCCCCCGAGGGGTCTTCTATTTCGCAGGCCACCCGGCAAAGCCGGCTAGCCTTCGTTCCGCGCGCGCGGGCCACACCTAACGGCTACGTTCGGGGCAGCGCTGCGGCTATGCCCGATCGCGCCGGTGCGATCCAGCGCGGATCAGCGCAAGCCGGGCTCGAGCCCGGCGGTGATGCGGATATGCGTTTGGAGCCGCTCGACCATCGACCGCAGCTCGCCGACGATGGCGAGCGTATCGATCGCCCACGGCAGCGCGTCGGCCCCGCGCAGCACGCGCAGGCCGCTTGTCCGGTCAGTCGCGACCGGAATCGGCGCCGCCTTCGGCGCGGGCGCCATCAGCTCGGCCGACGGCAGGCTCGCCATTGGCGGCGGCAACCGCCCGCTCGAGAAGCTGCACGCCGGCGTCATCGACGCACACGTTGCGATACACAGGGCGCTGAACCACGGTCGGCACTTCACGGACGATCTCCCGGATCTCTGCGCGTCGCTCCGCCTGGGCGGCTGCGAGGCGCTGTTCGAAGGTGTAGGCGCGGCGGATGATGCGCTTGGCCGCAGCCTCCGCTCGCTCGACGCTCGCTGCGGTCGCGGCTCGTTGGATGGCGCGACCGTCACTGTGGCCTTTGAAGTATGCGCCGACGACGAGGCCGAGCACGGCGATCGCTGCGGCGATGATGAATTGAAGCCGCATCAGACGAGGCCCTTTCGGCAAACGGCGATCTCGCGGCGCCGCCGGTTGTCGAGGCCGGGCACGATGCGCAGCGGCCGCCCCGCCTTGTTCCACATCGCGAAGGCGGCGCAGCCGCCCCGCCAGTCGCCGGCGCTGAAGCGCTGAGCCGCGGTTGATGCGCAGAAGCTCGGCCATCCGATGTTGTACGACAAGCTGATCGACGCGAGCAGCTGCTGCTCTCGGCCGGGGGCGAATAGCTGCGGGGTGCACGCGCGGATCCGTGTCGCATGCTCGACGAGCTCGCGCTCGAGACGGATTATGCAGCCGGCGTTGGTCTCGCGCGTCCCGGCGCCGACGCCGCGGGTCAGCCCGTCGCACACCGTCCAGACCCCGACGATGTCACGATAGGCGGCGAGGTACTGCGGTCCGCTGACGTGGCGGACCGCGATCGACCCATCGGCACGAGGCGCAGCGCTGACGACGCGGCCGCTCTCGTCGGCCGGGATGCTGACGAACAGACCGGCCGCGACCAACGGCCCGACGATCGCGGCCAGCGCGCGGCCAGGCGCGGCGCGAGCCAGCTCGAGCGCGCGCATCAGAGCGAGCCCCGCGCGCGGCGACGGGCGAGACGTCGCGCGAGGCGGCGGCGGCGGACAAGCGCCTGCACCGTCACCGTCTCATAGACGCGCAGCACCGCCCAGATCGCGGTGAAGAGCGCCGCGATCGACGGCATCGCGCCGTCGATCGAAGCGAGCAGCACGCCGATCGACGTGGCGTCAACGAACGGCTTCGCCCCGCCCAAGTGGTCGAGGTTCATGGCAATCTCCAGAAAGGAAGCTGGACCCGGCTGCGCCGACGCGGCGGGGCGGTCAGGAGAAGAGGTTGCGCGCGACCTGGCGGGCGAAGTCGGCGTCGAGCACCGCAGCCGGATCACGCCCGGAGCGGGCGAGGTTCTCGATGAACCCGCGATACACGCGGTGACCGTCCCAAGCGCCCGCGGTGCCGAGCGAGAATGCGTTCGGCCGGCCGAACGTGAAAGGGATCGCGGAAAAGTCCTGGTTGCCGGCCGCGCCCGCCACCTTGGTCGCAATCTTCGCGGCCTTCCCGCTCGTAAGCGAGCGGATCCGCATGCCCTGGCCGGCGGCGTTCCGCCAGAAGGCGAGCTGGCATACCGTGCCCAGGTCCTCGGCCTCGGCCGTGACCGAGTTTCCGTCGAAGCCGCCTGCGATCTGCCGGCGCACCTCGTACTTGCCCGGGGTCCCCGGCACCATGCCGATCAGCGCGAGCGAAGGGCTCGATTGATACGAGCGGTCACCCATGACCGAGATAATCCCCGAACCGGTCGCCCATCTCGCGGAGGTGAGGACCTTCAGGTACATGCAGATCAGAACGGACTGCGAGTTGCCGCCGACCGCGGCATAGATATCGGCGAGCACGCTGGACGGCGCGACGATGCCGACGTCCTGCCCGCCGTTGACGGCCGCGGTGAAGTCGAATCCGCCGCCCGCGTAAAGCAGCGTGCCCGCCCCGCCAGTGCCGATCTGAACAGTACCGTTCGCCCGTTCGGCCATGTCGTAAATCGGCGCGCCGTTCGCCGGCGCTGCTGCCGCTGGACGACCGTTCTTGGGGCCGCCGGGAAAGCACCAAGGGAAGGCGACGTCGAAGAGGAACCGCACCCCGCCGTTGCTGTCGGTCAGGAGGGGATCACGCACCGGCAGGGGGCGCGACGGGTCCGTCGGGATCCCGGGCGCGGTGATGATGGGCACGTCGGGCATGTCGTTGTCTCCTTAGAAAGGCTCGACCATCCCAACGAATTCGGAGAGCAGGAGCCTTCCGCCGGTCGCCGGGTCTGGATGAATGAGGTCGGGGACGTAGAGCGGCACCGCGCCGGTCGCGCCGTAGTCGCCGGGGTTGGCGGGGTCGCCGAACGCGGTCTGCATGTCGACGAAGGCGAATCGCATCGCGACCGCCCGCTTGCGCGCCTCGATGGCATAGGCGGTCATCGGGACCGTGTTCGTGGTCCGCTGATTCTCGGGCGGCGTCGCGACCAGCACGTCGATCCCGGGCGACGCCGCGCGGAACCGGTTGACGAGCGCCGCGAGGCTATTGCCCCAGGTCGTCGGCGCGACCCCGTTCGATTGGCTGTTCGTCCCGTCCATGAAGACGACGGCGTGCGCGCCGAGCGCGGCGATCGCCGTGTCGAAACCGGCCGGCGCGTTGACGTAGTTCGGGATCGCCGAGCCTGTCGCCGCGATCTTGTTGACCCGCACCCCCGATACCGCAGACTTCAGGTACACGCCGGTCAGTTGCGGCGCGCCGGCAGTGCATTCGATCTTCAGCATCCCGGCGCCGGCCGGCATCCCAGCCTTGATGTCGGCGATCTGAGCGGCACCGAGTGTGCCTTGGACCGGCAGCGCGGTTGCCGCGCCAAAGGTGTAACTCGCCGGATTGGCAACGTCGCCTGCGGTGTAGACGCCCCAGGAAAAGGCGACGACGCCGGCGGCGCTTCCTTCGAAGAACAGGTCGCACCCGTTGTGGATCGGCGTCGCTGGAAACGCCTGATACACGAGGTCGCCGACGGCCATGGTAAGGCGCGCTAGGTCGGGGGAGGCGGCGACGTAATAGGTGCCGACCCCGTTGCCGATGTGCCGCGTTGGATAGGTCGCGGATCGCGCGTTACCCTGCGGGAAGTTCGGCTGATTGGCGAGCGTCCAGGGCGCGACCGCCGTGTTCGTGCCGAAGCCGAAGCCGCACCACCCGCCGCCCGCATCACCATATTTCGAGGTCATGTAGTCGGCGAACGGCCCCGACCAGCGCCCGGGATTGTGGGTGTAGCTGTCGCCGGCGAGGTTGATGACCAGCTGCACCGCTTCCGGCACCGGCAGCGAACGCCGGGCGAGCCGGTAGTGGCACTGGCGCAGGAAGGGGCGACCGTATCGATCGACGATCGGCGCGGCGTCCGCGGTGACGACGTTCGCCAGGCGCGCGCTCAGCGACGGGGCGTTACCCCGCGCTGCGACGACCTCGGCCACAGTCGTCGGTGTGCTGGCGGCGACGGCGGCCTGCGACGGGACTATTGCGATGATGCGCCCTCCCGCGTCGAGCGCGAGCATCGAGACGTTGGCATCGGTCGTCTCGAAGATCGCGCCGGTGTTTGCGCCGATCGCCGCGATCAGCGCGCTGGTCGACGGCATTGACGCTGCGATCCGACCGCCCACGTCGAGCATTATCTGTGCGATCGAGGTGTCGGTCGTTTCGTAGATCGAACCCGTGTTCGCAGTCGCGATGATCCCGGGAACACGCGGGTCCGGCAGGCTGATGAGCACCCGCCCGCCGGCGTCGAGAATGTTGAGCTCCACGCCGGCCGTGGGCGCCGTGGTTTCATAGACGTTGCTGTTCGAGGCGGCGGCGATCTCGGCGCGGGTTGCGGCCTGGTCGGCATGGGCGGCGTCTTCGCTGGCCCCCGCGGCAGCGGCGAGGATCGCGGCACCGGCATCGACGACGCCCTGCGCCGCGGCTGCCTTCTGGTTCGCATTGGTCGCCGCGGCGTTGGCGGAAGCGGCCGCGGTGATTGCGCCGACGCGAGCTGCCTCGGTCTGCGTGATCTTCGTGTCGACGTCGAGCGTGAGTTCGGTCACCGCCTGGCCGGCGGCAAGGATCGCCGCGGCGACATCGGCATCGGCCTGCTCGGCCGCTTCGAGCGCGGGCGCGCGAAGATGCGTGTCGAGCGCTTCGGCGGTTGGCGCGTCGATAATGCCACCGGCGGCGAGCTCCTCGGCCGCAGAGAAGCCGCGCGCGCCGCGCTCCTCGATGACGATACGGTCGCTCATGGCTGGCCCTCGAAGATGATGGTGGGATAGGTCGCGGCCGCGAATGAACCTGGATGGTCGACGTCGGGCAGGGCGGCCCACACGAAGGCGCCGCCGGCGCGCGGCTGCTCGCCGGCCTCCACGATCTCGGCCAGGCTCCATCGCAGCCCGATCTCGCCGCGGACATTGGCGAGCTGTTCGTCGCTGAAGCGGATCCGCGCGACCTCGCCCTCGGCGTCGATCGCGATCGAGCTGATCGCACTCGCCACGTGCTCCCCCCGCCAGATCGTCATGAGGTAGCGCATCCCGGTCATCGGCCGAGCCGCGCCGCCGACCGTCCTGCGAAGGTCGAGGCCTACGGGCTCGGTGGTGGCGAAGCTCGCCTCACCGGTGCGCGCGTCGATGCGCCGTCCGCTCAGCACGGGCGCTGTCCTTGTAGCATCGATCTACCTCTTCAGCTGGGCCAGTTGACCTTCGACGCCGCGATCTTCGCGGCGGCGCTACCGGCGGCACGGATGTTTCGCTTCGCGACGACGGCCGGCGCATCGACCGCCGCCATCGCCGCGAAGCGGGCGCGAACCCGCTCGACCACTTCGGCAAGCGTGCCTCCGCCGGCGTCGACCTCTGCCATCAGGAAGGCGAAGCGCTGGCGCTTGACGGCAATCGTCAGCGCCGCGACGGCCGCGCCGCCGAGCGTGTCGTAATGCAGGACCTCCGCACGCTTCATTGCGTACACCGCCGGGATCAGGTGGCCGTCAGTCGCAGCGACACTCAGCCGCCGGCAGCGCTCTTGGTCGATGCCATAGATCAACGTCGTTTCGACCTGGGCGGCGGACTGGATCCAGCTATGGTTGGTCCAGTCCCACGTTTCGCCCGGCGCGCCGTAGCGGGGAGTTGCTTCGAAGCGGACGCCGGCATCGATGCCCCGCGTGCCCGGGCGATCGGCATGCTCGGTGAAACGCGGTACCGCCGATGTGCCGCGGTCGACGATCCAGGTCATGACGACGATGCCCGCGCCTGGCCGGTGACGAAGGCGATCGCATAGTCACTGGATGCCCGCCGTCCCAACAGCCGGAACCGCACGGTCGCCCCCGGCGTCAGCCCGGTCTTCGACCGTGCGCAATCGTTCAGCCCCGTCTCTTCGATGTAACCGTATGGCGGTTCGGGCTGAGCATATTTGAACCCATATCGCGACGCGCTTTGCTCGCTGCCCACGTCGCTGGTCGTCGCGCCCTCGTCGGCCGAGAAGATCCACTTGAGCGAGAAGTCGGTGGCGACGCCGCCTTCCGCGCCCGCGCTGACGCGATACTCGATCGGCGAGATCAGATCGACCGTGCCGGATGGGCCAACCTCGATCACCAGCCAATCGCTGATCGGCGCATGGCTGGCGCCGTTGTTCACGTCGAGCGAGGTGTCGTAGACCGTGGTCACACCGCCGCCGGTCGACGGTGGTGGTGCCAGCACCTTGCGGACGCGGAGCGTGCGGTAAAGCGTCGGGCCATCCGCCCGCTCGCACTTCAGCTCGACGGTTTCGCTGGCGCCGGTCAGGCTCGTGACGATGATGTGACCGGCGTTCGGCGTCGTTGCCAGCGTGGCGGTCACACCGCCGCTTGTCGTGAGCGTCCGGGTCGAACTCGCCGTGATGTCCACCCCGCGCCGGATGCGCGGGGCGTAGACCAGGAGCGGTAACTGCCCGGGCAGCACATTGCCGAGGTGGTCGCACTGGATGTCGACGGGTGCGGGCGGCACGATGTCGTCGGCATAGACCGCGCTGTCGGCGTCGAGCGCGGCACGAAGATCTGCCGCTGCCGAATAGTAAGCGGCGAAGCGGGCCTCGAACGCGGTCCGGTCGACGGGTGTATCGACAGTCGTGTCGTCCCATGCCGGCGCCAGCCCCTCGAGATAAGCGTCGAGCGCGCCGATCGCGGCCGACAGCGCCGCGCTGCTCAGGCCGCGCGCCGCGGCGGCAGCGACAAGCTGGGCGAACTCCTGCCCGATCCGCGCATACTCGACGACCACCGATCGCTTCTCGACGCGGGATAGCACGCCGTCGGCGAGCAGGTCCTGAATGGCGGCGAGGTCGCCGGCGATCAGCCGGCCGGTCAGCGTTCCGGTCACGAGTGGACCAAGAACCAGGCGGTCACCGATGATGCCGCGCACCTTGTACCGAATGCCGACCTCGTAACCGAGCTCGGAGAGGACGCCGGCAAACACCTTGCGCGTCGTCGACGGGTCCTCGATCGAGGCGCCGACCCATTCGCTCGAGCCGATCTGGCGATAGTCGAAGACGACGCCATCGGCGTTGGGGTTCGCCACCGCCCCGGCGATCAGCAGCGCCGGCGTCGAATAGCCCCCGTCGTCGATCGTCCCTCCGGCCGCGTCCCAGTCGGCGTCGCTGGGCGCCGGCACGTCGGTGGGCGGGAAGCTCAGGGTCGGTACCGGGGGGACCGTCCCCGTCTGGCCGAGTGCCGGCGCGTGTTTCGCGTCGGTCTCGGTGACGATCGTCAGCGTGACTTGGCCCGTGGCCGGCTCGATCGAGCGGCCGCGGATGATGACCTTGTGGTTGGCGAGGCCGTAATTCGGTGCGGTGAACGTGATGCAATCGCCGACGCGATAGGCAAGGGCCTCCGGCTTGCAGGTCACGTCGACGGGGCCGATCTCGCGGCTGTCGAAGATCTCGTACGCGGCAAGGCTGGCAGCCTGGTCGGCATTCTGGACGAGCGGATAGTCGGCGCTGCCGGTGCGCGGCCGGCCGTCGGCAGTGACGTATTCAGCCACCTCGACGATATCGATCGGCACGACTTCCCAGCCATGTGCCTCGGAGCGGAAGCGCGCGCGAAACCCGTTGAGCCGCTCGCGGCGCGGGCGCATCGCCGGCACGCGCTCGGCCGAGAGGATCATGTCGTCGGTGATCGTGCCGATCGAGACGCGCGGACCCTTCTGCAGGATCGAGAGCCGCGCACCGACCGGGATCGGCTCGGACCCGCCCGCCTGGTCAATCAGCTTCAGCGCTTCCCACTTGTCCATCGCGCTGTTGAGCTCACCGCCGACGGTCCAACCGTTGGCTTCCTGCACGTTCGCCGCAGCGACGCGCGCGGCGACGTCGATCAGGTCGATCGGCGCATGCACGCCCATGATCGGCTTGCCGTTCTGCTTGTGGCCGAGGCACCACATCAATCCGTGCAGGGCGGGCGTCTCGGACCAGACCCATGTCGACGGGTCGGCAAGGCGGCAGGGGCCGAGCCCGCCGGGATAGGAGCTGTCCTGCCGCGGATCCCAGACGAACCGACCCTCGACGATCCAGGACGGCGCCGGCAGGCCGTTCGCATAACGGCGCGCTTTCGTATCGAAGAGGGCGGTCAGCCCGACCGCGGCCGCGCCCGAAATCCGGTGATCCGGTCCCCAGCCCGGGACGACTCCCGGGATCGATCCGAACGGGGGTGCCGTGACGCCATGGCCGAGTGCCGCCGCCTCTGGCGTCGCACCCAGCTGCGTCGTCTCCCATAGCCACCGGTTGTAGTAACCGGTCGCCGACGTGCCCGCGAAGAACACCGGAGCGCGATCGATCAGCGTCGAGATCGAGCGGACCGGACCGAGCGAGAGATAGGCGAAATGGGTCCAGTAATGGTTGTCCGTGCCCATCGTCCGACGATGCACGACGGTCCCGCCGACCGCGGTGCGACCGACGACGAGCGGGATCGGCCCGCCGGGATCGATCTTGAACTCGGTCTGCAGGCCCTGCCGCTCGGACGTCGGTCGCTTCGCCGTCACGGCCGACGCGGTGGTGAGCGCCGTTGCGGCGATCGTCGCGTAGCCGGCAACGGTGGACGCGGTAGCGGCCAGCGCGGTACCGACGCCCGCGACAGCGCCCACGCCGGTCGCGATCAGTGCGACCGCGCCGACGATGATCCCGGCGGTGCGCAGCGCTTTCGCCATGGTCAGACCCTCCAGGCTGCAAGCGGGACGTCGATCATGCGGATGGCCTCGAGCCCCGCCGCGTCCTCGTGGAAGCTCAGCACCACGCCGTTGCCAGCGACGATCGCCAGCGCCTGCATCCCCAGCTCACCGGGGAGCGCGACGATATCACCGACCAGCACCGCCGCGGGGGCAATGCGCTCAAGGCCGAGGCGATCGAGCGCATCGCCAGGCGAGGCGAACCCTGCTCGCCGCAGCGCAGCCAGCGCCGAGCGGGCCGTCTGGTAGGTCCCGCCCTTCGAGATCCCGAGCGAGCGATAGCCGAGCTGCCGCAGGTGCCATGCGGCAACCTTCACGCAATCGGTCCGCCCCCAAGCGAACGGCCGACCGGCGAAGTGCAGCCGGGTTGCATCGGTCGCTGGCCCGCGCCGCTCGACCGGCGTCATCAGTTGGCGATCCGCACAAGATCGCCGTCGACATGGAACGTGACCGTGATCGTCGTTTCTTCGGCGACGCTCTGATCGAGTACGACGCGGCCCTGCATCGGCAGCGGCGCGCCGGCGTCATCACAGAGCAGCACGGCTCTTCCACCGACGACCGACACGTCATGGATGATCCTCACGATCATGGCGGTTTCCTCAGAAGTAGTTTTGGACGCCGGTCCGCGGGATCTGTGGGACGTCGGTCGCAGCCGGCGGCTTCTCGCCCGGCCCCCAAATCTCGCGGATCGGAGTGCCGGTCATCTGCGACAGGCCCAGCTCGCCGGGCCACACCCACTGATGGAAGCTGTCGGACAGGCGCGCACCTTCGTCGGGTGCGAACAGCTCATCGAACACGCTCGCGACCTCGACCGCGACGCGGCGCTCGCCCCGGCCGACCGACAGCGCCATCGTGTCGACCTCGCCCACGAACAGCAGTTCGGGGTCGGGCACGACGGCGCCGGTGTCGGCGTCGACGACGGCGAGCCAGAGCTTGACGCGAGATCCCTGCATTTGGGGCTGGCAGAGGTCGACCGCGGCGCTCGTCGACGGCGGCAGAAGTTCGATTGCGAGCGCGGGCATCGTGTCGCCCGCGGCCTCGGCCAGATTGTCGATCGAGCCGAGCGTCCCGTACACCCCGTCGCAACCGGCGAAGATCTCGCCAAATGCGGAGACAACCCCGGCGCCGTCACACAGCCGGATCGTGTGGCCGGGCAGCGCGATCTCCAGAAGGCCGGTGATCGTCACCCGCCGCGCGCCGAGCGCCGTCTTGAGCTGCGGCGTCATTCGCTTTCCTCGATCGCGAAGGAAAGGGTGACCAGGGCATCGGCGTCCATCGGCGCGCCATCCCATTCGGTCAGCCGACCTTCGACCTTGGGCACTGCGATTTCGACCGTCTCACCGCCGACGAGCGCGACGCGCAGCTGGTTGCGCAGCTTCATCGTCGCTGTCCCGCCGCCGCTCGCCGCCGCCGACTGGACGACGCGATCGGCATAGCGGCGGCCGTTCTTCACGATCGACAGCCAACGGCCGGGCTTGAATAGAAACCCCGGCGCCAAACCCGCGAGCGCGAGAAGGCGCCCACCGACCGCGGGCGAGCCGACGACCGGCACGCCCGGGTTGCCGATTGCGGCGCCCGGTTGCGGGATGGCGATCAGCCCCCCGGACTTCGCCGCGTCATCGAGGAGCGCCGCCCATGTCTCGCCCTCCTCGGCCCATACGACGGGCGGCGTGGTAAAGCGCATGATCCAGCGCGAACCGAGCCGGTCGATCTCCTGCGTCGGCCCTCCGAGCTGGGGAACGAGCGGCCCGCCGAAGTCGAGCGGGGCGGGGTGGAACGTGGCGATGCGGATCGCCGAAAGGTCGATGCTCATCGCTTCGTCATCCGCGCGACGCGAGCGCGCTGCGCCTCGGCCCCGCTCACGACCTCGACCGTGACCTCGCCAGAAACCTGACGGATCGTCGGCCGGAAGAGCGCGCCCTCGTCGACGACGAGCTGCACGACGCCCCCGCGCCCGCCAAGCTGGTCGTTGGGGATCACGGTGCCGGACCGGCCGAAGTCGACTAGCTCCGGCCCGCGCTCGCCGACGAGGTAACGGCCGCCGGCCATCACCGGTCCGCCCAGCGCCCGTGCGCCGTTGATCCGCGCCGCGGCCGACTTGCCGAAGACGCCCGCCCCGCCAAGGTCGAGGCCGAGCTCGAGTAGCGAGCCGAGGATGTCGAGGAAGCTGCCGCCCTGCAGGGCGGAGCCGAGCCGCTGGACCGAGCTCTCGATGCCGCGCATCGACTGCTCGAACGACTGCTCGAGATCGCGGTTGGCCTGGCCGATGCGGTCCCACTCGCGAAAGACGCCGTCGGAATAGTCGAGGACGGTATCGTAGACGCTCTTGCTCTGATCGGCGATGCGCGTTTCGATGCGGTCGGCCGACTGCAGGATCTCGTCGACATAGCCGCGGGCTTCCTTGTCGATCCCGGTCAGCCCCTCGCGCAGTGCATTGATCGCGGCCGCATGCTGGTCGGCGCCGATCGCTCCCTTGCGCAAAGCCTCGTCGAGCGTCGCGACGTCGGCCGCGAATCGCTTGAACTCGGCCGCGGCGGGATCGGCCCGATCGAGCACCGCCTGCAGCTCGCGCGCAAAATCGCCGGCGCCCGACCTGCTCGAGCCGCCGCTGGCGCCGGCCCGTCCACCGCTCTTGCGTCCGCCGCCCGATCCGCCGCCGGTTGTCAAAGCGGGAAGGTCACCTGCCGGTGGGGGCGGGGCGCCCCGGCTTCGCGAGCGCGCGATCGCCTCGGCCAGCAGCTGCTGCTCGCGCCTCACCGCGTCCATGGCCGCGGCCGGCGTCAGCGAGAGCGGCCCGCGGTTGCGGCCCCGCGCGACGTTGCGCGCCGCGGTCGCCGCCGCGCGAGCCTGCTGCCGGCGGTACGCGATGTCCATGTTATCCTGGTCGAGCGGCGTGTCGCCGACGCTCATCCCGAAATAGGCGGCGCGACCCCGGCGTCCGCTGTCGCCGACGTTTGGAATGCCAAAGGTCCAGCCCTCGCTGGCCGCACGCGCGAGGCGGACCTCGTTCGCGAAATCCCTGATGCCCTTGATGGCATTGCCGGCGAACCGACCAACCTCGATCAAGCCGTTCGCAAGGTTGACGATCGCCTGGGCATTCTCGACGATCGCCGCCGCGAACTGCGCGTCGAGGATCATCTTCATTTGATCGAGCTTGTCGTTGGCCTCTCCCGACTGGCGGATTACCCGCTCGTCGATGACCACACCGAGTTCGCGCGCCGCCTGCGCGAGCTTGTCGAAGCCTTCCGTGCCGCCCGACATGACGACGGTCAGGTCGCCGGCGGACTTGCCGAAGATCTGGATCGTCTTGCTGTTGCGCTCCGCCGTGGTGCCGAGGCGCGCGATGCCGTCCATCGTTTCGCGCAGCGCGCCGTCGACGTCGCGGCTCGTCACGCCCAGCTCGGCGAAGGTCTTCGCCATCGCCTTGTTGCCGTTCTGCGCCGCGCCGAGGTTCTTGGCGAAGCGATCGACCGCGGCATCCGCCGACTGGATCGAGGATCCAGATAGCTGCGCGGCGTAGCGCAGCTCCTGGATCATCTTGGTCGACGCGCCGGTCCGATCGGCGAGGTCCGCGATCGCGTCGGAGAAGTCGAGCGCGCGCTTGGCGGCGCCGGCGAAGGCGTCGAGGGCAAGCGCCCCCGCAACCGCCTGCAGGCCGTTGCGCAGGCCGCTCAGCTGGCCCTGGATCTTGCCGACCTCGTCGACCGCCGCCTTTCCGGCCTTGCGCAGCGCGACGTGGAACTGGTCGCTCTCGAGCGTCAAAGAGGAGAAGAGGGAGGTTGCCTGGGGCATCAGCCGTTCCTCCCGTTCTGCATGATGGGGCCGTAGCGCTTGCGCGTCTTGGCGAGCTGCTTGTCGATGCCGGCGCGAAGCTCATCGAGCTGGATCGTGACGAGCTCGTCACGAAGGCTCTCGGCGTGCCGGCGCCAGAACGGACGGGCGGGCTGGGTGACGGTCCCGAACTCGTAGAACGTCAGCCAGAAGGCGTTGCCCGCCGTCACCTGCATGACGATGTGGCCCTGCTTCCGGGCTTTCACCCGGCGGACGCGGATATTCTCCCGCGCCGAGCCGTAGAAATATGAGCGCGTTTCGCCCGACTTCAGCGTCTTGTATTTCTTCGTCGGGCCTTCCGGGTTCTCGGGCACGACGGCGACGAGGCGATCCATCAGACGGACCGCCGCCTTGCGGTTGGCGCGCACCCCGATCCTCGTCGCGACCTCGATACCGAGCAGCTCGAGATCTCGCGCGAAGGCCTTGGCACTCTCGATCGCGCGCCGGTCCTGATAATTCGCCATCAGGCCGGACGCTCGACTATCGTCATTGCGGCCCCCGCCGATCGGTAGCTTCGCAGGGCGGCCAGCATCTGCTCGGCCGTCTGCCGGCGGCCGGACTGCCCCTTCGCCAGATAGTGATCGGCCGGCTCGAGCCGCTTCACCCGGGCGAACTGCTCGCCCAGGTGCGCAACCCGCATCGACAGCTCGGCCTCCCGTTTCAGCCGGTCGCGGCCGCCCGCCATCGCCGTCGCATAGCTCGCCGGCGTCTGCCGCCAGAAGGCGTCAGGGTCGAAGCCGACGTTGCACCAGGCGCGGTGCAGCTTCGCGATGTTCAGGCGCTGGCGGGCGTCCGAGGGTCCGGCGTGCCGTCCCCCTCGTCGTCGATTTCCACCGCGAGCGCCTTGGCAAGGACGGCGCGAACGGCATCACCCGCAGCCTTGCCGTCGCGAACGACCGCGGCGAACGCCTGCTCGATCTTCAGATCCGGATGCGCGATCGAGGCGAACGCCCAGACCAGCGTCGCGAGGCCGGTGACGTTGACCGATCCCGCCGTCAGGTCGACGACGACGTCGGGCTGACGCTGCTCGGCCAGCGCGATGGTCTGGTAGTTGACCTGAAGCGCGAGGCGAACCTTGCCGATCTTCAGCTCGCCGCGAGCGTCGACCGGCGCGAACATCGCCGTCACGCCTGCGCCGTCCGCGTGTCGGCCGTCTGCCACTTCGAGGTGATCGCGAAGGTGCGGCGGTCTTCCATCGGGTTCATGAGCTTGAGGTTGTAGAACAGCGCCTCGCCCTCGTGATCGTAGGTGGTCGCGCCCTGCTTGACCTCGATGCGGTACGGGATCGGCCCGGGTGCGGCGTCCGCCGCGCGCAAATGCGTTTCCGACTGGCTCGCGATCACATAGTTGCCGGTGATCGTGACCTCGGCGCCTTCCTTGCGCGGCTTCTTCTTGTGCGTCTCGATCGAGCCGGTGGTCATGTGGGTCGTCTTGTAGAGCTCGGTCTCGAACGCCGGCAGCTCGGGCAGGTCGAGGATCTCGGCAACCTCAACCTCGACGCCGGCGAGGGTGAGGAACAGCCGGGTCTCGTTGCCCGTCTGGACATCGCTCATGTCAGTTCTCCGTGCGATGCCAGAGGGTCGCATCGACGCTCTGGCGGTGAATAATCCCGGCGTCCGTTCGCTCGACGAGCATGCGCGGGGTAATGTTGGTGGCGCGGCAGAAGCGCACGCCGGCGAAGAAGCCCGACGGCGCGATCGCGAGGATCGCCGCGTCGCGCAGCGCCGCCGCCACGATCGCGGTCCGCGCCTGGCAATCGACCTGGACGATCGTGTCGATCAGTCCCGTGAAGCCCGTCATGTGCTGCGGCCGACGCTCGAAGATCGCGGTGAGGACGATGCGTGGAAAGGCCGGCTCGGCCGCGGGAAGCTGCCCCGTATCACTGGCCTCGCCCCAATCCACACGCTCGCCCACCATCTGGCGGACCGGCGCAGCGGCGAGCAGGCGCGTACGGAGCGCCAATTCAAAGCTACTCACGGCGCAGGCTTCCGGCGGTGACCGCGTGGAGCTCGATCTCGTCCCGCCGTCCGATCTCGACCGCGGCCTTGATATCGAAGACCTGGCCGTCCTCGCTGGCCGGGTAGCGGACGCGATCGCCGGCGCCGACATCGGCGATGTCGGGCGACCAGGCGATCGTGAAGGTGGCGGGCAGCGTGGCATCGGTGCCCAGCGCGGTGCGCGCTTCGCTCCCCCGGGCGATGATTACGCGCGCCCAGCGCGCCGCGATCACGCGCCAGCCATCCGGCCGGCGCTGAAGCCCGTCGTCGCGGATCGCCGCGCGCTCGATCAGGATGCGCCGATCACGCGGCCCGGCGGCACTCATGCGAACCGCCGATAGTTTTCGAGCAAGCGCGCGAGCCCGTTGGGCATCGAGCTCACGATATTGCCGACGTTCGTGTCCTCGCGATTGCGGTCCCAGTCGCCGATGATGAGCAGCATCGCGATGCGAATGGGCTCCGGCACTTCCTTCGCCGTGTCGCCGAAGCCGACGCGGACCTCGGCGCGCACGGCGTCGGCGGCGATCGCCGTCGTCGGCCAGGCGCCGGTAGCGACGATCGCCGCGTCCAGGCCGTCGATCGCGCGATAAGCGGCGGGGTCGAGCAGCTGTTCGGCGCCATCGGTTGCGAGATACCGGATCGCCGTCACCGCCTGCAGCGGTGAGAGCGGTAGGGGTGCGAGATCGGCGAAGCAGGAAGCGCGCAGCCGGACCGTCCGGGTGATGAGCGCGCGGCCGATCATCAGCTCGACATGCTCGCGCGCCGCCCGGATCATCCCCGTCAGCTCGAGGTCACTCCAGGCGCCGTCGATGCGCCGAAATGCCTTCACCTCGTCGAGCGTCAGCGGCTCGATGGTCGGGCCTGTGACGATCGTCGGCGCGATGAACATCGTCAGCGCCGGGCTCGTGCGGGCTTGACGGGTGCGCGCACCGGGGGCGGGGTGTCGTCCGCCGGCGCGGCATAGCCCGCGGCGATCAAGCGTTCGGCCGCGGCATCGTCGAAATCGCGCACGTCGTCGACCGCGATGCTCAGCTCGGGACCCGACATCGCGACCAGCATCTTCAGCTGCATCGCCGTCTCCTGCGTTCGGAGGAAAGGAGAGGGGGCGGGCGCTGCGGCCCGCCCCGCCGGATCAGGCCGGCATCGCCAGATGCTTGACTGCGGCGCCGTCCATCAGCTCGCCGTCGTAGCGGATCAGGCCGGCAAGGCCGATCTTCGGCCAGAAGCGCTCGCGAACCGTGCCGATCAGCGGCGCGCCTACCTTGCGGACGTAGTAGCGCGACAGGTCACCGAAGAGGATCGGCTTCGCGCTCGCCCCGATCGATGCCATGTCGTCGTTGATCGAATAGGGGTGGTCGAGCAGCATCGCGGGTGCGCCGATGCGAACATCGCCCATCTGCCAGAGATAGTTGTTCTGGCCGTCCTTCAGCTTGCGAAGCGCCAGCAGGGTGGTGTCGGCGAACATCCAGCGCGCCTTCGGGCTGCGGCGGTATGCTGCATTGACCGAATGCTGAAGGTCCATCACCTCGTCGGCCGCGATCGCGCCGTTGAGCGCGGCGGTCTTTCCGAGCGTCGAGGCGGTGACGATGCCGTTCGGCTGATTGACGCCGGTGCCGACGGTCAGCTGGCGGTTCGCCCGGCGGCCCAGGCGCTCGCCCAGGAGCTCGGCAAGAAATGCCTCGATGTTGAACTGCGAGTCCTGGAGCAGTTCGAAGCTGACCTTGATCCACGGGGTCGCGTCGACGAACGCGTCGAGCCGCTTCTGCCCCAGCACCGCGTCGCCCGAATTGTCGTCGGTCAGGTCCGCCGCCTCGGCGAGCGCCGCGGCGCTGTTCGCGGTGTCGTCGTTGGTCGGGAAGTCGATCTCGTTGCCCGCGCCGGTCACGATCTCGCGGACGATGGCGCCGTCGTACATCGGCCCCCAGTCCTTCATCGTGCGGATGATTTCGGCCGCGAGTTCCTTCGGCACGGTGTAACCGCCGGCCGCCGGCGTGCCCGCGACCTGCGTGCGGATCTCGGCGTCATAGCCGCGGCGAAGCAGATCACGCTGCTCGGTCGAGAGCTCCGTCACGTCCGCGCCGGCGCGCAGATAGGCGTCGAACGCCGAGCGATAGTCGAGCGCCGCGCCGGCGCCGGCGTCCTGGCCGGGCGCCTCGCTGTCGGGGTTCGTCGGGCGCCGGCCGCGCATGCGCTGCTCCTGCTGCGCCTCGATCTGGCTCATGCGCTCCTCGCGCGCGATCCGCGCCTCGAGGCGGTCGAACTCGCCCATGATGGTGTCGTGGCGCGACTCGAGCTCGGCCGCGCGCGAATCGTCGGTGTTGGCATTGATGGCGTCGAGCGCCTCGCGGGCCTGCGTCAGCAGTTCGCCGCGCTGCTCCTGCAGCTGGGTCAGGGTCGTCATGGTTCACTCCGGGGATGGCCCGCGGCATTGCGCGCGGGTGGTGAAAGGTCGGGCGGATCCCGACGCCTCCGGCTGCCGCCGGGAAAAGGTTCAGCGGATCCCGCGCTCGGCCTGCGCCTGGCGGGCGCGGCGGGCGGCGATGCGCGCGGCGGCACCGGCGCGATTGTGCTCGCGCTTTTCGGTCCGGCAATGCTCGAGGTCGCGCAGCCCGACGGTCGTGTCGGGATAGGCGGGCATCGCGGTATAGGTGATCTCGTAGAGCTCGGCCTCGAGGATCGTCCGCTTCGGCGGCTCGACCGTCTCGTCCCAGGTCTGGCGCACCGCCATGAACCCGAACGACATGCCGGCGACGTCTCCGCGATCGATCTGCACGGCCAGGTCCCGGCCATCGGTCGTGTCGGGCAGCGGATTCTCGAAATGGAGCCCGCGTGCATCCTCGCGCAGCGTCAGTGTGCCGGCATCCTTGCGGCCCACGACGCGGCCCCGATCGTGGCTATGCACGGCGATCACGTCGCGCTCGGACAGCGACTTCGTGAAGGCGCCGCGCGCGATCACTTCGGTCCACAGGCCGTAGATGTTCGCGGGCGCATCGAAGAGCACCGCATAGCCGGTCGCGGTCCGCGCCTCGCCCTCGGCCGCGCGCATCTCGACGGGCGCGATCGCCGCGCGCGTCTCGCGGCCGTCAGGCCGGGGGCTGGTCGACATCGTCGGTCTTCTCCTGGTCGGCATCGGTGCCGGCATCGTTGGGGGCAGGGGTGGCGTTCGGCCCGGCAAGCACGGTGCCGAGCGGCACGGTCGCGCCCTGGACATACAGTCGCGAGCCGGCGCCGCTTGGGTCGGGTGGGCGGTTTTCCATCGCCCGGGCCTCGTCGGGCATGATCTGGCCGGTGGTGATCGCCCGGGCAAACCCCTCGATCCGGCTCTTGAAGTCACCGCGCTGCAGGCCGTCGAGATTGTGCTCGACCCACTGCGATCGCCGGCGCTGGCCGAAGAGCTTCAGGTTGAGCTCGTCCTCGAACGCCTTGGCCCAGTGCGTGACGAAGTGCTTCACGAGCTGCAAATCCTGCTGCTCGGTATTCGCCATCGTCCCCTTCGACAGGTCCTGCAGGAAGACCGGCGGCAGGCTGTAGAGCCGGGCGATCTCCTGCAGCTGGTACAGCCGCGCCTCGGTCATCTGCCCCTTGTCGGGATCGATGCCGATCGCCTTCAGGCTGTGACCCGGCGGCATGCCGAAGAACGATCGGCCGGCTTTCTTCGCCATGTCGATCGCGCGCTGGATGTCGGCGGTCGCGCGCTTGAATGCGTCGATGCCCTGCGGCAGCGGCCCCTCGAGCGCCATCGGCGGCACGCCCCCGCCGGCGAAGAACGTGCCGGCGAACTCGGCCATCGCGATCGCGAGGCCGATCGCCTTGCGCCCCTTGGCGATCGGGCCATAGACGCCGAGCTGATCGGTGCGCAGCGCGAAGACGACATCGATCACGTCGGCCGCCGGATACTCCCGGCCGTCAAAGCGATAGACCTTCCGCCCGCCGATCCGCGCGACCGTGGTCCGCGACGGGTCCATCGGCCACAGCGCCACCGGCTTCGACCCCTGTCGCTCGATCCAGGTGCAGCCGCGACCGCCGGTGAACACCTGCTGCCACATATATTGCCGCCACCCGAAGCTGGTCCATTCGGGGTTCGGCGCCTCGTTGAGCAGCATCTGCAGCGCGCCGTCCTGACGCACCGACTGTCCGTTCGGCCCCTTCTTGTACGTCGGCAGCGGGATCGACGCGAGCATGCGCGAGGCGAACCCGACCGCCGCCCAGACCGCGGGCACCTCAAGCGCGCTTTCGATCGTGACCGGCGGCAGCTGCACATTGCGGTCGACCTGACCGAAGAACGCCATGATCTCGTCCGCGCTCGCCGATATTGCGATCGTCGGGTTCTCGAGGCTGCGGCTTTCCCGGCCGAGCAGTCGGTCGATCACGCCCATCAGGCGAGCGCCATCGAGAAATTGGGATCATCCCAGGGTGACACAGGCGGTTCCTCCTCACCCTTCGGCAGCGCGACGCCGACGCCCATGATGAGCGCGACGACGCTGTCGATTTTCAGATGCGCCTGCCCCTCGGGCTTGCGCGGATAGACGTTGCCGCGCGCATCGACCTGCGTGACGACGTTCGAGATCTGCCATTCCAGGATCGGGCAGCCGCCATGGACGATGCGGCGCGACCGGCTCAGCGCGTCGAGCTCCTTCATCGGCTCGGAGAAATTGACCGCGGTCGGGCGGTATTCGAGGACCGGGAAGCCCTCCTTCATCATCGTCGTGACGAGGTAGGTGGCCTGGAACGGATCGTACGCCACCTGCTCGAGCGCGACGATGGTCGAGATCTCGCGCAGCAGCTCGAGGATCTCGTCATAGTCGATGATGCTGCCGTCGGTGACGGTCAGCAGCCCGTCCTCGTGCCACCCCGAATAGGTCGCGTTGTCGGCCACCGTGTCGGCCGGCAGGAAGTACCAGGTGAGCACGATGAACGGATCGTCGGCCGTTGCCTTCGCGCCGATCGGCAGGATCAGCAGGTCGAGCGCGGCAAGATCCACCTTCGACGACAGGTCGAGGCTGGCGATCGCCCGCCGTCCCAGGAATTGCTCGAGCCGCAACGCCTCGATCGCGCGGACCGGCAGGTTGACGTCCTTGCATCGCCGCCATGCCTCGACGTCGAAGAACGCCGCCTTGGTCGACACCCACAGGTTGAGGTGCTTGGTCTTGAAGTGTCCGGCTCGCCGCGGTCGCGCGATCGCATCGCGCTGTTCGGCGATCAGGAACTCGGCCTTTACCGAAACCCCGAAATTGGGGTTCGCCTTGCGGAGCGCGGCCTCCGACTTCCAGTCGTCGTCCTCGTCGATCGTCCACTCGGCGAAGAACACGACGTCGGTCAGCGCCGGCCCGGCGCCCAGGCCGAACCGCGCCCGCTCGGCGATCTCGGCTTCGGTCAGCCCCACGCCCTCGAGCCGCTTCCGCTCCTCGAGCACGCGGGCATAGCACGGGCCGGCCAGGTTGATGCCCGCCGTCGTGATGAGGATCTGCAACGGCTGCCGGCGGGCACCCATGCCCGTCCGCATCGTCTCGACTTGGCCGTCGTCGGCGTGCTCGTGATACTCGTCGTGGATCGAGCAGCTAGGCGACTGGCCGTCGCCCGGGCTGCCGATGATCGTCTCGAACTTCGACGCGTCCTCGACCCGCACCAGCGTATGCGCGCTGACCTCGATCCCGAACCGGGCGCGCAGCGCCGGCGTGCGGCGGCACATCAGCTGCGCCGGCTTGAACACCTCGAGCGCCTGCTTTTGCGTCGTAGCGCCCGAATAGATCTCGGCGCCGAACTCCCCGTCGGCGCACAGCATGTAGAGACCGACGCCCGCCGCAATCGCCGACTTGCCGTTCTTGCGCGGGATGACCGGAAACAGCACCCGGAACCGGCGAAGTCCGCTGCTCTCATGCACCCAGCCAAAGGTGCAGGCGATGATCCAGACCTGCCACGGCTCGAGCTTCAGCCGCTGGCCGCCCGCCGCCCATTCGCCCTTCGAGTGCGGCAGCCGCTCGATGAAGCGGCACGGCCGCGCGGCCTTGTCCTCGTCGAAGCGGAACGGGAAGCCTTCCCGCTTCGACGCCTCGAGCTCGTCTAGGTGGCGCTTCGCCTGAAGCCGGATCGACTTGCATGCCGGCACGACGCCGGCGACGACATCGCGCGCATAGCCATGCGCGATCGCGGCGAACGGCCGCGCCTCGATCGACACATCAGTAGTAGGGCGTAACGGTCAGGCGCAGGAAGTCGGTGACCTCCTGATCGCGCGTAGACCAGGGGCGATCATCGAACACATGGTCCCGATCGAACGCCGGTGCTCGTGCGCCCACGAACCGGTGGAAGTTCTCGATCGTAGCGAATCGCACGACCCGCGGGTCGCGGCCCATATTTCGCAGAAGCTGCCGACAATGGCCGGCCATCCTCTCGTTTGGGACGAGGTAGATTGCACCGTCAGGAAGTTCGGCAAGCTGGCGCCAAGTGCGACGGGACCCGCGGCCATGCTCGACATACGTCTGCATCGCGGCCTCCCTCAAAAATCGTCGAAGTCGCCGGCCGGCTTCTTGTGACCCTCGGCGATCTTCAGCGCCGCTGACGGATTGAGCATCAGCTCGCCCAGCAGCGACTGCACCTGCCGCATCGCCTCGGACATCATCGCGACCTCGGGCCGCGCACGGATCATCAGACCGCCGGTCGACGTCTTGGTCTGATAGGTGTCGCCCTCCACCTCGAGGACGGCCTTCAGCCGCTGCGCCTGCGCAAGCCGTACCGCTAGCAGAGCGACGTGATCGGTCCAGTTGACCGATGCATTTCCCCGCGCCTCGAGCAGCTCGACGATCGTCCCGAATAGCAGCTGCTCATGATCCGACAGGTGAAGCGGCGGGGTCATCTTCGGCGCGGCGCCAGGCACAGTCACCGGCGCGATCGCCGCGGCCCCCAACAGCTTCAGCGCCGGATCCGTACGCTTGCGGCCCGACCCAGATCGAGCCCCCCCACGCGCCACCTTTTTCCCCTTTGAAATCACCCAATCAAAAATCTGACGGGGCGGGTGTGTCCGCTAGGCGGCGGTCTGAGGCTTCGACCCACCCCCCCGGTCGGGTCAGGAGCGGCCCGCCCGCGCCGCCGCCTCGGCCGCGGTCTTCGCGGCGTGGCAGGGGCGGCAGAGGCCCTGCTTGTTGCTCCTCGCGTCCGACCCGCCGCGCTCGAGGGGCACGATGTGGTCGACCTCCTCGCTCGCCCGCGTTAGTCCCTGCGCCTTGCAGGCCCGGCACACCGGCTCCTCGTCGAGCACCGCGTGCCGCTCGCGCATGCCGGCACGGCCGCGCTTACGCCGATCGCGATCGAACCTCGCCACTGGCTTCGGCCGAGCGCCGAAGCTCGGCGGTCGGGCTGGCATCAGGCCGAGGCCATGTCGATCGTGACGCCGCGCCAAGCGCCGTCGGGCGAGGGGCGTTCGTAGAAGCGCATGTACGTCCGGGCGCCGACGACGCGGATGCTGTCGCGAATGGCGTCCATTGCCCGCTTCCAGCGCTCGTCGGCGATCTCGACGCGCAGTAGCATGAACAGCTCGGCGCGGTTGATCTGGCCTTCCTTGTCGACAGCGAACACCCGGTTGACGAGGCTCTGCAGCTCGACGCGGCTGTCGGCCGCCCACTCGGCCAGGCACTCGTCGATCAGCGCCTTTGCCGCCTGAAGCTCGGGACCGAACTCGATCACGTCTGCGACGGCCACCTGCACCTTCTCGCACCCGTCAAAGGTGAGGAGGGTGATGTTGCCCTTCTTCCCGCCGAGTTGGGCGTCGTACTCCTGGGCGAGCAGGCCCTGCAGCGCGGCGACCTTGTCGAACGATTGTACCTTGAAAGCGGCGATCGCGGCCGACGTGGCGCGCGCCGCGTCGAGGATCTCGCGCACCGTCTCGTCCATCAGCAGATCGGCCGGCTTCACCGCGGCGAGCGGTACGAGGTTGCCCTTCGCGTCGCGCAGATACGGCGTGCCGGCGACGTCGATCGCGGCGGGGTGAATGCGCTCGGTCATCGCGCCCGCGCCTGCGAGGGATAGGGCGACGCCGACACGTGGATCTCGTGATGGACGCGCGGCGGGCCTGCGAGCGCGCTGAGGATCTCGCGCACCAGGCTGACTGGCAAGCCGATCAGCGCATCGTCCGGGTGGCCGGCGTCGATCACGGCCTGAAGCTTTTTGCGCGGGATCGCCATTACCAGATCGCCTTCGTGCCGTCGGCGCTGATGCGCAGCGGAGGGTTGCCCGGCCGGCGCGAGCGGAACGGGGCGACGACATCGCGGGCGATCGCCTGCGCCATCGCCTCAAGCTCGTCATATTCGGCCGCGGAGTTCACGCCCAGGCGCGCGCGATGCGTCAGCGTGTCGAGCTGCGGGGTAACGCGCTCGAGCTGATCGGCGAGGTCGTTGCTTGCCTGGGCGGCCGGCTGCGGGCGAGGGGCGGCTCGATCCATGTCGACGGGCTCCTCGTATCGATTGGGCCGCGCGCATCCGGGGGCATGGGCGGCGGCTATCGGGCGCAGCTGTGGCGGGGTCGTTTGTGCCGCTTGCGTGACCGAGATGCGCCGTTGCCTTTCGGACGTTGCCCAAAGACAACCGTGGGTGCGGCGCCGAGATGGCGGCTCAGGGTTTCGTCAGCGGGAAGCGAATGTCCGCTATGGGCAGGAAAGCGGACGTTAGCTGATAGGCCGACCTAAGGTCGGTCGCCGTCGTTTTTCCCCCATCGCCGATCGTCGATCGTCGATCGACAGGTTGTGCTGGAAGCGTGTCGTCCCCACCTTCCAAACATTGTCCGCTTCATGCTTGCGAGCGCGGACAGCTGAGAGACCATCGCGCTCCCGCTTGCTGTGGAGGAGCTTTGGCGATGAACCTCACTGAACTTCAGAAGCGTCGTGATGTTTCGATCGGCAATGCCGCGCGAGCCGCGTCCGTTGAGGCGCGCAAATCGCATGAAGGCCTAGCACGCGGCTACGCCTCACAGATCGCCTCCAGTCAAGATGAAGAAAAGATCGATGCGCGTGCCATCGCGAGGCCGAAGGCGTGATCGGCGCAGAGCCGCGATGGACGCAGACAAACGTCAACGATCTGCGAGCTCAAGCATCGGCCGGTCAACTTCTGGCAGCCATCGCTGACACTCTCTGCCGTTCCGAAGCCGACGTTGCGCGCATGGCCGCACGCCTTCGGATCAAGCTTACGACTGAGGCATCCCGCCTGCGTTCAAATCAGGGAACTATTGATGAGCAAGGAACAGAACCGCGGCAATCGCGAGGCGCGGAAGCCGAAGAAGGTCGAGCCGAAACAGAACGCGTCCAATCCATCAGTTAAAGTTGGCGCATCGGCGGAGAACGTCCGCGCAATCCCACCAAAACAGAAGGGCCGATGATGCTCGAAATGTCACTCACTGACGGCACCCCGGTTTTCGTCAACCCAGAAGCCATCTGGCACATTCGCGACGCCGGATCCAAGTCGACCGCCATCTACTCTCACTCTGGGTCAGCGTTGTTTGTCAACGGGGACGCGAGAGCAATCGCTTTGGCCTGGGCGGAGTGGAGGTTGAGCAGCCTGACCTCCACCGGACCTCGCGGCCTGCGGCTCGTCAAGGACGACGACTGAGGAGCGCTAACCGCAACGATGCGCTGGTGAACTCGGCTAAAAGGGCGCGCTAGGCCGCTACGAGCGTCCGCAATTGGGCGTAAGCGGAATGGCCGCTTTTCGGCATCGCTGCAGTCGGCACCGGTGTCCGCTTCGGGCAGGAAAGCGGAACGACCGCTAACGGGAATGCCCGTGGCGATAGCCGACATTGCATTGCGACGCCTTTCCCGCCGGCTATCGTTGGCGACGTCTCCGACTTCCCAGCCTCGTCCAATCAGCAGG
>CAJYLT010000015.1 GCA_913775795.1 uncultured Sphingomonas sp. | reverse complement strand
GCGCGCGCGATGGGGCGGCATGTGCGGGCGGGGACGGCGATCTTCTATGCGATCGCGGTCGGATGCTGGGCGGCGGCGTTCTGGCGGACGTTCGCCGATCCGCTCGCGCTGCTGGCCCTCGTTCCCGTCGCGGGACATTTCGTCTGGCAGGTGGCGACGCTGAAGCCGGCCGACGGCGCGGGCGCGCTGGCGCGGTTCCGGTCGAACCGGATGGCGGGGTTCCTGATGTTCCTCGCCTGCGCCGTGGTCGGGACCGCCGCCGCCCTTTGACGGGGGGCATCCCGCACCCTAACTGCGGTTGATGCTCAGCGTTTCCGAAGCCGTCGCCATCGCCCAGGCCGCCGTCGACAGGGCGCGCGCCGCCGGTGCCGATGCCGTCGACGCCAGCGTCAGTGCCGACCAGTCGACGGGCGTCGGCGTCCGCTTGGGTCACCTCGAGGAAATCGACCGGTCGGAGGGCGAGTCGCTGGCCCTCCGCGCCTTCGTCGGTCGCCGCGTGGCAAGCGTGACCAGCTCGCGCTTCGCCCCCGCCGATCTCGACCGGCTGGCCGAGCGCGTCGTGGCGATGGCGACGGCCGCGCCCGAGGACCCCTATGCCGGCCTCGCGCCCGAGCATCGCCTGATGCACGGCACCGCCCCCGACCTCGACCTGCACGACGACGCGGCGGTGGAGCCCGATCGCCTGCGCGACCTCGCCATGGCTTGCGAGGATGCGGCGCGGGGCGTGGAGGGGATCACCAACAGCGACGGTGCGGGCGCCTCGGCCCGCGCGGCGGTGTCGGCGCTGGCCACCAGCCACGGCTTTGCCGGCGGCTATGCAACGACCAGCTACAGCCTGTCCGCCAGCGTCATCGCCGGCACCGGCGAGCGGATGCAGGGCGGCGACGCCAGCCACTCGGCGCGTTACTTCGCCCAGCTCGAGGCCGCCGAGGCGATCGGCCGCCGCGCGGGCGAGCGCGCGGTCGAGCGGCTCGATCCGGTGCAGGTCGAAAGCGGGACAATGCCGATCGTCTTCGACCGGCGGGTCAGCGCCAGCCTGATCGGCCACTTCACAGCCGCGATCGCCGGCGGCGCGGTCGCGCGCAGGACCAGCTTCCTCAAGGACAAGCTCGGCAAGCCCGTGTTTGCCGAGGGGGTGACGATCACCGATGACCCGCACCGCCCGCGCGGGCTCCGTTCGCGGCCGTTCGATGGCGAGGGGCTGCCGGTCTCCCCCGTCGATCTGGTCGAGCATGGCGTGCTCCAGACCTGGCTGCTCGACAGCGGGGCGGCGCGGCAGTTGCATCTGGAGCCGACCGGCCATGCCGCGCGCGGCGGCGGGACGGCGACGACCAATGTGCATATGGCGGCGGGCAACGTGCCGGTCGAGACGCTCGTCGGCGAAGTGAAACGCGGCATCTACGTCACCGAACTGATCGGGCAGGGGGTCAACGGCGTCACCGGCGATTACAGCCGCGGCGCGGCGGGCTTCTTGATCGAGAATGGCGAGCTCGTCCGCCCCGTCGCGGGCATCACCATCGCGGGCAATCTGATCGACATGTACCGGGCGCTGGTGCCCGCCAGCGACCTCGAGTTCCGCTACGGCACCAATGCGCCGACGATCCGCATCGACGGGATGACCGTCGCCGGTGGCTGACCCCTTCGCCGACCGGGTAAGCGCCATCGCGGCCGAGGCGGGCGCGCTCGCCATGGCGCGCTTCGGCGCAGAGGTGAAGCGGTGGGAGAAGGCGCCGGGGCATCCGGTGTGCGAGGTGGACATCGCCGTCGATCAGTTGCTGCGCGAGCGGCTGTCGGCGCTGCTGCCCGAGGCAGGCTGGCTGTCGGAGGAGACGGTGGACAGCCGCGAGCGGCTGGGCGGCCGGCGCGTCTGGGTGGTCGATCCGATCGACGGCACGCGCGACTATCTGCGCGGGCGGCCCGGCTGGGCGGTATCGATCGCGCTGGTCGAGGACGGGCAGCCGGTGATCGCGGTGCTCGACGCGCCGGCGCGGGGCGAGCACTGGCGCGCGGTCGCGGGCGACGGTGCGTTTCGCGGGGCGGAGCGGCTGCGCGCGAGTGACCGGACCGAGATTACCGGCGCGCGCGTCCCCGCCGATGCACTGGCCAAGGCGGATCGCGATTTCGTGACCGTGGCCAAGCCCAATTCCATCGCGCTGCGCATGGCGATGGTCGCGGCGGGCGAAGCCGATCTGATCGCGACGCTGCGCTGGGGCCATGAGTGGGACATCGCCGCCGCCGTGCTCATCGCGCGCGAGGGCGGCGCGGCGGTCAGCGACGCGCTCGGCCAGCCGCTGTCGTTCAACACCGCGCGGGCCGAGGCGTTCGGCGTGCTGGTAACGGCGCCGGCGATCCACGACGCGGCAGTGGCCCGACTGGCGGAGCGGGCAAGGGCCGCGGTCGGGCGCGACGCGCGCTAGGGGCGGCTCGCCGGATCACGCGATCTTTCAACGGTTTGAGGTGGCGGCGCGGGCGTCCCGCGCCTAGGATCGATCGGGATGCAAACGGATCCACCCCCCGTGACCGACCGCCGGGTCGCCGAGCGTGAGGCGATCGGGGCGTCGGCATTTCGACGGGATATCGTCGATGCTGCGCCACCGCAGCCGGTGATCCTTCGCGGGCAGGCGGCGGACTGGCAGGTGGTTCGGACCGCGGCGTCGGGTGATCGCGCCATCGCGCAGTATCTGGCCGGGTTCGGCGGCGGCGAGCCGCTGGACGTCATGGTGGGACCGCCCGAGATCGGTGGCCGCTTTTTCTACCGGGACGACCTTCTCGGGTTCAATTTCCACCGCGAGCGCGTGCCGCTGATCAACCTGCTCGGCCTGTTGCTGCGGCTGGCGGAGGAGCGGGTGGAGGCGCCGCCGGCCATCTATGCCAGCGCAGCGGCCGCCCCCGCGCATCTGCCCGGCTGGGCCGCGGCCAACCCGATCGACCTGCCGCCGGTCGACGCGGTCCCCCGCCTCTGGATCGGCAATGCGACACAGGTCGCGACACATTTCGACGCGTCGCCTAATCTCGCGATCTGCGTGGCGGGTCGGCGACGCTTCACGTTGTTCCCGCCGGCGCAGTTGAAGAATCTCTATGTCGGGCCGCTCGACAACACGCTGGCCGGCCCGCCGAGCTCGATGGTCGATCCCGATGCGCCGGACCTGGCGCGGTATCCGCGGTTCGCCGATGCGCTGCCCCATGCGGTGGTGGCCGAACTCGAGCCGGGCGACGCGCTCTTCATCCCCGCGCTCTGGTGGCATCATGTCCGCGCGCGCGACGCGGTCAACGTACTCGTCAACTATTGGTGGGCGGAGGTGAGCGCGAACAAGCCGTTCAACGCACTTGTCCACGCGATGATGAGCGTCCGAGACCTTCCGCCCGACCAGAAACAGGCGTGGCGCGCCTGGTTCGATCATCTGGTCTTCGCAGAGGATGCCGACGAAGCGGCGGCGCATCTGCCCGATCGCGCGCGCGGCATCATGGGCCTGCCCGGTGACGAGCGCACCGATCGGATGCGCCGTTATCTGCTGACGATGCTCGGAAGCGGCGACTGATCGTTCACCGAACCATCGCGGCGCGCGTGTCGTCGAACGCCATCTCCACCAGCACGCGCATCGCCTTGTCCGCTGCCTCGACATCGCCCGCGGCGATCGCGTCGGCGACGCGGATATGGTCGGGGACGGGATCGCGGGGCAGGGCGCGAGCGCGCTGCTTGTACTGCGTCGTCCAGTTGACCGCGGCGCCGATGCCCGCGCTCAGCGCCACCAGCGCGTCGTTGCGGGTCGCGCGCAGGATCGCGTCGTGGAACTCGCGGTCGGCAATGCGGCCGGGTTCGGTGGCGAGCGTGAAGCGGCGCATCGCCGCCAGCGCGTCGCGCATCGCCTTGACGTCCGCCTTCTCACGCCGCTCGGCGGCCAGCCGCGCGGCGGCGGGCTCGACGATCGCGCGCAGCTCGAACAGGTCGCGCACGACGTTCATGTCGGGTTCCTTGGCGAACGCCCAGGCCAGCACCTCGGGATCGAGCAGGTTCCAGCGGCTGCGCGGCAGGACGCGGGTACCCGCCTTCGGCCGGCTTTCGACCAGGCCCTTGGCGGTCAGCACCTGCACCGCCTCGCGATAGGCGCTGCGCGACACGTCCAGCGCCTCGGCATTGGCAACCTCGCCCGACAGCCGCTCGCCCGGCGCGATCTCACCCGACACGATCGCCGTGCCGAGATAGTTCGCCACCGCCCCGCGCAGCCGGCGCCCGGTGCCGCGTGGCTTTCTGGCCTGTTCTTCCACCCGTTCAGTCCCCTCGTTTCAGGTTCGAGCGTAATCGTCCGCGCGGCGGCGGGCAAATCCCACGTTGCCAAATCGGGGACAGCGTAATAAGTCAGAGTAAATAAATCGAGAGGCTCGGATGCGGTTGTTGCAGGTGCGCGGGAACGAAGGGCGTCAGGTCGTGGCGGCGAACGAAGGCGGGGCGTTCGTCGTGCCGGGCGTGGCAAGCGTGCGCGAGCTTGCGACACGCGCGATCGAGGCGGGGCACAGCCTTGCGTACGCGGTCGAAGCGGCCGGGCGCGGTGCCACGGTCGATCTGGCGGCGGCGGCGGCCGAGGGGCGGCTGCTCGCGCCGATCAACCATGAGGATCCGGCGCACCTGATCCTGTCGGGCACGGGCCTCACGCATCTCGGCTCGGCCGAAGGGCGCGACAAGATGCACCGCGCGGCGGCGGAAGCGGCGCATCAGACCGACTCCATGCGGATGTTTCTCGAGGGGGTCGAGGGCGGCAAGCCCGCCGCCGGCACCGCGGGGCAGCAGCCCGAATGGTTCTACAAGGGCGATGGCAGCCAGCTCGTCGGGCCGGGCGATCCGCTGTCGATGCCGGGCTTCGCCAAGGACGGCGGCGAGGAGCCGGAGCTCGCCGGCATCTATCTGATCGGGCCGGACGGGACGCCGCACCGGATCGGCATCGCGCTCGCCAACGAGTTCAGCGACCATGTGACCGAGCGGCACAATTACCTGTGGCTTGCGCACTCCAAGCTGCGCCAGGCGGCGCTGGGGCCGGAAATCCTGACCGGCACGCCCCCCGCCGACGTGCGCGGGACGAGCCGCATCCGCCGCGGCGGCGAGACGGTGTGGGAGAAGCCGTTCCTGTCGGGGGAGGCTAACATGTCGCACACGCTCGCCAATCTCGAGCATCACCACTTCAAATACGACCTATTCCGCCGGCCGGGCGACGTCCACGTCCATTTCTTCGGCACCGCGACGCTGTCGTTCAGCGACGGCTTTACAACGCAGGAAGGCGACGTGTTCGAGATCGAGGCGGCGCCCTTCACGCTGCCGCTCGCCAACCCGCTCGCACGCACGGCGGGGGGTGAGGGGGTGACGGGGGTAAAGGTTCTCTGACGCCTCGGGCCGTCACCCCGGCACGAGGCCGGGGTAACGATTAGAGCTTACTCGACCGCCAGCATCGTTACGGACGCGGGCGGCAGCGTCACCGTGATCGCACCGTTCGCGACGGTCGCCGCGATCGCCCGCGGCTTCACCACGTCGGGCGCGGCGAAGCTGTTCAGGCTGTTGACCGCCGGCCCCGTCAAGACCTCGCCCGCCGCGCGGATGGGCGACACGCCCGCCACCTTCGCCTCGATGGTCGCCGGCCGGGTGGGGTCGAGGTTCACGAGCGACAGATAAAGCTTCCCATCGGTCGCCCGCGCCGCCACCGCATCGACCCGCGGCATGGCGAGCTCGCCATAGCGATAGACGCCCGCGCCCACGTCCACCGGCACGACCGTCGCGTCCTGGAACGGCAGATACAGCTTGTGGACCCAGTAGGTCGGCGTCAGCACCATCTTCGCGCCGTCGGTCAGGATCATCGACTGGAGCACGTTGACCATCTGCGCGATGTTGGCGACCCGCACACGGTCGGCATGGCGCGCGAAGATGTTGAAGTTGAGCGCGGCGATCACCGCGTCGCGGACGGTGTTCTGCTGCTGGAGGAAGCCGGGATTGGTGCCGGGCATCGGTGCCGCCCACACGCCCCATTCGTCGACGACGAGCGCGACCTCTCTCGAAGGGTCGTAGCGATCCATCACCTCGCTATGCTTGGCGATCAGCCCGTCCATGCCGAGCGTTTCCTTGACCAGCGTCGCATATTCCTTCTCGCCGAAATCGGTCGAGGAATAGCTGACCGGCCAGCCGCCCGTCGTATAGTTGTGAAGCGACAGCCCCTCGATGTTCCAGGCCCAGTCGTGGGTCTTCCACGCCTTCATCACCGCCTCGGTATAGGCGGTGTCGCCGGTGCCGGGGCCGACGGCGATGCGGCGCATCGCGCCCGGCGCCTTCTCGCGCTGGTCGGGGTGATAGTTCCGAACGAAGCGGGCGTAGAGCTTCATCTGGTCGGTATAGAAATCGGGCGTCATCGCGCCGCCGCACGACCAGCTTTCGTTGCCGATCCCGAGGAACTTGACCTTCCACGGCGCCTTGCGACCATTCGCTGCGCGCTCCGCACCCGCGCTGGTCGTCGCGGCGTCGCCGGTCATGTATTCGACCCAGTCGACCGCTTCCTTGACGGTGCCCGAGCCGATGTTGACCGAGACATAGGCCTCGGCCCCCACCTGCTCGGCGAAGTCCATGAACTCGTGCGTGCCGAAGGCATTGGGTTCGGGCGCGTTGCCCCAGGCGGCATTGACCTTGCGCGTGCGCTTGGCCTGCGGGCCGATGCCGTCGCGCCAGTGATATTCGTCGGCATAGCAGCCGCCCGGCCAGCGGACATTGGGCACGCGGATCGCGCGCAGCGCCGCGACCACGTCGCTGCGGATGCCGCGGACATTCGGGATCTTCGAATCGGCGCCGACCCAGATGCCGCCATAGATGCCGGTGCCCAGATGCTCGGCGAACTGGCCGAAGATATCGCGCTCGATCTTCGCGCCCGGCCGGTCGGCCTGGACGGTGACGGGGACCGCCGCTTCCTGCGCCGCCGCCGGCCACGCCAGCACCACCGCGCAGGCGGCGAGGCCCGCGCGCAAACTCGCCTTGGTCATCGTTGCTCTCCCTTTACGGCCCGCCGCGGCAAGCCGGCGCGGCGCACGTCCCAACCCCCGCCGGGACGCGCGCCGCGACGAAGGTCAATGGCTGTCGCGCGGCAGTCCCTTGGTCTGGGCGATCCGCTGGAACTGTTCCGCCCCCTCGAGGATCGCGCCGGTCGATAGCTGGCCGACCAGATCGCGCTGGATCGCCTGCCACGGCGTCTGCGACGCCGGATATTGGTAGCCGCCCTCCGCCTCCAGCGCGCGGCGGCGCTCGGCGAGTTCCTCGGCCGGCAGCAGGATGTCGGCGGTGAACTTGCGAAGATCGATCCGCACGCGGTCGCCGGTGCGCAGCAGGGCAAGGCCACCCATCGCCGCCGCCTCCGGGCTGGCGTTCAGGATCGAGGGGCTGCCGCTCGTTCCCGACTGGCGCCCGTCGCCGATGCAGGGCAGGCTGTTGACGCCATCGGCGATCAGATAGGCGGGCGGGCGCATGTTCACGACCTCCGCCGCGCCCGGATAGCCGATCGGGCCGGCACCGCGCATGATGAGCAACGTCTCGGGCGTGATGCCGAGCGCGGGGTCGTCGATCGAGTGGTGATACTGCTCCGGCCCGTCGAACACGACGACCGGGCCCTCGAACGCATCGGGATCGTCGGGGTTCGACAGGTAACGCTGGCGGAACTCGTCGGAGATCACCGACAGCTTCATGATCGCCGCGTCGAACAGGTTGCCGCTGAGTACCGCGAACCCCGCCTTTTCAAGGAGCGGCGCGTCGAAGCGGCGGATGACCTTGTCGTCCTCGATCTCCGCATCGCGGCAATTATCGCCGATCGTGCGACCGTTGACGGTCAGCGCGCCCTCATGGATCAGGCCCGCGCCCATCAACTGCGCGACCACCGCCGGCACGCCGCCGGCGCGGTAATAATCCTCGCCCAGATATTCGCCGGCGGGCTGGAGATTGACCAGCAGCGGCAGGTCGAGGCCATAGGCCTGCCAGTCCTCGATCGGCAGGTCGACGCCGATATGCCGCGCGATCGCGGCGAGGTGGATCGGGGCATTGGTCGAGCCGCCGATCGCGGTGTTGACGCGGATCGCGTTGACGAACGCTTCCTTGGTGAGAATGTCGGAGGGCTTCAGGTCCTCATGCACCATCTCGACGATGCGGCGGCCGGTGCGCCATGCGCATTCCTGCCGGTCGCGATAGGGGGCGGGGATCGCCGCCGAACCGGGCAGCGACATGCCCAGCGCCTCGGTCAGCGAGTTCATCGTCGTCGCCGTGCCCATCGTGTTGCAATAGCCGGTCGAGGGAGCGGAGGAGGCGACCAGCTTGATGAACTGCTCGTCGTCGATCTCGCCGGCGGCGAGGAGCTGGCGGGCCTTCCACACGATCGTGCCGGAGCCGGTGCGCTCGCCCTTGAACCAGCCGTTGAGCATCGGGCCGACCGACAGTGCGATCGCCGGGATGTTGACCGTGGCGGCGGCCATCAGCGCGGCGGGCGTCGTCTTGTCGCAGCCGATCGTCAGGACGACGCCGTCCATCGGATAGCCGTAGATCGCCTCGACCATGCCGAGATAGGCGAGGTTGCGGTCGAGGCCCGGCGTGGGCCGCTTGCCCGTTTCCTGGATCGGGTGGACGGGAAATTCGAGCGGGATGCCGCCCATCTCGATGATGCCCGCGCGCACCCGCTCTGCCAGGACGAGGTGGTGGCGGTTGCAGGGCGACAGGTCGCTGCCCGTCTGTGCGATGCCGATGATCGGCTTGCCCGACCGCAACTCCTCGAGGCTCAGCCCATAATTGAGATAGCGCTCGAGATAGAGCGCGGTCATGTCGACATTCTCGGGATTGTCGAACCAGGCGCGCGAGCGCAGCTTGCGGGTGTTGGGATCGGTCATGGGGGTGGCTGTCACTTCCGGGTGGTCAGGCGATAGATCATCACGTGGCGATAGGGCTTGCCCGGATCGACGCGCGGCGAGGCGAAATCGGGCTTGTTCGGCGCATCGGGAAACTTCTGCGGCTCGAGCGCGATGCCGTCGCCCTGGCGATAGGCATGGCCCGACTTGCCCGTCACCGACCCGTCGAGGAAGTTGCCGGTATAGAATTGCACGCCCGGCTCGGTCGTCAGCACCTCGAGCACGCGGCCCGACTTGGGGTCCTCCAGCCGGGCGGCGAGCTTGGGCGTGGGTGTCAGGCCGGCGTCGAGCGCGAAATTATGGTCGTAGCCGGTGCCGAGGCGGATCTGCTCGTCGCGCCGGTCGCGCAGCCCCTGCGCGATCAGGCGCGGGCGGGTGAAGTCGAACACGCTGCCGGCGACCGCGCGCCGCTCGCCCGTCGGGATCAGCGTCGCATCGACGGGGGTGTAGGCCCGAGCCGGAATCGTCAGTACATGGTCCGACGTGCCCTGTGCCGCGCCCTCGCCCGCCAGGTTGAACAGCGCGTGGTTGGTCATGTTGGCGATGGTCGGCTTGTCGGTCTTGAGGTCGTAGGCGATCGTCAGGTTGCTCGCCTCGTCCAGCGTATAGGTGACGGTGACGTCCGCCCTGCCGGGATAGCCCTGGTCGCCGTCGGGGCTGGTCAGCGCCAGCACCAGCTTCGCGGTCGAGCCGCTCGCGACCGACACGATCCGCCAGTTGCGCTTGTCGAAACCCTTGGTGCCGCCATGCAGCGAATTGGTCTTGTCGTTGAGCGTCAGCTGATAGCGCTTGCCGTCTAGCGCGAACTGACCGCCCTTGATGCGGTTGGCATAGCGACCGACCGTCACGCCGAAGTAATTGGGCTTCTGCTCGTACATTTCGGCGGTGTCGTAGCCGAGCGTCACATCGGCGCGCTTGCCCGTGCGGTCGGGGCCGATCAGCGCCTGGAGCGTCGCGCCATAGGTGATGATCCGCGCCTCGACCCCGCGCTTGTTCTTCAGCGACACGATCTCGACCGCGCTGCCGTCGGCCAGCTTGCCGAAGGGCTTGCGCTCGGCATCGGCGGCAAGTGCGGGCATCGCGGCGGCGGTGAGCAGGAGCGCGGCCCCCAGACGGATCATCATGTTCGTTTCCCTCCCGCGCGGCGCGCGTCCGCCACAGCTTATAAGTCCGACAATAAAGCGGGCAAGCGCTTCCCGCAATCAGCGTGTATAGGCGAACGGTCCGATCACCGTACCGACGAACCCGTCTGCACGGTTGGTGCTGAGGAAGCGGACGTCGAGCCCGTCCTTCAGCGTCCGCTTCGCCGCGCCCGCACCATAATCGAACGCCATCGTGCCGCCGTTCGCGCGGATCGTCAGCGTCACCGGCCGGCGCGGATCGACGGGCGCGGAGGCGACCAGCGTCTCCTCGCCCTTGTCGCGGGTATAGAGTGCAACCTGCGGCTTGCCGCCGATCCGCGTCACGCCGAAGAACAGGTTGGACTGATCGCTCTGCAT
>CAJYLT010000014.1 GCA_913775795.1 uncultured Sphingomonas sp. | reverse complement strand
GCATCGTCAATCAGGAGATCACCTTCGACCCCTTCTTCACGCCGCTGGAGACGCTGGAGAACCAGGCGGGTTTCTACGGCGTGCCCAGGGCGAAGCGACGCAGTCTCGACCTCCTTCGCGCGATGGGGCTGGAGGACAAGGCGAACGCCTATTCACGCACGCTGTCGGGCGGCATGAAGCGGCGGCTGATGGTCGCAAAGGCGATGGTCCATTCGCCGCCCGTCATCGTCCTCGACGAGCCGACCGCAGGCGTCGACATCGAGCTTCGCCGCCAGCTCTGGGACTATGTCCGCGGCCTCAACGCGCGCGGCGTGACGGTGGTGCTGACCACGCACTATCTGCAGGAGGCCGAGGAGTTGTGCGATCGCATCGCGATCATCAACCACGGCCGTGTCGTCGCCAACGAGCCCACCCGCACGCTGATCGGCATGGCGCAGGAAAAGCAGGTCGTCGTGACACTCGACCGCGACGTGACCGCGCCGCCGGAGGCGCGGTGCTTCGAAAAGGTCGAGGCGATCGACCCGCGCACGCTGGCCATCACCTATCGCAAGGATCGGACCAATGCGGGCGAGGTGCTGGCCGCGGTGAGCGAGGGCGGGTTCGCGATCGTCGACGTCACGACGCGCGAGGCCGATCTGGAGGACGTGTTCCTGAACCTCACACGGGCGGCGGCGAATGGCTGAGACCGACGTCCTCATCATCGGGTCGGGCGCCGCCGGGCTGACCGCCGCGCTCAACCTTGCCGATCGCTTCCGCGTGACCGTGCTCGCCAAGGGGCGGCTGGACGAGGGGTCGACCGCGTGGGCGCAAGGGGGGATCGCCGCGGTGCTCGAACCCGGCGACACGTTCGAGAACCATGTCGAGGACACGATGGTCGCGGGCGCGGGCCTCAACGACCGCGACGTGGTCGAGTTCGTGGTCGAGCGCGCCCCCGCCGCGATCGAGCGGCTGGCCGAACTGGGCGTCCCCTTCAACGCGGCCGAGAATGGCGGCAATGGCTGGCACCTGACGCGCGAGGGCGGGCACAGCCATCGCCGGATCGTTCATGTTGACGACGCCACCGGCTGGGCGGTGCAGGCAGCGCTGATCCGCGCGGCGGAGGCGCATCCGAACATCACCCTTGTCCCCGACATGGTGGCGGTGGATCTGGCGACCAGCCGGCACGAACTTCGCTATTCGGGCGCGGGGAATGTCTGGGGCGTCTATGCCTTCAATCGCGCGAGCGGGAAGGTCGAGCTCTACACCGCGCGCGCGACGATCCTGGCGACGGGGGGCGCGGGGCGCACCTATCTATTCTCCACCGCGCCGCGCGGGGCGACGGGCGACGGCATCGCGATGGCATGGCGGGCGGGCGCGCGCGTATCCAACATGGAGTTCATGCAGTTCCACCCGACCTGCCTCTACAACCTGGAGGTCAAGAACTTCCTGATTACCGAGGCGGTGCGCGGCGAAGGGGGCCGGCTCGTCAATCCGCAGACGGGCAAGCGGTTCATGCCCTATTACGATGCCGACCGGATGGAGCTTGCCCCGCGCGACGTGGTGGCGCGCGCGATCGATGCGGAGATCAAGCGGTTCGGGCTCGATTACGTGCATCTCGACATCAGCCATCGCGGCGCCGAGTTCGTGAAGGCGCACTTCCCGACGATCCATGCCAAGCTGCTCGGCCTGGGCATCGACATGACCACCGGGCCGATCCCGGTGGTGCCCGCGCAACACTACACCTGCGGCGGCGTCGTCGTCGATCGCGACGGGCGCACCGACCTGCCCGGACTATATGCGGCGGGCGAGGTCAGCCAGTCGGGGCTGCACGGCGCCAACCGCCTCGCCTCCAACTCGCTCCTCGAATGCTTCGTCTATGGCGAGGCGGCCGCGGCGCACATCGCCGCGCACTGGGACGCGCTGCCGCGCCCGCCCTCGATCCGGCCGTGGGACGAAAGCCGCGTCACCGACAGCGACGAGGAAGTCGTCATCAAGCAGAACTGGACCGAGATCCGGCGCTTCATGTGGAATTATGTCGGCATCGTGCGCACCACCAAGCGGCTGGAGCGCGCGGCGCATCGCATCAAGATGATGCAGGAGGAGGTCGCCGATTATTACGGCCATTTCCGCGTCACCCCCGACCTGATCGAGTTGCGCAACCTCCTCCAGTCGGCCGAGCTGATCGTGAAGTCGGCGCTGCACCGCAAGGAGAGCCGCGGGCTGCACTACACGCTCGACTATCCGAAAACGGTCGAGCCGCCGCAGGACACGATCCTGATCCCCTGACCCCAAGGGGCGGCGAAACCGCTGGAAAGCGTACTCGTTCGGGCGTTGTTCACGTCCTGTCGCTAAGGTAGAATGCTTCGTCGCAGCCGCTCGTGCGGCCTGTTGCCGCCACTGCCCGCGCTGCGTCATGGTTTCGCCCATCAGGGGGCTTGTCGACGCTTATGGTAGTTTCGCGTTTTTCGGTGATCGAGCGTGCATTGACGCTGGGCGGCCTTGCGCCGCTCGCGCTGATCGGGGCCGCGCCCCAGCATCAGGACGGGCGCATCACCGAATTGCTTCCCCCCGGCTACGTCCATGGCAGCGCGGCACCGCAGAACCAGGTCGTCGTCCCCGCCCCCACCCCGCTCGTCACCGATATCGACGGTCTTGTCGGCGCGTTCGGCGGCAAGGTGGGCGTCGCGGTCAAGAGCATCGATACCGGCTGGATGGTGTCGAAGAACGGCGACGTGCCGATGCCGCAGCAATCGGTCAGCAAGCTGTGGGTCACGCTGACCGCGATGGACCAGATCGATCAGGGGCGCATTAGTCTCGACGATCCGCTGACGATCACCCAGAACGACCTGACGCTGTTTCACCAGCCGATTGCCTCGCTGCTCCAGAACGGCGTCTACAACACCACGGTTCGCGAGCTCATCCGCCGCGCGATGACGATGAGCGACAATACGGCCAACGATCGGCTGCTGCGCCACGTCGGCGGGCCGCCGGCGGTCAACGCCTTCATCGCGCGCCATTCGCTGGGCGCGATCCGGTTCGGACCGGGCGAGCGGCTGCTTCAGAGCCGCACCGCCGGCCTTCAGTGGCGACAGGATTACGCGATGGGCCGCGCGTTCCAGGCGGCGCGTGCCAAGCTCGCGCCGGGCGTGCGCCAGGCCGCGTTCAACGCCTATGTCGCCAATCCGATCGACGGCGCTGCCGCCGCCTCGATCGCCAACGCGCTGACCAAGCTGCGCCGCGGGGAGCTTCTGTCGCCGCAGTCGACCAGCTATCTCATCAACGTCATGGAAAGCTCGCGCACGGGCCATGCGCGGCTGCGTGCCAGTGTGCCGCCCGGCTGGCGGCTGGCGCACAAGACCGGCACGGGTCAGGACCTGATGGGCCGCACCGCGGGCTTCAACGATGTCGGTATCCTGACCGCGCCCGACGGCCGCGCCTATGCCATCGCGGTGATGATCGGCGACACGACCCGGCCGACGCAGGACCGGCAGAAGCTGATGCAGAACGTCGTCGCGCGCGTCGTCGCCTATCACGATACCGAGGCACCGCAGCGACTGATGGCCCGCTGAGGCCTTGCCTCAGTTCTGCATCGCCAGCCAGACCGCATCGGCGACCAGCGCGACCAGAGCCCAGCCCGCGACCGTCCCGCCCGCAAGGATGGCGATCGTGCGCCGCCCCGAATATTTCGTCATCAAGCGCCCCTCCGTTTTTATGGTTGGGGCCATCATGCGCAACAAGCGATTGATTGCCAATCGATCCTTGTGGTCAGACTGATCGTTACGGCGCCGCTTCGGCGGCTGGCTTGCGTTCGAACAGCGCCCGATCCTCGCGCTTGAATGCCCAGCGCCAGAGAACGAAGCCATAGACGAGCAGCATCGCGGGGATGCCGGCCGACAGCTCGAGCCACTCCAGCCGCTTCGGCAACTGCACGAATGCCCAGCCGACGAGGCTGGTGGCAAGCACCGCCCACGCCCAGGGCCAGCGCCACGCCGATACCGGCGCGCCGAGCAGCCGGGCAAGCAGCCGCGACTTGAGGATCGATCCGACGCCCAGCGACAGCGCCAGCGCAACGGCGGGCATCGCCGCGGCCCAACCCTGCGGCCAAGCCAGCCGGCGAGCGACGAACAGGAGCGCAAAGGTCAGCGCGACCTGAAGCCCGATCACCGCCAGCGACAGCATCAGATTGCGGTGCCGCGCGACATAGACGAGCCCCGCCTCCGCCACTGCGCCGTTCGCCGCGAGCACTTCGGCGAGCAGGAGGAAGCAGAGCGCGCCCGATCCCGCGACGAACTCCGGCCCGACGACGCCCATCACGCCCTCCGCCGGGATGCCGCCGATCAGCGCGAGGGCCGCCTGTGCCGCCATGATCCAGAAGCCGACCTGACGGATCTGCGCCGCCACCGCCGCGCGGTCGTTTTCGGCGAGGCGGTGGGTGATGACGGGGCCGAGCACGGGGTCGAAGCTGGTCTTCAGCTTCTGCGGCAGCGAGGCGACCTGCTGCGCCATGTAGTAGATGCCGACCACCGCGGGCGGGAAGACGAGGCCGAGGATGAAGCGGTCGACGTTGCGCGTCCCCCACTCGATCGCGTCGGCACCGGCAAGCGGCGCGTTCTGGCGCGCCAGCGCGAACATCGGCGTCAAATGCGGGCGCCAGCCGGCGGGCAGGCCGTAGCTCTTCACGAAGGGCACGATGCTCGCCCCCAGCGCCGCCGCCATCGACAGCACATAGGCGATGATGAGCCCGTCGCGCGACGAGACATAGGACAGGCCCCAGGCGGCGATGCTGATCGTCCACGGCTCGATCACCGCGCGCGCGGTCACCGCCGCCTTGACGTTGTGGCGATAGGCGAGCGCGGCCAGCGACACATCCGAACAGGCGACGGCGAAGACGACGAGCGGCAGCAGCCGCTCCAGCCCGATCACCTGGCTGTTGGGGTACATGATCTCGGGAAAGACGAAGAGCATGCCGCTGGCGATCAGCGACAGGATCAGCGCGACGGCGAGCGCGTCCCAGACGACGTGCGCGTGCGGCCGGTCGGTCGCCGCCAGTGCCTGTGCCAGCCCACGCTTGAGGCCCAGCGTGGCGAGCAGCGCCGCCAGTTCGACCACCAGCACCGCGATCGCGAACCGCCCGACGATCTCCGGCCCATAGACGCGGCCCGCGATGAACAGGAACGGCAGCCGCGCGGCAAGGCGCAGGCCGAAGCCGATGACATTGGTGCGCCCGCCCTTGGCCAGCGCCGCGATATCGTCTTCGGCGCCGTCGGACGGCGTGGGGGCGGCGGGCACTGTCACGGTCGCCCGCCTCTAGGCGAAACGCGCGCGTCGCCAAAGCCCCGCGTCACGATTGCCGCACCGTTGCGGCAATCGCGCAACGGTGCGCGGATCAGTGCGCCGCGCCCCAGCTCTTGCCGACGCCGATCTCGACGCCGAGCGGGACCGTCAGTTCGACCAGCGGCTCGGCCGCGGTCGCCATCACGCGCTCGATCACCGGCCGGGCGGCGTCCACGTCGCCCTCGGGCAGTTCGAAGACGAGTTCGTCGTGCACCTGCATCAGCATCCGCACGTCGGGCAGCCCCGCATCGGCCAACGCCGGCCCCATCCGCGCCATCGCCCGCTTGATGATGTCGGCGCTCGTCCCCTGGATCGGCGCGTTGATCGCGGCGCGCTCGGCCCCCTGTCGCTCGTGCTGCACCTTCGAGCGGATGCGCGGGAAGTGTGTCTTTCGCCCGAACAGCGTTTCGGTGAAGCCGTTGGCGCGTACCGCCTCGGTCGTGGTCATGATGTAGTTGCCGATGCCGGGGAACCGCTCGAAATAGCGGTCGATCATCGCCTGCGCCTCCTCCGCAGTGACGCCGAGGCGACCGGCGAGGCCCCAGCGGCTGATGCCGTAGAGGATCGCGAAGTTGATCGTCTTCGCCCGCCCGCGCGTGTCGCGGTTGACCTCGCCGAACAATTCGGTCGCGGTCAGGCTGTGGATGTCGTCGCCGCGCGCGAACGCGTCGCGCAATTGCGGCACGTCGGCGATGTGCGCGGCAAGGCGCAGTTCGATCTGCGAATAGTCGGCGGCGAGGATGACGTTGCCCGGTTCCGCCACGAACGCGTCGCGAATCTGGCGGCCGGTTTCGGTGCGGATCGGGATGTTCTGGAGATTGGGGTCGGTCGAGGACAGCCGCCCCGTCTGCGCGCCGGTCAGCGAATAGCTGGTGTGGACGCGGCCGGTCGCGGGATTGATCTGTTCCTGAAGCGCGTCGGTATAGGTGGATTTCAGCTTCGACAGCTGGCGCCAGTCGAGCACCTTTCGCGCGATCTCGACGCCCTCGCTCGCGAGGCGTTCGAGTTCGTTGACGTCGGTCGAATAGACGCCCGACTTGCCCTTGCGTCCGCCCTTCAGGCCCATTCGGTCGAACAGGACGTCACCCAATTGCTTGGGACTGCCGATCGTGAAGGGACCGCCGGCGAGGCCGTGAATCTCGGTCTCCAGCGCCGCCATCTGGCCGGAGAACTGCTCGGACAGGCGGGCGAGCGTGGGGGCGTCGACCTTGACGCCCGCCATCTCCATCTCGGCGATGACGCGCACCAACGGGCGGTCGACGCGCTCATAGACGGTGGTAGCCCGCTCATAGGGAAGCCGCGGCTTGAACCGCCGCCACAGGCGCAGCGTCACGTCGGCATCCTCGGCGGCGTAGCGGGTCGCGGCCTTCAGATCGACTTCGTGGAAGCCGAGTTGCTTCTTGCCCGTCCCCACCACGTCCTTGTACGCGATGCACGCGTGCGACAGGTGCGTTGCGGCCAGCTCGTCCATGCCATGCCCGTGGAGCCCGGCATCGAGGTCGAAGCTCATGACGATCGTGTCGTCATAGGGCGCCACGCGGATGCCCGCGCGGGCGAGCATGATATAGTCGTATTTCAGGTTGTGGCCGATCTTGAGGACGCTTTCGTCCTCCAGCAGCGGCTTGAGTTTCGCCAGCACCGTTTCGCGCGGCAGTTGCTGGGGCTTCTCGGCGAACATGTCGGTGCCGCCATGCGCGATGGGGATGTAGCAGGCACGGTTGGGCTGAAGCGCGAGGCTGACGCCGACCAGCTCGGCGCGCATCGGATCGGTGCCCGTCGTCTCGGTATCCACCGCCACCCAGCCCTGCGCGCGGGCGTCGTCGATCCAGCGATCGAGCGCGCCCTCATCCACCACGGTCTCGTAGCCGTCATGATTGCAGGGCGGGTCCTCTTCCTGCTGCGCGACCGGCGCGGCGGCGGTCGCGGTCGGCGCATCGGCGACGCTCGACAGCTTGGCGAGCAGCGAGCGGAAGCCATGATGGTCGAGGAAGGCGCGCAGCGGTGCCTCGGGAATCCCCTGCATCTCCAGCGCGTCGAGCGGATCGGGGAGCGGTACGTCGCACGACAGCGCGACCAGCCGGCGCGACAGCCGCGCCATCTCGGCATGCTCGATCAAATTGTCGCGCAGCTTGCCCTTCTTCATCCCCTCGGCCGCGGCGAGCACAGATTCCAAGTCGCCATGTTCGAGGATCAGCTTGGCCGCGGTCTTCGGACCCACCCCCGGCACGCCCGGCACATTGTCGACGCTGTCGCCCATCAGCGCGAGCACGTCGCCGAGCTTTTCCGGCCCGACGCCGAACTTCTCGAGCACATGCTCGCGCCCCAGCCGACGGTTGTTCATCGTGTCGTAAAGGTCGAGGCTGCCGTCCTCGACCAGCTGCATCAGGTCCTTGTCCGAGCTGACGATCGTCACCTGCCACCCCTGCGCCAGCGCCGCCTTGGCATAGCTGGCGATCAGGTCGTCGGCCTCCCACCCCTCCTCCTCGATGCACGGCAAACTGAACGCGCGCGTCGCGTCGCGGATCATCGGGAATTGCGGGACGAGGTCCTCGGGCGGCGGCGGGCGATGCGCCTTGTACTGGTCATACAGGTCGTTACGGAACGTCTTCGACGACTTGTCGAGAATGACCGCCATGTGGGTCGGGCCATCGGCCTTGTGCAGCTCATCGGCGAGCTTCCACAGCATCGTCGTGTAGCCATAGACCGCGCCGACCGGCTCCCCATGCTTGTTGGTGAGCGGCGGCAGGCGGTGATAGGCGCGGAAGATATAGCCCGAGCCGTCGACGAGATAAAGATGTGGCATGGCGACCAGATAGCAGCGCCCGCCGCCGATTGCGACGGGCGTTCGCCGCGCCGCCGTCAGTGCCGGAAGTGGCGCATTCCCGTGAACACCATCGCGAGGCCGGCTTCGTCGGCGGCGGCGATCACTTCCTCGTCGCGGATCGAGCCGCCGGGCTGGATCACCGCGGTCGCCCCCGCCTCGACCGCCGCCAGCAGGCCGTCGGCGAAGGGGAAGAACGCGTCGGAGGCGACCGCCGAACCGATCGTCCGCGCCTCGGCCCAGCCGGCCTTTTCGGCCGCATCGCGCGCCTTCCATGCGGCAATGCGCGCGGATTCGAGGCGGTTCATCTGTCCAGCACCCACGCCCGCGGTCGCACCACCCTTGGCATAGACGATCGCGTTCGACTTGACGTGCTTGGCGACCGTCCATGCGAAGCGGCAGTCGGCAAGTTCCTGCTCCGTCGGCTGGCGCTTGGTGACGACCTTGAGGTCGAGATCGGCGAAAGTGCCGCCGTCGCGCGACTGGACCAGCAGCCCGCCGGCGATCGATTTGATCGACAGGCCCGGGCGCGCCGGGTTCGGCAGCTCGCCGGTCAGGAGGAGGCGGAGGTTCTTCTTGGCGGCGAATACCGCCTTCGCCTCGTCATCCGCATCGGGGGCGGCGACGACTTCGGTGAAGATCTCGGCGATCGCGCGCGCGGTCTCGCCATCGAGCGGGCGGTTGACCGCGACGATACCGCCGAACGCGGACACGGTGTCGCAGGCGAAGGCGGCGCGATACGCCTCGATCAGCGTGTCGCCGGTGGCGACACCGCAGGGGTTGGCGTGCTTGACGATGACGACGGTCGGCGGGCCGTCGCGGAACTCGCTGACCAGCTCCAGCGCCGCGTCAGCGTCGTTGTAGTTGTTGTAGCTCAGCGCCTTGCCCTGCACCTGCGCGGCTTGGGCGATGCCGTTCGCACGCGGGCCGCGGGGGATGTAGAGCGCGGCCGACTGGTGCGGGTTTTCGCCATAGCGGAGTTCGTCGGCGCGGGTGAAGGCGAGCGGCAGGGTCGCCGGGAACCGCTCGCCCTGATCGGCGAAGGCGAACCACTGGGCGATCGCCGAATCATAGGCGGCGGTGGCGGCATAGGCCTTGGCCGCGAGCATCCGGCGCTGGTCGAGCGTCGTCTCGCCGCCCTCGACCAGGGCATAGTCGGCGGGATCGGTGACGATCGCGACATAGGCGTGGTTCTTCGCGGCCGAACGGACCATCGACGGGCCGCCGATATCGATATTCTCGATCACCTCGTCGCGGCCCGCGCCCTTCGCGACGGTCGCCTCGAACGGGTAGAGATTGACGACGACGAGGTCGATCGCACCGATCCTGTGCGTCGCCATCGCCGCCGCATGCTCGGCGTCGTCACGCACCGCGAGCAGGCCGCCATGCACCATCGGGTGCAGCGTCTTCACCCGCCCGTCCATCATCTCGGGAAAGCCGGTGAGGTCGGAAATGTCGCGCACGTCGAGGCCGGCGTCGCGCAGCGCCTTGGCCGTGCCGCCGGTCGAGACGAGCTCGACACCCTTGCCGGCGAGCGCGCGGCCCAGATCGACGATGCCCGTCTTGTCGGAGACGGACAGGAGTGCGCGGCGGATGGGGATGCTGGTCATGCGCGCGCGGTTAGGCCCATGGGGCCGGGCGCGCAACCCGCGAGGATCAGCGCGAGCGGTGAAATGCCCAGCTGATGCTCGCACCGCCCGGCGGGGCCTCGCCGGTGAGGACGAGCTGGCGCGTCGCGATCGGGCGGCCGAAGGCGTTGATCCAGAGGCTTTCCTCGATCGTCAGTGCCGCGCCCTTCGCGCGGAACTGCCAGAGGAGCTGGCCCGGCAGGCGCAGGAACGCGGCCTGGCCGTCCGCGGTCGGCGCGATCTCGACATCGGGGGCGAGGTGGAAGCGGATCGCGAACGGCACCGGGTCGCTGCGGCGGCGGCGCCCCTCGGGCAGCAGCATGTCCTCGCCGCGAAGGTCGCGGCCGTCGTTACCGAGCGCCAACAGGCGCCGGTGGACGAGGCCGAAGCGGCGGACATAACCGTTGTGGCTCGCCTCCAGCCGGCTCGTCGCCTCGCTCTCCTGACGCGACAGCTCGACCTCGGCCACGCCCTTGCCGAGCGTGCCGTCGGCGTGGAGCGCGGTGGAGTTCGAATCGCCCAGCACCAGCGTCGAATGCGCCGCGGTGGTGCGCAGCCCCTCGGCCAGCGAGGCGGGCACCTGCGCCACCGCCGACCGCGCGCCGCCGCAATTGACGACGATGCGGCTCACCCCGTCCGACAGCTCGAACGCGAGCGTCGAAGCGCAGCCGCCGTCGACCATGCGCGCGACCGGCGGCGGCGCGGCATCGACGATGACCAGCGTGTTGCCCGCCGACAGCCGCTGATAGCCCCAGTCGCGCGCCTGCCTGAGCGGGCGGACGCGCGCGCCGGTGGCCTCGATCGTCTGGACGATCAGCTCGGGATCCTGCGGACAGCCGCCCTGCCAGCTCGATAGCGCCTTGTCGGCGTGCATGACGCCGAGCAGCGCGGAGACCATCTTGGGCAACCGCTCCGCCACCGGCTCGGGCAGGTCCATGCGGCGCGCGGCATAGGTGCCGCGCAGCATCGTGACGAGCTGGATCGCATCGTAGAGCGAGGCGGGCGATCGGCCGACGATGCCGCCATCGTCGGTCAGCGACGCGGCGAGCGCCTTGATGAGTCCTGCTTCCCCGAACACGCGGCGCGGGTCGCCGCCGGGGATCATGAGGCCGGCCGCGACGACGCCGCACCAGGCGGCGATCCGCGGCGCGCCAGCCGGCGCCTTGTCCGCCGTGCGGTCGAGATGGCGCGCACCCCGCGCCAGTGCGTGCAGCACGTTGGAGCGATAGACGAGGTCGGTCGACGACAGTATCAGCGGCGCGTGCGCAGTCCAGTAGAGGATGCGCCGGCCCCACAGGTCGGGCCGCCATGCCGGCTCGGACACGACCGCCCCGTGCGCGGCGATCCACTGGCGCATGATCGCCTCTGCGATCGGCGCGGCGACCTGTCGCGTGGTGACGCTGGACAGGTCGCGCAGCCAGGCAAAGGCGTGCAGATGTTCGCCATACGCCTTCGAAAAAGCCGGCTTGTCGAGGCCGAGCATGCCGACCGGCAACGCCTCGCCGCGGAAACTCAGTTCGCCGTCGAGCAGCGCCTGCCCGCGCTCGACGTCGCCGAAGAACGGGTCGTCGGCGACGGTCAGCAGCTTGAGCGGATGCCGGCCCTTAAGCTTCAGCGTGTGGATCGGCGTGCGCCACGTCAGCCGGTGGAAGCGCTCGGCAATCCGCTCCGAGAGCGACAGACCGCCGCCGCCACCCTGGCGGATCAGCCGCTTGCCCTCCTCGATCCCGTCGGCGCCGGGGTCGAGCGGGGGCAGCTCGTTCAACCCGCCCTCAACGCGGCGATGTTGGCGGCGTAATGCTCGGGTCCGCCGCGGAACGCCGCGGTGCCGGCGACGAGCGCATCGGCGCCGGCCGCGATTACCCGCGCGGCGTTCGAGGCATCGACGCCGCCGTCGACCTCGAGGTCGATGGGCTTGCCGAGCTTGTCGATCGACTTGCGGATCGCCTCGATCTTGCGAAGCTGGCTCTCGATGAACTTCTGACCGCCGAAGCCGGGATTGACGCTCATCACCAGGACGAGGTCGATGTCCTCGAGCAGATAGTCGAGCATCTTGGCGGGGGTCGCCGGGCACAGCACGACGCCGGCACGCTTGCCCAGCGCCTTGATCCGCTGGACGGTGCGGTGCGAGTGCGGGCCGGCTTCCGGGTGGAAGCTGATACAGTCGGCGCCCGCCTCTGCGAACGCCTCCAGAAACGGATCGACGGGCTCGATCATCAGATGGACGTCGAACGGCTTGGCCGAATGCGGGCGCAGCGCCTTCACCACCGCCGGGCCGATCGTCAGATTGGGGACGAAATGGCCGTCCATGACGTCGACATGAATCCAGTCGGCGCCGGCCGCATCGATCGCGCGCACTTCCTCGCCCAGCCTGGCGAAGTCGGCGGACAGGATCGAGGGGGCGATACGCACGGACTGTTGCATGATCGCGCTTCCTTAGCAGCGCCGACCGCTTCGGCAATGTTCATTCACGTCCGGCGAAGTCGTGCGATGAAAAAGCCATCAAGTCGCCCGGCATCGGCAAGCATCGTCGGCAGCGTGCGGACGGTCCCGTCTTCGCGGGCGACAATCCCGGCGGGCAGCTCGTCGGCAGTCGCCGCCTCGATCGCGTAGTCCGGCCGGTCGCCGAGGAAGCGGGCGAGCTGTTCCTCACCCTCCGCCGGTTCGAGCGAACAGACGGCATAGACGAGGTGCCCGCCGGGCTTCACCCAGTCGGCGGCGCGGGCGAGCATCGCGGCCTGAAGCGCGGCGGTCTCGGCGATCAGGCCGGGATGCGCGCGGTGAAGCACGTCGGGATGCCGGCGATAGATGCCCGTGGCACTGCACGGCGCGTCAAGGAGGATCGCGTCCACCGGCGCCTCCGGCTGCCACTTCAGCGCGTCGGCGGCGACCAGTTCGGCAGCGAGGTTTGTCCGCTCCAGGTTCGCGCGCAGCCGCGTGAGGCGGTTCTCGGCGATGTCGAGGGCGACCGTGCGCCAGCCGGCGGCGGCAAGCTGCATCGTCTTGCCGCCGGGCGCGGCGCACAGGTCGAGTACGGTGCCACCATCCTTGCCGAGCAGGCGGGCGGGAATCGTCGCAGCGAGGTCCTGCACCCACCATTCGCCGTCGGCATAGCCGGGCAGCGCGGCGACGTCGGTGCCGGGCGCCAGGCGGACATGGCCGGGGGCGAGGCTGACGCCGCCGAGGCGCTCGGCCAGTGCGTCGGTCGTAGCCGGGTCTCTCAGCGACAGGTCGACGGGCGGCGGCGCGGCGATCGCTTCGCGCGCCGCCTCGACCATCGCGGCGCCGTGCGCCTTGCGCCAGCGTGCCTCGACCGCTTCGGGCAGCGCCGGCAGGTCGGGCAACGTTGCCCCGCCCCGCATCAGCGCGCCGAAGACGCCGTGGACCAGCTTTCGCGGGCCGCCATCGACCAGCGGCAGCACGGTGGCGATCGCGGCATGCTGCGGCGTGTCGAGGCGCAGCGCCTGGACGAGCGCGATGCGCAGCACCGTCCGCGCCTTGGCATCGTCGGGCAGCCGCTGTCGCGTCGCGCCGTCGATCAGCGCGTCGAGATCGGGCAGCCGGCGCAGCGTCTCTGCCGCAATGGCGTGGGCGAGGCCGCGATCGGCGGGCGACAGTCCCTCGCCCGCGCGCGGCAGCGCCGCCTCCAGCGCCTGTCCGCGGCGCAGCACGGCATCGAGGATGCGCAGCGCCGAACGGCGCGGCGCGGTGCCGACGGGATCGAAACGGGGGCGATTGGGGTGACGGTGCTGGGGCAAGCGCGCACTCTAACCCGAGCGGGTGCGAGATTGAAGCCCCGTCAGCGCGCGTCGTGGTCGAGGGCGGCGGCAAGGTGGTCGCGCAGGATATGGAGCGGGCTGCGTTCCGGGTCGGGTGCCGGTTTTTCAGGCACCGCTTTCCGCCGCGAACCGCTTTCACTCGCCAGCAATTGCTGCACGCCGCGGATGGTATAGCCCTGGCGGCTGAGCAGGTCGTCGATGCGGCGGACCAGCGCCACGTCCTCGGGCCGGTAATAGCGCCGCTGGCCCGCGCGGGTCAGCGGTCGGAGTTCGGGAAACCGCTGTTCCCAGTACCGCAGGCGATGCTGCGGCAGGCCGGTTTCCTCGGCGACCTCGCCGATCGTGCGAAAGGCGTTCTCGGCCTTCGCCCGGCCCGTCATCGCAAGCTTCAGGCGCCCGCGACGATGCGGTCGCGCATCATCTGGCTGGCGCGGAAGGTCAGGACGCGGCGCGGCGCGATCGGCACCTCGACCCCGGTCTTGGGATTGCGGCCGATTCGCTCGCCCTTGTCGCGCAGGATGAAGCTGCCGAAGCCGGAAATCTTGACATTCTCGCCCTTGGCCAGCGCTTCGCACAGATGGCCGAGGATCTGCTCGACCAACTTGGACGAATCGTTGCGCGAAAGGCCGACTTCGCTGTGCAGCGCTTCGGCGAGATCTGCGCGAGTGAGAGTTCCGGCCTGCATCGAGAATTGCTCCCCAACCTGTTTTGTAAAAGGGTTGTTATCGTAACAGCGGTCCCGGCCCAAACCAAATCCGCTTTAGTACGATGTTTCAATAGCGGACGACCGCCGCGCCCCAGGTGAAGCCGCCGCCCATCGCCTCGAGCACGAGTAGCTGGCCGCGCTTGATTCGCCCGTCGCGAACCGCGGTGTCGAGCGCCAGCGGCACCGACGCCGCGGAGGTATTGGCATGCTGGTCGACAGTGACGACGACGCGTTCGGCGGGCAGGTCGAGCTTGCGCGCGGTGGCGTCGAGAATCCGCGCATTGGCCTGATGCGGGATCAGCCAGTCGATCTCGGACGGATCGTGACCCGTCACCGCCATCGTCTCGCGCAGCACGGCGGCAAGGTTGACGACGGCGTGGCGGAACACCTCGCGCCCCTTCATGCGGAGCTTGCCGACGGTGCCCGTGGTCGAGGGACCGCCATCGACATAGAGAAGCTCGTTGTGTCGCCCATCGGCGTGCAGGCGGACGGCGAGGATTCCTTCGTCCTCGACCTCGCGCGCCTCCAGCACGATCGCGCCGGCACCGTCGCCGAACAGGACGCAGGTCGTGCGATCCTCCCAGTCGAGGATGCGGCTGAACGTCTCTGCCCCGATCACCAGCGCGCGGCGGTGGGCGCCCGCACGGATCATCGTGTCGGCGACCTGGAGCGCGTAGAGAAAGCCGGAGCAGACCGCCGCCACGTCGAACGCGACGCAATCGTCGATGCCGAGCGCGGCCTGCACGCGCGTGGCGGTCGCGGGAAAGGTCTGGTCGGGGGTGGCAGTGGCCAGCACGATCAGGTCGATCGCCTGTGCCGCGATCCCCGCCGCCTCAAGCGCGCGGCGCGCGGCGTCGGTGGCGAGCGTCGAGGTCGTCTCCCCCTCGCCTGCCAGGTGGCGGAAGCGGATGCCGGTGCGCTCGACGATCCATTCGTCGGTGGTGTCGACGGTCTGCGACAGCTCCTCGTTCGACACGCGCCGGGCGGGCAGCGCCGCGCCGGTGCCGGCGATCACCGCGCGGATGCTCATGCCGCGCGCGCCTCGATATTGCCGAGGTCTTCGCCGATGCGGCGGGTCAGGTCGTCGTCGACCAACTTGGCGGCGAGCTTCAGCGCATTGGCGATGCCGATCGCGTTGGCGCCGCCATGGCTCTTCACGACGAGGCCGTTGAGGCCGAGGAAGATCGCGCCATTGTGATTGTTGGGGTCGAGATGGTCGCGCAGCAATTGCGTCGCGGGGCGCGAGATCAGGAAGCCGATCTTCGAGCGGATCGAGCTCGAAAACGCGCGGCGCAGCAAGTCGGCGACAAAGCGCGCGGTCCCCTCCGCGGTCTTGAGTGCGATATTCCCCGAAAACCCGTCGCAGGCGATCACGTCGACCTGTCCCCTCGACAGGCGATCCCCCTCGATGAAGCCGGTAAACGCCATCGGCAGGTGCGATGCGCTGCGCAGTCGCTGTGCGGCATCGCGAATGATATCGGTGCCCTTCAGATCTTCGGTGCCGATGTTGAGCAGCGCGACGCGCGGCCGCTCGAGATCGAGCGCGGTGCGCGCATAGGCGGCGCCCATGACCGCGAACTGGACGAGGTTGCGGGCATCGCACTCGGTATTCGCGCCGAGGTCGAGCATGACCGTGTCATTGTCGCCGAGGCTGGGGAGCAATGCCGCAAGCGCCGGGCGGTCGATGCCCGGAATGGTGCGCAGCGACAGCTTCGCCATCGCCATCAGCGCGCCGGTATTGCCCGCCGATACGGCGGCGCCCGCGCGCCCCTGCTTCACCGCATCGATGGTCAGGCCCATCGATGTGACGCGCGCACGACGAATCGCCGTGCTCGGCTTTTCATCCGAGCCGACGGTTTCGGGCGCGTGGACGATCTCGACCCGAGGGCCGAGCGCCGGATGCGATTCGAGCGCGGCGCGGATCGCCGCCTCGTCACCTACCAGCAGGAACGACAAATCGGCACGGTCGGCGGCGGCACGCGCAGCACCGTCGAGGATGACGGCGAGACCACCGTCGCCGCCCATCGCATCGACGGCGATCCGCGTGCTCTCCGCCATATCCGCTTGTCGTTCCCTGAAGCTTACGTCGGTGCCCTATCAGGCCTCGACCGCAACGATCTCACGGCCGTTGTAATGGCCGCACGACCCGCACAGGATGTGGGGACGCTTGAGCTCGCCGCAGTTCGAACACTCCTGGAACGACTCGACCTTCAGCGCATCGTGCGAACGACGCATGCCGCGCCGCGAGGGCGAGGTCTTTCTCTTGGGAACGGCCATTTCGGCAAACCTTCTTCGTCGTGGATTCGAGGTCGCGATACCCCCCTCGCGCGGAACGGGCAAGCGCGCAAACAGATGCGCGCCCGCACCACCACGTGGCCGGGGCAGGTCGCGAAGCGAGCGTGCGCCTATACCGATTTCGGCGTGCGTTGCAAGCATTGCGGCCCGGTGGCACGGTCGGCACTCCATAGGGGGATCGGAATGACCTTACCAGTGACGCTGGCGGCGGCGGGAGCGGCGGCGCTCATCAACCTGTGGCTGGCGGTGCGAATCGTGCGCATCCGCCTGGGGCAGAAGATCCTGTACGGCGACGGCGGCGATGCGAGGCTGGCGGCGCGGATGCGCGCGCAGCTCAACTTCGCCGAATATACGCCGATCATCCTCGTGCTGATCGCCGCGATCGAATGGAACGTCGGCAGCTCGATCTGGCTGGCGGGCGCGGCGACGCTCTATCTCGCCGGACGGATCGCGCATCCGATCGGCATGGACGGGTGGCTGCCGGCGCGGCAGTTCGGGACGATCACGACCTTTGGCGTCACTGCCGTGCTCGGGCTGACGGCACTCGCCCTGCCCTTTGTTGCGAGGCCGGTCATGGCGACTGACGGCCCGGTGGTGCCGAGCGTCTATCGCGGCTGAGCCAGAATGCGTTCGTAGAGCGCGATATAGTCGTCCGCCATGCGCTCGACCGAAAAGCGGGCCTCGACCGCGCGGCGACAGGCGACGCGATCGATCTCCCCGAGTCGCGCCACCGCCGCGATCGCCTCGTCCAGCGACCCGACCAGGAAACCGGTGACGCCGTCCTCGATCAGCTCGGGCATCGACCCGCGGTTCATCGCGATGACGGGGGTACCGCAGGCCATCGCCTCGACCACCGACAGCCCGAATGGCTCGTCGAAGTTGATGAGGTGGAGGAGTGCCGCCGCGCCGCCCAGCGCCGCGATCCGATCGGCCCCGCCGACCGCGCCGGGATGGACGATGCGGTCCGACAACCGGCTCGCCACCTCGCGCTCGTAATAGCCCGCGTCCTGGACGATGCCGTACATCGACAGGCGGCGGCCGGTCGCCTCCGCCACCGCGATCGCCTCGGCCGCGCCCTTGTCGGGGTGCATCCGGCCGAAGAAGAGGAGGTCGTCGCTACCCTTCGGATCGAAGGCGAAGTCGCCGACCGGAATGCCGTGATGGATCGTCGCGGCATAGCGGAGCGCCGGGTGCCGGTCGGCATCGCTGATCGCGACATAATGTACGCGGTCCTGATAGGGCGCGTACATCGGCAGGATGCGGTCGGACGAGAAGCCGTGGATCGTCGTCACCATCGGCGTGTCGACCAGATTGGCGAAGGCGTGGGCGGGGAAGTCCGCCTGGTTATGAATGAGGTCGAACTCACCCGCTTGCTCGAACACGTTCGCGAGGTGTCGATGCTCCCACACCTTGGCATCGACCGACGGGTCCTCGCTATAGGGCGCCGGCACCACCGCCTCCAGTTTCGCAGCGGTCAGCGAATCGGCGGTAGCGAACAGCGTTACGTCCACGCCCTTGGCCACCAGTGCCTCGGTCAGCAAGCTCGTCACCAGTTCCCAGGGGCCATAATGCCGCGGCGGGGTGCGCCAGGCGATGGGCGCGATCATCGCGATCTTCATGTCAGGATCACCCCCTCGTCACCCATCAGGATCAGCGCGCCATGCTCGAAACCGGGCAGCCCGCCGAGCGTGCTCAATCGCGGGGTAAGCCCGCGCGCCCAGTCGGGCAGCGGCAGGCGCGCGGGCTCTGCGGTGAGGTTAAGCGCGACGAGGACCCGTATGTCACCCTCGCGCCGTTCATAGGCGAGGATCGCCTCGTCGGCATGAACCGGATGCCAGTCGCCGGTCGCCAGCGCCGAGGTCGCGCGGCGCAGCGCGATCAGGTCGCGGTGCAGCGACCAGATCGACCCGGCGTCGCCGCGCTCTGCCGCGACATTGCGCGCGCGCCAGTCTGGATGGAGCGGCAGCCACGGCTCGCCCGTGGTGAAGCCGCCGCAGTCGCTCTCATCCCAGGCCATCGGCGTGCGGACCGGATCGCGGCCCAGGCCCTTGCCCGGCTCGCGAAGCTCACGCGGGTCGGCGACCTTGTCCGCGGGGATCGCCACGTCGGCGATGCCGATCTCGTCGCCATAATAGATGGTCGGCGTGCCGCGCAGCGTCAGGTTGAGCATCGCCGCCACCCGCGCCTGTGCCTCGCCGAATCGCGTCGCCGCGCGCGGGCGATCGTGATTGCCGAGCACCCAGTTGGGCCAGCCGTCCTCCGGCAGCGCCAGCTCGTACGCCTCGATCAGCGTCGCCAGCGCGCGCGCGTTCCAGGGCGCGTCGATCAGTTGGAAGTTGAAGGGGAGGTGCACGCCCGGTGCCTCGGCCGAGCCGTAATAGGTCATCAGCTTCTCGACCGGGAGGTAGATCTCGCCGATCAACAGGCGGTCACCGTAGGCATCGGCGATCGCGCGCATTTCCGCGGCGATCCCGTGCACCTCGGGCTGGTCGGTCGAGTGCAGTTGGAGGACGCGCCACATCTCGCCCATTCCCTCGGCAAAGTCGGGATTGGCCGGATTGTCGGGAAACTCGGCGTGCTTGACCATGTGCCACAGCACGTCGATCCGGAACCCGTCGACCCCGCGGTCGAACCAGAAGCGCAGCACGTCCATCATCGCCGCGCGCAGGTCGGGGTTGCGCCAGTTGAGGTCGGGCTGTTCCTTCAGGAAGGCGTGGCTGTAATATTGGCCGGTCGTCTCGTCATGTTCCCAAGCCGGGCCGCCGAAATCGCTGATCCAGTTGTTGGGCGGCCCGCCACCGGGGGCGGGATCGCGCCAGATGTACCAGTTGCGCTTCGGACTGCCACGCGACGACCGGCTCTCGACGAACCAGGGATGCTGGTCGGAGCTGTGGTTGGGGACGAAATCGAGCAGCACCTTGAGCCCAAGGCCGTGTGCTCGTTCGAGCAGCGTGTCGAAGTCGGCAAGCGTGCCGAACCGCGGGTCGATTCCGCAATAATCAGCCACGTCGTAGCCGAAGTCGGCCATCGGCGAGGGGAAGATCGGCGAGATCCAGATCGCATCGACCCCGAGTTCGACGAAATAAGGGAGCCGCGCGGTAATGCCGGGCAGATCGCCGATGCCGTCGCCATTCGAATCCTGGAACGAACGCGGATAGACCTGATAAAGGACGGCGCCATGCCACCAGGGGCGGCTCATGCGAACCGGCCCTTGTCGATCCGCGTCAGGCGACAGGCGAGGTCCGCCTCCCCGCTCGCCACCAGGTAATGGTCGCCGGCATCGACGATCCCGGTCGTGAAGACGACGCTGTCGAGATACTTCAGGTGATCCAGATGCCGGGTCAAGTGCGGCGCCGGCTCGATCAACGCCTCATGCTCGGTCGCGACGGTGATCGAGGGATCGTCGCGGTCGAGGATCGACCAATAGGTGCGATAGATACCGACCTCCGCCCCCGGCTCGACCCCGTGCCACAGCGTCAGCCAGCCGCGATCGGTCAGGATCGGCGGCGTGCCCCCGCCCATCCGCGCGGTCGAGACGGTGGCGGCATGGGGTCGAAGTCCCGGCTTGTCATAAGGCTTCCAGTGGAGAAGGTCGGGCGAGGTGGCGAGGTTGATCGCCGGCCCCGCGCGCCATTCGCTGCCCGGCGGATAGGCAAACCAGGTTTCGCCCAGCGGCCGGGTCTGCGCCCAGTAACGGCCGCCCGACTGCCCCTCGAAGATCAGCATATCCTTGTTCTGGTGGTCGAGGACGATGCCCTCCAGCGACCAGTTCATCGCGTCGCGCGAGCGGTGGAGCGTGGTGCAGAGCCGCTCGGGGCTGACCGAACAGGTCGTCATCACCCATTCGTCGCCGACGCGGGAAATGCGCGGGTCTTCCACCCCGTACGCTTGATAGCTGGCGGCGGGCACAATCGCGCGGTCGTAGTGGACGGCCTCGACCCGCTCGCCGTCGGGCGAGAGTTCCACGGGAAGTAGCCACGACAGCGAGGTCAGCGCGAGCGGCCGCCACGGATCGCCGGTGATCTTCAGGATCCGCGGGTCGGTCGCATCGACCCGATCGGCGGGCCATTCGTCGACGAGGTAGCGGCCGGCCTCCCAGCGCAGCGAGCGCGTGCCGGCATCGACCAGCCCCTCCGCCACGCGGACCATCATCAGCAGGTTGCCCGAGGGGAGCCGCGTGAAGCCCGGATTGAACGCGCCGAGCACGAACGTCTCCGCCTCGCACTTCCCGCGCAACGGCGAGCGGGCGAGGTCCACGTCGCCGGGTTCGAAGATCAGGAAATCGTCGCGCATTCGCCCTCCGCTCGCTCGGCCAACAGACGATGCGAGGGGGGCGGTGGTTCCCTTGGACGCGTTAGCCCCGCAGCCGCTCGTGGTGGCGGATCACCTCGTCGATGATGAAGCGCAGGAACGCCTCCGAAAACTCGGGGTCGAGATCGGCCTCCGCCGCCAGCCGGCGCAGGCGGGCGATCTGCGCCTCCTCGCGGCCCGGATCGGCGGGGGGCAGGCCCTGCTCTGCCTTGTAGCGGCCGACCGCCTGCGTCACCTTGAACCGCTCGGCGAGCAGGCAGACGAGCGCCATGTCGATATTGTCGATGCTCTGGCGATAGCGTCCCAGCGTCTCGTCGGTCATCGTGGCCCCTTCCCTTACGGTCCGGCGGGGTGATGGCCTTTGGTCACGAACGGCGCAAGCGACTTGCGTTTGTCATGGTGAAAGGCCAAGTCGCAGGGCAATGAATGCTTCCGTGCATCGCCTGGGGTCGCGCCCGCCCGCCTCGCTCGATCCCATGGTCGCGGTGACGGCGCATGACATGAACTGCGTCAACACGGTCATCCTCGACCGGATGCAGTCCGACATTCCGCTGATCCCGAAACTCGCCGGTCACCTGATCGCGGGCGGGGGCAAGCGGATGCGGCCGATGCTGACGCTCGCGAGCGCGAGCCTGCTCGGCTATGGCGGCACGCGCCACCACCGGCTGGCCGCAGCGGTCGAGTTCATCCACACCGCGACGCTGCTGCATGACGACGTCGTCGACGGCAGCGACCTTCGCCGCGGCAAGCGGACCGCGAACATCATCTGGGGCAACCCGGCCAGCGTCCTGGTCGGCGACTTCCTGTTCAGCCGCAGCTTCGAGCTGATGGTCGAGGACGGCAGCCTCAAGGTGCTCAAGATCCTCTCGAACGCGAGCGCCGTGATCGCGGAGGGGGAGGTCAACCAGCTGACCGCCATCCGCCGCCTCGACCTGTCCGAGGAACGCTATCTCGAGATCATCGGCGCCAAGACCGCCGCACTGTTCGCCGCCGCGTGCCGCATCGCCGCGGTCGTGGCCGAGCGGCCCGAGGGCGAGGAAGCCGCGCTCGATTCCTATGGCCGCAATCTCGGCATCGCGTTCCAGCTGGTCGACGACGCGATCGACTACGTCAGCGACGCCGGCACGATGGGCAAGGACGCCGGTGACGACTTCCGCGAGGGCAAGATGACGCTGCCCGTCATCCTCGCCTATGCTCGCGGCGATGCGGAGGCGCGCGCGTTCTGGCTGCGCGCGATCCGCGAGGGCGAGAATGGCGAGGCGATGCTGGCCGAAGCGGTGCAGCGGATGCGCGACACCCGCGCGGTCGACGACACGATGGCGCGCGCGCGCCATTATGGCCAGCGCGCGATCGACGCGATCGGCCCCTTCGCAAGCAGCGCGGCGAAGGATGCGATGATAGAGGCGGTCGAGTTCGCGGTCGCTCGCGCCTATTGATCACGCGCAGCAGGCTCCGCCGAAACAACCTCAGGTGAACGTCCGCGTCGGAACCCGTTCAGGCGCGGCGTTTATTATCATCTCCAGAAGCCTTCGCTGAGGAGAGTAAGATGCGTATCTTCGCCATTGCCGCAGCCCTTGCGGCCACCATCGTCCCCGCTGCTGCCGCCACGGCGGCACCTGCACCCGCCGCGACCGCGATCACCGCGGCTTCGACGCTTGCCTTTGCGCATCCGGGTCAGCGCTGGCGCGGTGATCGCTGGGACCGCCGCGACTGGAACCGCGGTCGCGGCCACTGGCGCGACCACCGCCGCCACTGGCGTGACGACCGCCGTGCACGCCGCCACTGGCGTGAGGCCCGCCGCGACTGGCGCTACGATCGCCGCGGCTACAACCGGGGCTATTACAACCGCGGTTGGTAATCGTTGAAGGAAGGGGCGGCTCGAAAGGGCCGCCCCTTTCGCTTACTCGTCCTCGTCGATGCCGAGGGCGTCCTCTTCGTCGCTGTTGAGCTGCTGATCGACGGCTTCGGCGATCAGGTCGAGCTGCTCGAACGTGGCGGTGAGCTCCATCGTCTCGCCATCCTCGTCCTCGATCATGAGGAGGTAGCCGTCGCCGGTCGGGCTGATCGCGAGGCTTGCCAGTGCCTTTGCTGCCATGTTCCAATCTCCAACACGCGCGGCGGGGGCGTCCGCGCGAGGGTGGCATACGCACGAATTGTGGCTTGGCTCCCTCCCCTGTATCGCCCGGTGCGATGAGTGCCCTGCCGATCCACGCCGTGTTGCCGGAGCTGCTCGACATGCTGGCGCGTGCATCCGCCGCGGTGCTGGTGGCGCCGCCGGGTGCGGGCAAGACGACCGCGGTCGCGCCCGCACTGCTACGCCAGCCATGGTGCGCGGGCGAGATTCTCCTTCTCTCCCCCCGCCGCATCGCCGCGCGCGCCGCGGCCGAGCGAATGGCGGTGCTGGCGGGCGAGCCGGTCGGGCGCACCTTCGGCTATGCCACCCGGCTCGACAGCAAGCGGTCGGCGGCGACGCGCGTAACGGTGATGACCGAGGGTATCTTCGTCGCGCGCATCCAGGCCGATCCCGAACTGGCGGGCGTGTCGGCGGTTTTGTTCGACGAGGTGCACGAACGCAGCCTCGACAGCGATTTCGGCCTCGCACTCGCCCTCGACGCACAGGCGGCGCTCAGGCCCGACCTGCGCATCGTCGCAATGTCAGCGACGCTGGACGGCGCGCGGTTCGCCGCGCTGATGGACGGCGCACCGGTGATCGAGAGCGAGGGGCGCAGCCATCCGCTCGAGCTTGTCCACCTAGGCCGCGACGGCGGCGGGCGGATCGAGGATGCGATGGCATCGGCCATTTGCCAGGCGATGCGCGAGCGCGAAGGCGGGCTGCTCGCCTTCCTGCCCGGTGTCGCCGAGATCGAGCGCGTGGCCGAGCGGCTGGGCGAGCCCG
>CAJYLT010000013.1 GCA_913775795.1 uncultured Sphingomonas sp. | reverse complement strand
ATATCTAGATCGTCTTGGGTAAGGCGTTCGTTTTGGACTAGCCTGGACCGAGCGCCGAGGTGGCCGTCTGTCGGGCAGTGATCCGGAACAGAGGATACTGAACACATACTGCTTAGCAAATGGAAGTCGGTTCGTGACTGTCAGCCTGAAAACCCAAAAGATACTGTGGGGCAAAGCCGCTGCGCGCTGCGCCATGCCCGAGTGCCGCCGTCAGCTAGTCGAAGACATCAGCGAGACCGATGACCCCACACTCGTCGGTGAGAACTGCCACATCGTCGCCGAGAAGGACGGCGGCCCGCGCAGCGATCCGACAATGTCGGTCGATGCCCGCAACCGCTACGCAAACCTCGTTCTTCTCTGCAATGTCGACCACAAGATCATCGACGACAATGAAACAGTTTGGACGGTCGATCGCCTGAAGGCCTTGAAGGTCGAGCATGAGGCGTGGGTGGAACAGTCGCTCGGGCTCGATCAGGCCAAGATGCGCGATGATACCCTCTATGCCGATTATGTCGACGAATGGGTCCGGCTCGCGCATCTCGACGAATGGACGGCGTGGAGCAGCTGGGTGCTTGGCTCCGGGCAGCCGCGGATTTGGGTCAAGGTTGATGAAGATCTCACTGTGCTGCGCCGATGGTTGCTCGGCCGTATCTGGCCCGGTCGCTACGCGTCGCTAGAACGCGCCTTCGGCAATTTCGGTCGAGTACTGCAAGACTTTCAGGGAATCCTGCACGATCATCTCGAACCGCGCGGTAAGGGCGACGAACTCTTCACTCGCAAATTTTACCAGATCGAACAATGGGATCCGCCGCTCTATGCAAAGCTGGCGGCGCAGTACGACTTCCATGTCGATATCGTTAGCGACCTCATGCTCGAGCTGACGCGTGCGGCGAACCTCGTTTGTGATGAAGTTCGTCGGCACATCGCGCACAATTTCCGATTGGTGGAGGGAAACGTGATTGTGCAGCGCGGGCCCGACATGGAATTGCGCTGGGTCGAGTTCGTGCCGCGCTATTCGCTGGAAGAAGCGGCCGCGCAGACGCCGTATCCCGGGCTGCCGCAATTCTACGACGACCGCGATGATCGCGACTGGGCGATCGGAAAGGGCCATCCGAGAACGTGAATGATACCCCTGTGGTGCGCGTGGACGATCCAAAAGCGCACGGGCGACCGGCCGCTTTCGGAGCTATGTCCTACCTCGGGAACGACCGGAATTAGGGCGCAAAGCTGCCGACCGGCTAAGCCTGAACAAATGGCAGCTTAATCCTACCGGGCGCCCGTAAGCGGACGGGCCGCTTTCCACCCGTTCCGTCGATCACTCATGATAAATTCGCTGAAATGTCACATGTTGCGCGGCAGGCTTTTTCCGAGCTCAACGCCGAGCTGCATACCTCGCTCAAATGCACGTTGGAGGTCGCTGGCTTCTTGCGGCGCAGTGTCGCCCGGTGCACCTGCCGTGAGGCCTCGAAGATGGTTGGCCCAACGTTCGAGCGCATCGCGCTTTTCGGGAAGCCAGTCGTGCCGCTGATAAGTGCCGGCGACACCGGCCTTGGATCCGCTCAAATGGTTGAGGATAGCTTCGGTCACTTCGAAACGTATACCCAAGCGTTGAAAACCGGTTGCGACGGTCCGACGCAAATCGTGCAATCGCCAAGGTGGGATGGCGGGCAATTCATCTTTCGAGATCACAGCGTCGATTTGCTGCTTGCCTTTGGAGTGAGCGATGAACCGCTTGCCCCCGGAGGTTTTGAAAACCAGCCCCTGGCGAGGCCATTCTGAGGCAGTGCCGCACATGGATGCCAATACTTCTACTGCACTGGCGTTAAGCGGCACCAGGTGGGCAGTAGCGTTCTTTGCCCGCTCCTTCGGCAGCGTCCACATCTTACTCGATTGATCGAGTTCGGACCAGTCGAGGCCGCTGACCTCCTCGCGTCGCTGACCCGTTGCAATGAGCAACCTGACAATTGGTCCGAACAGTTTGCCGGCATGCTCGGAAGCGCGCCATACGCGGGCCAACTCAACTTCAGAAAGCACGCGGTCTCTGGGTGTGACCGCCTTTGGGGTTTCCATGCCATCACAGGGCGATCGGTCGATGTCGCCCCGCCCGGCCGCCCAGCGAAACAGCTTTCGCAGCACCGCGAATGTGTTGCGCCTCAGCGCCAGCTGCTCCTGCGGTATCGCATCCAAGACCGCTGCGATGTTCGAGCGAGTGATGGTGTTGATCGGCTTACGCTTGAAGTGAGGCGTGAGATGCAAGCGCAGCGTTCGTTCGACCATTTTTCCCCAGCCGCGATCGCCACAGGTTTTTTGAAAACGGGCTGCGTAGGGCTCGAAAGCAAGATCGATAGCCAGACGGCGCCGTTCCAAATCCGCGGCGTTGGGATCAATGCCCTGCGCTACGCTCAGTGCGAGCCGTTCAGCTTCCTCGCGTGCGAGCATAGGCGTCCATGGGGAACCATGAACGCCTATGGTGCGACGACGTGTGCTGGCCTCACGCCCGCCCATTCGATATTGGAAGACGTAGGTTTTGGCGCCATTCTTCGCCACCTTAACGCCGAAGCCCCGCAGCTCACTGTCCCACAAAAACGGATCGCTGCTTTCAGCTTCGAGCTGGCTGACGCTCGTCTTCGTGATTTTTCCCTTGGCCAACCCGTGCTCCAGCAATCACCGAGCAATCACCATACATAGCAAATCAAGGTAATCCAAGGTAAGCCAAGGGAATAGAATCAAGCAAAATCAGCGGTTTATGGATTGCCCCACTCGTACGTACTTAAAATACCAGACCTCGTGCCCCTTGCGCCGGGCCTTGCGCTCGTACCGCGTCTCCGGCCAGTCGGCGGGGCGGGTGAGGAAGTCGGCCGCGGTCTGCGCCTGCCACGCGAAGTCGCGGCGCTGGTTCATCACCATCATCGACCAGCGGCAATAGGTCGGGTCGTCGGTGCCCAGCCGGAACTCGGCGCCGGGCTTCAGCTTGGCGGCGATGAGGTCCAGCGGGCCGTGATTGACCATCCGCCGCTTGGCATGGCGTGCCTTGGGCCAGGGATCGGGGTGGAGCAGGTAGGCGCGGTCGAGGCTGGCGTCGGGCAACCGCTCCAGCACCTGTAGCGCGTCGCCCATGTGCAGGCGGATATTGCCGAGGTCGCCGTCGCGGATGTGGCCGAGCGCGCTGACGACGCCATTGAGGAACGGCTCGCAACCGATGAAGCCGGTGCCCGGCCGCGCCGCCGCCTGTCCGGCCAGATGCTCGCCCCCGCCGAAGCCGATCTCGAGCTCGAGCGGGCGGTCGTCGCCGAACAGCGTCCGTGCATCGAGCGGCCCTTCCTCGGGCACGGAGATCCGCGGCAGCAGGTCCTCGACGAGCGCGGCCTGGCCGGCGCGCAGCTTGTGCCCCTGGCGGCGGCCATAGAGGCGGCGGATGGTCGCGGGATCGTTCATGGCGGGCGGCGTTAGGCGCTCGGGGGGCGCGCTGTCGAGGGGGTTGATCGGCGCGCGGCATCGGCTAATGGCGTCGCCGCCGGCCAGCGATCGAGTCGCGGCCCTTATCCCCGCTATCCACGTTATCCACAGGTCCGGGCGCGTATTTGCCGCTTCGGGCGACTCGGGGTCCGTGACACACTTTGCCTGTGGCCGGGACGAGGCGGTTCGAGAAATTGAAGCAAATCGAAGCGGTTATGCCGGATCGGGCGGTGCGCTGGTGCCTTCATTGGAAACCGCGCAGGCGTTCGGGACGGGGATCGAAGGAAGGTGACGACGGACGGCAAGCGGCCTTGGCCAAATGCGAAACGGGATCACCGGAAAGCGATCAAACGATGCGGATGAAGCGAGGCCTCCGGGCGAAGCGGAAACCGGATCGGCCGACGGAAACGACGATGCGGCAAGCGCTTCCCATGGAAGCGGCGAAGCGGAGGCGCGACCCGAGGCGAAACGCGCCGGCACGCGCAAGCGCACCGACGTGAGGCCATCGAGGCCGGACACGCGACACCGCCCCTCGCCGAAAGGCGACCGGCAGGCACGCGGGACCGGCCCCGATGACCGGACCCCGGCGAACACGGCGCGAAAGCGCACGGCGCACCGGGTGAGGAGGGGCTGGCGGCGACGCCGGCCCCTTTTTCGCGTGCGGCATCTTTCTGGCGGGCTTTGGTCCAGCGCCCCTTCCATCGCGCGCCGCCGCCCCGACATAGCCCCCGAACCAGTGTCGGAGGCGTTTCATGAAGACCAGCGGCAACACCATCCTCATCACCGGCGGCGGCTCGGGCATCGGCGCCGCGCTCGCGCAGCGCTTCGCCAGGCGCGGCGACACGGTGATCGTCGCGGGCCGGCGGCAGGCCGCGCTCGACGAGGCGATCGCGGGGCATGAGAACATGCACGCGCTGACGCTCGACATCGACGATGCAGCGGCGATCAAGACGTTCGCCGCCGAGGTGACCCAGCGGTTTCCCACGCTCAACGTCGTCATCCACAATGCCGGGATCATGCGGTTCGAAACGCTGGAGGGCGCGCGCGACCTGTCGGATGCAGAGGCGACGATCACTACCAACCTGCTTGGCCCGATCCGGCTGACCGACGCGCTGGTCGATCATCTGAAGGGACAGGCGGACGCGGCGATCGTCACCGTCACCTCGGGCCTCGCCTTCGTGCCGCTGGTCGCGGCGCCCACCTATTCGGCGACGAAGGCGGCGGTGCACAGCTATACCGTGTCGCTGCGCGAGGCGCTGAAGGGGCAGGTCGAGGTGATCGAGATCGCGCCGCCGGGCGTGCGCACCGACCTGACCCCCGGACAGGCCGACCGTACCGGCTATCTCGGCCTCGACGACTTCGCCGACGAGGTGCTCGACCTGATCTCGCAAGCGCCAACGCCACCCGAGATCCTCGTCGAGCGCGTCCGCGATTTCCGCAATGCGGAGGCCGACGGCAAGTTCGCCGAGCGGTTCAAGGGGATGAACGACTTCGCCCGCGCCGAGCGCGAGAAGGCGGACAAGGCGATGGCTTAACTTCCCTCGTCACCCCGGACTTGATCCGGGGTGACGGGTTGGGGGGGGGGCGGCTCACCATTTCTTTCCGCGGACCAAGCCGTTGCGCTTTGCCGCATTTCCCAAATCGGACTATCGCGCGGCGATGACGACCCAGGCCCCCGACACCGCCGCCCGTTCGACCCGCATCGGCCTGATGCAGGGGGCCGGGGCGTATCTGCTCTGGGGGCTGCTGCCGCTCTACTTCATGCCGCTGCGCGGGGTCGATGCGGGCGAAGTCGTCGCCAACCGCGTCGTCTGGTCGCTGGCACTCCTGTTCGCCATCGTGGCGGTAACGCGGCGGGGGGCGCGGCTGTGGCTGGCGCTGACCACGCCCGCCACGCTGCGGCTGCTGGCGGCGAGCGCGGCGATGATCTCCGTCAACTGGCTGGTCTATATCTGGGCGGTCCAGCATCACCATGTGCTGGAGGCGAGCCTCGGCTATTTCCTCAATCCGCTGGTCAACGTCGTGCTCGGCGTCGTCGTGCTGCGCGAGAAGCTGACCCGGCCGCAGCTTGCCGCGGTGGTGCTCGCCGGCGCGGGCGTGCTGGTGCTCGCGTCGCAGGCGGCGGCGGGTCTCTGGATCAGCCTCGTGCTCGCACTCTCCTTCGGCCTCTATGGCCTGATCCGCAAGGTCGCGCCGGTCGAATCGGTCGAGGGGCTGACGACCGAGACGCTGATCCTGACGCCCGTCGCGCTGGGCTATATGGCGTGGCTGGCGAGCCATGGCGGCCTGGCGCTGGCGGGCGGCGATACGCTGGTCACCGTGCTGTTGCTGGTCGCCGGTATCGTCACCGCGATCCCGCTGCTCCTGTTCGCGGCGGGGGCGCGGCGGCTTCCCTATTCGGTGATCGGGTTGCTCCAGTATCTGGCGCCGACGATCCAGTTCGGGCTGGCCATCACGCTGTTCGGAGAGGTGGTGACGACCGCGCACCTCGTCTGCTTCGCGCTGATCTGGTCGGGGCTCGCGGTCTTCGTCGTCGGGAGCCTGCGCGCGCGCAAGGTTTGAGTCCGGGGCCGCGCTCGGCTAGGGGCGCGGCCATGACGCTCTACGCCCAGTTCGCCGCCCATCTCGACTCGACGCTCGATCTGCTGACGGCGCAGGAAACTCTGCCGCCCGGTCTCGATCGTCGCGCCGTCACGGTCGAGCCGCCGCGCGACGCGAGCCACGGCGACCTTGCCACCAATGCGGCGATGGTGCTGGCCAAGCCCGCTGGCATCAACCCTCGCGCGCTGGCCGAGGCGATCGCCGCGCCGCTACGCCTGCTGCCCGAGGTGGCGTCGGTCGCGGTCGCGGGGCCGGGGTTCATCAACCTGACGCTCCATGAGGATCGGTGGCGCGGCGAGCTGGCCGCGATTCACGCGGCGGGCGACGATTACGGCCGCTCGGATGCGGGCGCGGGCGTGACCGTCAATGTCGAGTACGTCTCCGCCAACCCCACGGGGCCGATGCACATGGGCCATTGCCGCGGGGCGGTGGTCGGCGATGCGCTGTCCAGCCTGCTCGAGCATGTCGGGCACAAGGTCATCCGCGAGTATTACGTCAACGATGCCGGCGGCCAGGTCGACGTGCTCGCCCGCTCAGCGCACCTCCGCTACCGCGAGGCGCTGGGCGAGGATGCGGGGGAGGTACCCGAGGGCCTCTATCCGGGCGACTATCTGATTCCCGTCGGTCAGGCGCTCGCCGCCGACTATGGCGACCGCTACGCCGCCGCGCCCGAGGCCGAGTGGCTGCCCTTGTTCCGCACCCGCGCGGTCGCGGCGATGCTGGCGCTCATCAAGGCCGACCTGGCGCTGCTCGGCATCCATCACGACCTATTTTCCTCGGAAGCCGAGCTTCAGGCCGCGGGCAAGCCCGAGGAGGCCGAGGCGTGGCTGCGTGCACGCGACCTCATCTATGACGGCGTGCTCGAGGCGCCGAAGGGCGAGCTGCCCGACGACTGGGAGCCGGTCGAGCTGCCGCTGTTCCGCTCGACCCGGTTCGGCGACGATCAGGATCGCCCGATCAGGAAGTCCAACGGGCAGTGGACCTATTTCGGCGCCGACCTCGCCTATCACTTCCAGAAGGCGCAATCGGCCGACCAGCTGATCGACATCTGGGGCGCCGACCATGCCGGCACGGTCAAGCGGATCGTCGCGGCGGTAGAGGCGCTGACCGAGGGGAAGACGCGCTTCGACGTGAAGCTCATTCAGATGGTCCGCCTGCTCCGTGCGGGCGAGCCGGTGAAGATGTCGAAGCGGTCGGGCAATTTCGTCACCCTCGCCGACGTGGTGCGCGAGGTGGGCAAGGATGTCGTCCGCTTCACGATGCTGACGCGCAAGGCCGATGCGCAGATGGACTTCGACTTTGCCAAGGTGGTCGAGGCGTCGAAGGACAATCCCGTCTTCTACGTCCAGTACGCGCATGCCCGCGTCCATTCGCTGCGCCGCCGCGCGGCCGAAGCGGGGATCGCGCCGGCGACCGCGACGCCCGACCTGTCCCGGCTTGACACGGCGGAGCTGTCGCTGGTCAAGCGGCTCGCCCAGTTCCCGCGCGTGGTCGACGGCGCGGCACAGGCGCGCGAACCGCACCGGATCGCCTTTTATCTCTATGACTTGGCCGCCGATTTCCACGGCGCCTGGAACGCGGGCAACGACGACCCCTCGCGCCGGACGGTGATCGCCGGTGACGTGTCCTTAACGCAGGCTCGGCTTTATCTCGCCGACGCGATCGGGCAGATCATCCGGTCGGGCCTCCGCATCATGGGCGTGGAGGCGGTCGAGGAGATGAAGTGATGGCAGCCGCTGCCGACGACACCGCAATGGCCGAAGAGGATCGGCTGCCCTGGCTGGAAACGGTCGAGGAGCGGTACGAGGAAGGCGCGCCGATGGGGCGCGTCATCCTGCTCGTCGTCATCGGCCTGGCCATCATCGGCGCGGCGATCGCCGGGCTCTACTGGTGGCAGGACCGCGCGCCGTCGACCGGTGGCGGATCGGGCGAACTCATCAACGCGGCCGAGGGCGACTACAAGGTCAAGCCCGACGAAGTGGGCGGGATGCAGGTGCCGGGCGAGGGTGACAGCGTCTTCAAGACCAGCGACGGCGGCACGAGCGCCAACGCCGCGGTCGACCTGAACGCGGTGCCGGAAGCGCCGCTGGCGACCGGTGCGCGCCCCGCGCCCAAGCCCGCCGCGACCCCCGCCAAGGGCGCCGCGCGCGTGACCGAGGCGGTGCCCCCGCCGGGCCGCAGCGATCCGGCCGCGGGCAAGGCGGCGGGCGTGCGCCTGCCCCCCGTCGCGGCGGGCGGTGCGGGCGGCGGCGCGGTCGTGCAGCTCGGCTCCTTCCCCAACACCGCCGCGGCCAATGCGGCGTGGAAGCAGCTGTCGGGCCGCTTCGGCTATCTCGCCGGGCTCGGCCAGTCGATCGAGGCGGCGGAAGTGAACGGCCGCACCGTTCAGCGGCTGCGCGTCAACACCGGCAGCAATGCGCAGGCCCGCGAGGTCTGCGGCAAGCTCAAGGTCGCGGGCGAGGCATGCTTCGTGGTGGCGAACTAAGCGCGGGCAACCGCCGCCGCCATTGAACCGTCACCCCGGACTTGTTCCGGGGTCCACCGGCCCGCGAACGCCGGAGCGCGTTGTTGCGCGGAACCGTGGACCCCGGAACAAGTCCGGGGTGACGGTAAGGCTCAGCCGTACCCCGGCGAAGGCCGGGGTCCAGTCGCGACCGGCCCGTGAAAACAAGCAGCGTCCCCCAACTGGACCCCGGCCTTCGCCGGGGTACGAGGCTGGGGAGGGTTGGCCTACTCGGCCTCCCGCGCTAACCCCCGGGCATGCTTCCCGTCATTTATGGCCTGTCCGGCCCGGCGCTCACGCCCGACGAGCGTGCGTTCTTTCGCGATGCCGATCCGCTCGGCTACATCCTGTTCGGCCGCAACGTCGTCGATCGCGGGCAGCTTCGGGCGCTGACTGACGACCTTCGCGCGCTGTCGGGCCGCGACGCCCTGCCCATCCTGATCGACCAAGAGGGCGGGCCGGTCGCGCGGATGAAGCCGCCCGAATGGCCAGCAACCCCCGCCGGCCCGGCGTTCGCGGCTCTCTGGGACATCGCCCCCGCCTCGGCGATCGAGGCGGCGCGCGTGAACGCGCAGGCGATCGGGCTGATGCTGGCGGAGGTCGGGATCAGCGTCGACTGCCTGCCGCTGCTCGACGTGGCGGTCGAGGGGGCGACGCCCGCGGTCGCCAGCCGCACCTATGGCGGCGAGCCGATGCAGGTCGCCGCATTGGGTCGCGCAGTGCTCGAGGGGCTGGCGGCGGGCGGGACGATCGGCGTGGTCAAGCACATGCCCGGCCATGGCCGCGCGCGCGTCGACAGCCACCACGAACTGCCGCGCGTTACCGCCAGCGCCGCGGCGCTGGAGGTCGATTTCGAGCCCTTCCGCACGCTCGCCCACGCCCCCATGGGCATGACCTGCCACTGCGTTTTCGAGGCCTACGACGCCGAGCGGCCCGCGACGCTCTCCCCGACGATCATCGGCGAGGTGATCCGCGGTCGTATCGGCTTCGACGGCCTGCTCATGACCGACGACATCGACATGAAGGCGCTGTCGGGATCGGCGGGCGACAAGGCGGCGGGGGCGATCGCGGCAGGGTGCGACGTGGTGCTCGACTGCTGGGCGCGGATGCCCGAGATGGTCGATATCGCCGGCCGCTTGGCACCCGCGGGGGAGGCGACGCTTGCCCGCCTCGACCGCGCGATGGCGACGCGCCAGCCGCCGCAGGGGGATTTTGCCGAACTGGTGGCGAAGCGGGATGCGTTGCTGGCGCTCGCTGCCGATTGAGCAGCAGCCGCCCCGTTGAACTCCCCAATTCCCGCGGATAAGGGCGGCAAAAAAGGGGGGCAATGACGAACGAAACCATGCCGCTCGCAAGCCTTCGCGAGCAGTTCCGCGCCACGTCGACGGCGTCGATGCCGCTGGCGGGGATGATCCTCTGGACGATCGCGGCGGTCGCCTCGGCCATCGTGCCGCCGAAGACGCTCGGATTTGCGGTCGCGTTCGGCAGCGGGCTGATCTTCCCGCTCGCGCTCCTGATCGACCGGCTGCGCGGGCGCCGGCTCATGCAGAGCGGCGCAGGCAACCCGGTGCTCGCCAATTTCATGGGTGGCATCGTCATGATCGGGCTGCTCTGGCCGCTGGTCATCATCGCGGGCCTGAACAATCCCGGCATCATCGTCCTGGGCGCCGCTATCCTGCTGGCGCTCGTCTGGATCCCGTTTGGCTGGTCGGCGGACGACCCGGTGGGGATGCAGCACGCGGTCGGGCGCTGCGTCGCGGCCTATGCCGCCTATCTGTTCGTGCCGCGACCGTGGCACCTGACGGCGATATGCATCGTCGTCATCGCGGCGTATCTCTTCTCCTTCGCGCGGATGCGCCGCGACTGACGGGGATGCACGACCGGGCATGGCCGACGCCGACACGCTGACGATTTCGCTCGATAGCTGGGAGGGGCCGCTCGACCTGTTGCTCGGCCTTGCCCGGACGCAGAAGGTCGATCTGCGGGCGATCTCGATCCTCGAACTGGTCGACCAGTATCTCGATTTCATCGCCACTGCGCGCGACCTGAAGCTGGAGGTGGCGGCCGACTATCTCGTGATGGCCGCGTGGCTCGCGTACCTCAAGTCGGCGCTGCTCCTGCCGCGCGATCCCGAGGAGACGCCGAGCCCCGAGGAGCTGGCGCTCCGCCTCACGCTTCGGCTCGCGCGGCTGGATGCGATGCGCGAGGCCGGCGCGCGGCTGATGGGGCGCGACCGGCTGGGGCGCGACGTGTTCACGCGCGGGAGTCCTGAGGGGCTGAGGACGATCCGGCGGACCAAGTGGGACGCGAGCCTCTACGACCTGATCGCCGCCTATGGCCGGGTCAGCGCGCGGTCGCGGCCAGTGCTGCATGTCGTGCGACAGCGGCCGGTGATGACGCTGGAGACGGCGCTGTCGCGCGTGTCGGCGATGCTGGGCGAGGCGATCGACTGGACGCGGATCGAGCGCTTCATGCCCGAGGGGGGCGAGGCGATGTGGCGCCGCTCTGCGCTCGCCTCCAGCTTCCTTGCCGCGCTCGAACTCGCCAAGCAGGGGCGGATCGAGTTGGCGCAGGAAGCGCCCTTTGGGCCGCTCTACCTCAGGTCGCTGGCATGACGCCGCCCGACGAGCGCACCCGCGCGATCGAGGCGATCCTGTTCGCCGCGACCGGCCCGCTGACGGTGGCGGAGATCGCCGCGCATCTGGGCGCGCGCGAGGGCGTCGCCGAGGCGTTGGAGCGGCTTCGAAGCGACTATGCCGGGCGCGGCCTCAACCTCGTCCAGCGCGGCGAGCATTGGCATTTCGAGACCGCCGGCGATCTCGCCCACCTGCTCCGCCGCGACCGGGAGGACAGCCGCAAGCTCAGCCGCGCAGGGATCGAGACGCTGGCGATCATCGCCTATCACGAGCCGGTCACGCGCGCGGAGATCGAGGCGATCCGCGGGGTTCAGGTGGCGAAGGGTACGATCGACGTGCTGATGGAAGCCGGCTGGATCCGCCCCGCCGGCCGGCGCGATGTGCCGGGGCGGCCGCTCACCTATGCGACGACGCCCGCCTTCCTCGATCACTTCGGCCTGGCGAGCCGCCGCGACCTGCCCGGGATCGACGATCTGCGCGCCGCGGGGCTGCTCGATCCGGTCGATCTGGCGCTCGAACAGGTATCGGTGGAAAAGGACGCCGAGGACGACTAGATAGGCGTGACCTCTAGGAGATTCGTCATGGGTAGTTTCAGCCTGATCCACTGGCTGGTGTTCGGCGTAATCGCGATCCTGCTGCTGGGCGGCGGTCGCTTTTCGAACCTGATGGGTGACGTCGCCAAGGGCATCAAGAACTTCAAGAAGGGCATGGCCGAGGAAGAGGCCGAGCCGACGCGCATCGAGGCGCAGCGCGCCGCCGAGCCCGCGTACAAGACCGAAGAGCGCACGCGCGAGACGCGCTGACATTCGGCCGAAGGGGCGGGCCGCGATGCCCGCCGCATGACACGACAGCGCTAAGGGCGGGACCGACAGGGCGAGATGCTCGACTTCAACATGAGCGAGATGATGGTGGTCGCCATCGTCGCGCTGCTCGTCATCGGCCCCAAGGACCTGCCCAAGGCGATGCGTTTCGTCGGCTATTGGGTCGGCCGCGCGCGCGGGGTCGCGCGCCAGTTTCGTTCGGGTTTCGACGCGATGGTGCGCGAGGCCGAGCTCGCCGAAATGGAAAAGAAATGGGCGGAGGAGAACGCGCGGATCATGCGCGAGCACCCGCCCGAACCGGCTGCGCAGCCGGTCGCGCTCGAAGGGCCACCGGCGCCCGATGATGCACATGCCGCTGCGCCAGCGAGCGTCCCCGATGCCGACGGCGCCACGCCCGTGCCGGAGGGCGACCACGGTCCCGCAACGACGCCCCAGCCGGTGATCCGCGACGAGCCCGCAGCCACGCCGGTCGATCCGGCGCAGAAGGGCCAGCCGTGAAGGACATCGACGATTCGCAGGCGCCGCTGCTCGAACACCTGATCGAGCTGCGCCGCCGCCTGTTCTACTGCCTGCTGACGATCTTCGTCGCGTTCGGCGTCTGCTATTATTTCGCCGAGGACGTGTTCTCGTTTCTCGTCCAGCCGCTCTTGGCGGCGGGGCAAAAGAAGGTGATCTTCACCCAGCTGTTCGAGGCGTTCTTCGTCCGGGTGAAGGTCGCGTTCTTCGCGGCGATGATGATCTCCTTCCCCGTGCTCGCCAACCAGTTGTGGCAGTTCGTGGCGCCGGGCCTCTATCGCAGCGAGAAGAAGGCGTTGCTGCCGTTCCTGCTGGCGACGCCGATCCTGTTCACGATGGGGGCGGCGCTCGCCTATTTCGTGACGATCCCGGTGGCGCTGCACTTCCTGCTCGGCTTCCAGGGCAATTTCGGCGGCATCCAGCAGGAGGCGCTGCCCTCGGTCGGCAATTACCTGTCGTTCGTGATGCAGTTCCTGTTCGCATTCGGGATCGCGTTCCTGCTGCCGATCCTGTTGATGCTGCTGGAGCGCGCCGGCATCGTGACGCGCAAGCAGCTGGTGAGCGCGCGGCGTTATGCGATCGTCGCGGCATTCGGGCTGGCGGCGGTGCTGACGCCGCCCGATATCGGCTCTCAGTTCCTTTTGGCGATCCCGCTGATCTTTCTCTACGAAGTCGCGCTGATCGGTATCTGGTTCACCGAGCGCAAGCGCGCCAAGACCGCCGCGGTCGAGGAAGAACCCGCCTGACAAGAAAAGGCCGCGCTCCCACTCGGGAACGCGGCCTTTTCTTCAGCCTTGCGGCCGGGGTTTAGTTCGCGGCCTTCTCGACCGCGGTGCCCGCCGACTTCACGTCCTTGCCGACGCCTTCGACAGTGTTGCACGCGCTCGTCAACAGCGCGCCCGCGACCACGGCCAGACCCAGAAGCTTACGCATAGTCATCTCCATCCTAGAACCAGTGGCATCAAAATGCCGCTCGATGGAAATCGTTCCGCGACTGTAACCAGCGCGATGCGGATCGGATGATGTTGGAAGGGGTAAGGCCCGAAAGCGTCGCCGGGGGGGGGGAGGGTCGACGCTTCCGGGCCTCATGTCGTGGACGGTGAGAGCGGGGGGGCAAAAGGTCACCGTCCGGGTTGCTGAACGTGCGTCCCTGCGGGGGGTTCCAACCGCGCCGCCACCCTCCGCGATTTTTTTCAGGGACGGCCCATGACCGCGACGTTGATCTCGTACGCGCCACTGAGTGGATCGTGGTGCAGCGGCGCACGTAGCTGGCGCGCGAGGCCCGCGATCACGCGGCCATAGCGCCCGGCCAGCAGCGCATCGAGCCCGTCGCCCTGGATCAGTGCGGGCGAGACGACGCGCAAGACACCGAACCCCGGCTGGTCGGCGGGCTGGCGAAGGGAGATGCGTGCCTGCGTCTCCGGATTCGCGGTCATCGCCAGTTCGAGCAGTTCAGTGACCAGGAAGGCGACGGCAATCGCGGTATCCTGCGACACCATCACCGGCTCGACCTCGATCGCGACGGCGAAGCGGTGTGCCCCCTCGGGCGCACCGGCACGTATACCTGCGGCCAACTCGCCGATCACCGCGCGCATCTCGACCCCGCGATTCTCCTCGAGCTCGGCGAAGTGATAGCGGTGGACGACCGCGAGCGCGTCGACGCGCCGCTGGATCGAGGCATAGGCCGCCGCGGCCTCGGGCGTGGCGGCGCCGCGCGCGTGGAAGTTGATGAGGCTGGCGATGACCTGGAGGTTGTTCTTGACGCGGTGGTGTACCTCGCGCGTCAGCTTGGTCTGGCGCACCAGACCCTCGGCCAGTCCGGCCTCGTGCGCGACGACGGTGTGGGTGATCGCGCGGAACGTGTCGCCGAGCTGGCGGATCTCCTGTGCCGGCACCGCGCCGTAATCGACCGGCCCGAGCACGGTACCGGGTGCATAGGCGCCGACACTCGCCCGCAGGCGCCTGAGCGGCCGGATCAGCAGGCGATCGACGACGAACCAAGCGATGGCGGCGGCACCGATCCACATGAGGAACGGGATCAGCATCGCGACGAGCAGCGGCGAAGTGATCGGTGCACCGCGCATCGCCATCTCGACGACCAGGCCGTCGATGCCGATCGGCGTCGCTGCGCTTTCGGTCCGCGCGAAGGGGCCGGCATCGGGCAGGTCGGCCAGCGTCAGCGAGGCGTCGTCGTCGCGCAGCGCGATACCCTTGTCGGCCAGAAGCCCGCTCGGCTGGGCGATCGGGCCGAGGAAGCCGGCGGGAAAGAAGGCAGTGCCGACGACGCCCGAGCGCGGATCGGCGACGGCAAGGACAACGCCGTCGGCGACGACCCGCGCGGCGATCCGGCCGGCATCGAGACGCTCGCCGGCGATCGCGCGATCGGCGGGCAGCGCCTCGCCGCAGAGGAGCCGGTCGCCGCGGTCGCGGATCGCGAAGCGCAGGCCGGCGGCATATTGCTGCGCGAAGATGCCGCGCGCGCGGGCGCAGGTCGCGTCGTTGCCGGGATCGGCCGCGAGCGCGATCACGCTCGTCCGCAACGCCGCCATGTCGCCGAGGAGTTCGGCGCCGATCGAGCGATTGCTCTCAGCCAGCGCGACGCGAAGCTGCGCGCGCACTTCGACATCGGCGATGCGCGTCGTCTGGACGGTGGCGAGGAAGGCGAGCAGCGCGAGCGGCAGCAACGCGCCGCCGAGGATCAAAAATACGCGCGCTCCGGTCGGCAGCTCGGACAGCCAGCGGCGCGGTTCGACCTCGGGCGGCAGGTCCGGTTCGGATGCGGTATCGGGCGCGGTCATCGTGAACCGACGCTAAAGCAATGCGGTGCGAACGCCATGGTCATTCTGGCTTTCGCGACGGATGGACGGCGCGCCGGGCGCGCGCGCTCAATCGAGCTTCTTCAGCAGGTCGAGCAAGTCGTCCGGCACCGTTTCCTCCACCGCCTCGCGATAGACGGCGCGCAGCGCATCGCCGACATTCTTGTTCGCGGGCGCTGGCGGGGTCCTTGGCGGCTTCGGCGGATGATTGTCAGAACCCACGACTTCCCCCTGCAGCCCGCCATCCCCCGGTTTCCGGACGACGGGTACGACACTGTTCGGCGAGGCCCTTTGCAGCGCTTCGCTTCTCGCGCAACCTATGCGCGTTCGGTGCGATGAAACTAAAAAGACGTTCGATGGTTCCGTGGCTTGTGGCTTTTCCGGGGAGGGGGGGATTTTGCCCGTCCGCGGCCTCACCACATCTGATTGGCCCGCCCGCTCCCGGTGGGCGGTGGAGGAGACTAGAATTACCATGTCGCTTGGACAGCAGCTTGCCCCGCATCTTCCGTTTCTCCGCCGCTATGGCCGGGCACTGACCGGCAGCCAGGCCGAGGGGGACCGCTATGTCCGCGCGACGCTCGAGGCGATCGTCGCGGCGCCGGAGGAATTCCCGCGCGACGTCGATCCGCGCCTTGGCCTCTATCGCACGTTCCAGGCGATCTGGGGATCGAGCCAGATCGACGACCATGAGGCCGATCATGCCGGCGGCAGCGATCAGGAAGCGATCGCCCGCGCCCGCCTCGCCCGCATCGCGCCGTTGTCGCGCCAGGCGCTGCTGCTGACCGCGATGGAGGGCTTTACCGTCGAGGACACGGCCTATCTGATCGACGTCGACACCGCCGAGGTCGACGCGCTGGTCGCCGACGCGCTGGCCGAGATCGAGCAGCAGACGCGCGCCCGCGTGCTGGTGATCGAGGACGAGCCGATCATCGCCATGGACCTCGAGACGATCGTCCGCGACCTGGGCCACGAAGTCACCGGCGTCGCCGTGACCCGCGACGAGGCGGTCGCCCTGGCGATGGAGGATCGCCCGGGCCTCGTCCTCGCCGACATCCAGCTGGCCGACGACAGCTCGGGCATCGATGCGGTCAAGGACATTCTGGCGCAGTTCAACGTGCCGGTGATCTTCATCACCGCCTTCCCCGAGCGGTTGCTGACCGGCGAGCGGCCCGAGCCCACCTTCCTCATCACCAAGCCGTTCCAGCGGTCGACGGTGAAGGCGGCGATCAGCCAGGCGCTGTTCTTCGACCAGTCGACGGTTCCGGCCGGCGCGTAAACCGCTCCGCCTCAAAAGGATACGGAGCCAAAACGAACTTGGGGGGTTGAAGCGATATGGCTGATCCGAACGAGCAGATTCATATCGACACCGACCGCGCTCGCGCCGGTGCGACCCCCCATATGACGCGCTACATCCTGCCGATTTCGCTCGCGCTGGTGATCGCGATCTTTGCGTATCTCGTCCTGGCCTGACCCAATTGTCCGCTTCCGATGACGCGGCGGGGATGGTCATTCCCGCCCCCACCCCTTATGTTCCAGACCGTGGCCGCGTACCGCAGGGCCCATCCGATCGGAGCTGCATGTCCCAGTCTGACGAACAACAGCCGGGCGGCGAAATGCCCGAGCGCGAGCATGTCTCGCTCTCGGACCCCGAGTTCAAGGCACAGCTTACCCAGGTCATCCCGCACCTTCGCGCGTTCGGCCGCTCGCTGTCGGGCAGCCGCGATACCGCCGACGATCTGGTGCAGGAAACGCTGCTCAAGGCGTGGGCCGCACGCAAGCGGTTCCAAGCGGGCACGAACATGCGTGCCTGGACCTTCATCATCCTGCGCAACCTCTATCTCAGCCAGATGCGCCGCGCACGGTTCAAGGGCGAGTGGGACGATCTGGTCGCCGACCGGCTGCTTGCCGCGCCAGCCAGCCAGGATCGTCATGTCGAGCTGACCGACATGCAGCGCGCGCTGCTGCATTTGCCGCGACCGCAGCGCGAGGCGCTGATCCTCGTTGGGGCGGGCGGGTTTGCTTATGAGGAGGCGGCCGAAATCTGTCAGGTCGCGGTCGGGACGATCAAGAGCCGCGTGGCCCGGGGCCGCGTCGCGCTGGAGAATCTGTTGACCGACGGTGCGCTGCCCAGCCGGGCGCTGCACGACCATGGCGACAAGAGCGCACTTGATACGATCATGGGCGAGGTCGACGAGCTCAGCCGGGATCGCGGTCTGCACTAACCTTAAAGATTATCGGCAGATTACAAATAACCGCGCGGTACGTTCAGTGCCGCGCGGTTTTTCTATCGAGCTCCCGAAGCAACCCGATCATGTCCTCTGGCAACCCCGTGTCCCGCCCATAGGCGCCGCGAAGGGCGCCGGTCAGGCGATCGCTGGCGCATGGCCGCGATACCTGCACGCGCTTTGCCGCATCGCGATCGAGGGGAGGATGCTTGGTCATGAGGCTATAACGCGGATCAAGCCCGAACGTTTCTTGACAATACCGTCATTTGGCCGCTTCCCGAGACTTGTGACATGATGGCGACGGTCGACCCCGAGACGATGGCGGCAGCGCTCGGGCGCGCGTGCGCGGAATCGCCCTTCCTGCGCCTCGCTGCGCAGCGTGAGCCGGGGACGGCGGCGAATGCGGCGGCGCTGCTTGCCGATCCGCTGGCGGCGGCGTTCGACGGGCTGGGCGATCAGCCGGTGGCTGCAAGGCTCCGGCGAGCGCGCTGGCGGCTCGCGCTGCTCGCGGCACTGGCGGACCTGTCGGGCGCGTGGGCGCTTGAAAAGGTGGTGGCCGTGCTGACCGCCTTTGCCGACCGCGCGCTCGACATCGCCATCCGCGCGGCGATCGAGGAGCGGACGCCGGGCGCCGGTCCCACCGGCTTCACCGCGATCGCACTCGGTAAGCAGGGGAGCGGCGAGCTCAACTATTCCTCCGACATCGATCCCATCCTGCTGTTCGATCCCCAGACGCTGCCCACCCGCCCGCGTGAGGAGCCGCAGGAAGCGGCGGTGCGGATCGGCAAGCGCGTGGTCGAACTGCTCCAGGCGCGCGATGGCGACGGCTATGTCCTGCGCGTCGACCTGCGGCTGCGCCCGTCGAGCGAGGTGACGCCGATCGCGCTGCCGGTCGAAGCGGCGATCGGTTATTACGAGTCCGCCGCGCTGCCGTGGGAGCGGGCGGCCTTCATCCGCGCGCGCGCCTGTGCCGGTGACGTGGTGCTCGGCGAGCAGTTTCTGGCGGCGATCGCGCCGTTCGTCTGGCGGCGCAGCCTCGACTTCGGCGCGATCGCCGAGATCCGCGGCATTACCGCGCGCATTCGCGACCATCATGCGCAGGGGCAGGCGTTCGGCGCCGGCTATGACCTGAAGCGCGGGCGCGGCGGCATCCGCGAGATCGAGTTCTTCGCGCAGATTCATCAGCTGATCCACGGCGGGCGCGACCCGGCGCTCAGGGCGCCCGCGACGCTCGACGCGCTGGCGGCGCTGGGCGCGGCGGGGCGGATCGCGGCGGACGATGCGCGAGTGCTGGCCGACGCCTATCGCCGGCTGCGGACGGTCGAGCACCGCGTCCAGATGATCGACGATCGCCAGACGCACACGCTGCCCGCCAGCGAGTCGCTCGATCGCGTCGCGCGGCTCGACGGGCTGGCGGACGGCGCGGCGCTGCTCGCTGACCTGCGCCCGCATATCGAAGCGGTCGGCCGCATTTATGACGCGCTGGAGCCGGAGGCGTTGGACCGGCTGCCCGATGCGCAAGCCGCGCTGGCCGAGCGGCTGACGACGGCCGGGTTCGCCGATGGGCCGAGCGCGGTGCGGCGCGTGGCGGAGTGGCGGTCGGGCGGCTATCCCGCGCTTCGCTCTGCACCGGCGCGTGCGGCGCTGGAGGATGTGCTGCCCGGCCTGATCGCCGCGCTGGGGGAGGCGCCCGATCCCGATGCGGCGCTGCTGCGGCTCGACCGGATGCTGGGCAAGCTGCCGAGCGCGATCAATTTCTTTCGCCTGATCGACGCGCGGCCGCAGCTGGCGAGGTTGCTGGCGACGGTGCTGGCGCTGGCGCCGACGCTGGCCGATGCGCTGGGGCGGCGGGTGGAGCTGCTTGACGGGCTGATCGACGCCAGCGCGCTTGAGCCGGTGGGCGAGGTGGCCGATCTGGTTGCGGCGATGCGCGCCGGGCGGGTCGATTACGAGCAGCGGCTCGACCATGTGCGCCGCGTGGTGGCGGAGACGCGGTTCGCGCTCGGCGTGCAGATCGTCGCGGGCGCGCGTGATCCCCTGGAGGTCGCGCGCGGCTATTCGCGGCTGGCCGAAGCGGCGATCGAGACGCTGGCGGCAGCGGCGACCGAGGAGTTCGAGCGCGCGCATGGCCGCGTGCCGGACAGCGAACTGGTGATCCTCGCGCTCGGGCGGCTTGGGGGCGGGGCGCTCACCCATGCCAGCGACCTCGACCTCGTCTATCTGTTCACCGGCGATCATGCGGCCGAGAGCGACGGCAAGCGACCGCTGGGCGCGGTACATTACTACAACCGGCTGGCGCAGCGGGTGACGGCGGCGCTGTCGGTGCCGACTGCGTCCGGCCCGCTCTATCCGGTCGACACACGGCTGCGACCGTCGGGCAACCAGGGGCCGCTGGTCGTCTCGCTCGAGGGATTTCGCCGCTATCAGACCGAAAGCGCGTGGACGTGGGAGCATATGGCGCTCACCCGCGCCCGGCCCGTCTTCGGGTCGGGCGAAGCGCGCGCGGCAACGCAAGCGATCGTCGACGCGGTGCTGAACGGCGCGCGGCCCGAGCGCGACATCGCCGCCGATGCCGCGGCAATGCGGGCGGAGATGCGCGCGCACAAGCCGGCGCAGGGGCCGCTCGATGCCAAGCTGCTGGACGGCGGGCTCGTCGACCTCGAATTCGCGGTGCATGTCCGCCAGCTCATCCACCGGACGGGCTTCTCGCCCGATCTTGCGGCGGCGATCCGCGTGCTGGCGGGGGAGGGGCGGGTGTCCGACGATCTCGCCGTCGCGCTCGAACTGCTCACCCGCCTCATCGTCACGCTGCGGCTGGTCGCGCCCGATGCGCAGGAACCGGCGCCCCCGACCAAGGCCCTGATTGCCCGCGCGCTCGGTCTTGCCGATTGGGATGCGGTGGTCGCCGCGCTGGATGCCGTCCGGCAGACGGTGCGCGCGGCCTGGGACGAGGTTCAGGGAGACGAATGATGGCGCTCGGCGAAAGTGATGCGATCCCCGCGGTGAAAGTGACGATGGCCGATGGCGCCGAACGGTCGCTCGCCGATTTCGGCGCGCCGCTGGTCGTCTATTTCTATCCCAAGGACGACACGTCCGGCTGCACGAACGAGGCCAAGGACTTCTCCGCCGCAATGCCCGAGTTCGAGGCGACGGGCGTCACCGTGCTCGGCATCTCCAAGGATTCGCCCGCCAAGCATCAGAAGTTCGCGGCGAAATACGACCTCACCGTGCCGCTCGCGACCGATGCCGACGACAGCGTGTGCGAGGCGTTCGGGACGTGGACCGAAAAGTCGATGTACGGGAAGAAGTATATGGGCATCGAGCGCGCAACCTTCCTGTTCGGCAAGGACGGCAAGCTCGTCCGTGCCTGGCACAAGGTAAAGGTGCCCGGTCACGTCGCCGATGTGCTGGAGGCCGCGAAGGCGCTGTGAACCGGAGTGTCGGCGAGGCCGTCCATGCCGTCCTGACCGCGGCCGATCCGCGCGCCAAGGTGAAGGCGGCGCGGGCGGCGGCGCGCGACTGGCGGCTGGGGCGGCTCGACTTTCGTTTCGACGTGGCGATGCCCGATCGCCCCGCGCGGCCGGCGGTGCCCGAATTGCTGCCCCCCAACCGGATGCCCAAGCGCGGCCGCGGCGGATCGGAGCGGGGGCGGATCGCGCTCATCCATTCGCTTGCGCATATCGAGTTCGTCGCGATCGACCTTGCCTTCGACGCGGTGGGGCGGTTCGGTGCCGAATTCCCGCGCGGCTTCACCGACGACTGGATGGCGGTCGGCGCCGACGAGGCGATGCATTTCGCGCTGGTCGAGCGGCGGCTGAACCGGCTCGGCAGCTTCTATGGCGCGATGCCGGCGCATGACGGCCTGTGGGAAGCGGCGTTCGCGACCCGCCACGACGCGATGGCACGGCTGGCGGTGGTGCCGATGGTGCTGGAGGCCCGCGGCCTCGACGTCACGCCGCAGACGATCGATCGGTTCGCCAGCGCCGACGACAAGCCGACGGTGCGGATCCTGCGCCGCATCCTGGCCGACGAAGTCCGCCACGTCGCGGCGGGGACGCGCTGGTACGGATGGGCCTGCATCCGGGATTCGCTCGACCCCGCAAGCACGTGGCAGGCCCTCGTCTCCTCATACTTTAGGGGGATCATTAAGCCACCGTTCAACGATTCGGCGCGCGCCGCTGCCGGTTTGACGCGCGATTTCTACGGCCCCCTTGCTGACATGAATGTTACCGGACACACAGCCTGACGTCACGACACGCGGGTGGGGCTGCGACGGGACAATCATCAGCGGCGGGGCAATCGTGCCCGCGGCCGCGCGTGTTTGGGTCGCAAGCGCCATATGTCTGATCTGTCGAGCGATATGAACGAACCGACCGCGCAAAAGGCTTCTTTCCTTCGTACCCGCCAGTTCCTGATCCACGACGGCCGCAAGGCGCGCCGCGTGTCGATCACCCCGGTCCAGCAGATGCTGACGGTCGGCGCGGCGGCGATGACGCTGTCGCTGACCGGCTATGGCGCGGTGCAGGCGACCACCGCCCCCACCGGCAAGGTCGAGGCGATGCAGGCCGAGGTCGCCAAGATGCGCGCCGACGTCGCCGCCGTTCGCGAAGCCGCCAAGGTCCACGCCGCCCGCGTCGAGAAGCGCCAGACGCTGATCGCCGCGGTGCTGAGCGGCAAGGGTAGCCCCGACGAGCTCGCCGATCTGGCCGAGGCGCCCCGCGCCAAGGCCGAGGCCGCCGCCGCGCAGATCCTCGCCCCGCTCAACAAGATCGAGGCGCGCCAGGTCGAGTTCGCGATGGCCGCGCGTGAGGCGACCGACGCCCGCGTCGTCGCCACTGCCCGCCAACTCAGGAAGCTGGGCGTGAAGCCCGAGCGCGTCCTTGCCCGCGCGGGCATGGGCGGCCCCTTCCTGCCGCTCGACAGCAAGGAAGGTGCCGCCGCCGCCGCCGAGGTGAACGCCGACGCGCAGTTCCGCTCGCTGTTCCAGAGCTGGAAGAAGCTCGACACGCTCGAGCAGGCGGTGATCTCGATCCCGTCGCTTCAGCCCGTCGACAATATCTCGCTGACGTCGAGCTTCGGCGTCCGCTCCGACCCGTTCCGCGGCACCGCGGCGATGCACGCGGGCGTCGACATTCCCGGCCCGATCGGCACGCCGGTCTATGCCACCGCCGACGGCGTCGTCCGCCGCGCCGAGCGGGCGGGTGCCTATGGCAATCTGGTCGAGATCAATCACGGCAAGGGTATCGAGACGCGCTACGGCCATCTCAGCCGGATCATGATCGGCGACAATGTCCGTGTGAAGCGCGGCCAGCTGATCGGCCTGATGGGCTCGACCGGGCGTTCGACCGGTAGCCACCTGCATTACGAGGTCCGGATCGACGGCCGCCCCGTCAATCCGCTTCCCTATATGCAGACCGCCGACGTTCTGCTAGGCGCGCAGGATAAGGCGCTGCGCCAGCGCGGCGCGATGGGTGGCCCGGCCAAGTAAGCCGCCCGACGAGTTTTCAGAGGTAGGGGAGGAGAGGGGTCGTCCATTGATGGCGACCCCCACTTCCCTTATCTCCACCCCCATGACCGAAACCGCCACCCAGCCCGAGATCGCGCTCAGCGCGTCCGCCGCCGCTCGCGTCGCCGCGATAGCCGAGCGCCAGAAAAAGCCCGCGATCCTGAGGCTTTCGGTCGAGGGGGGCGGCTGCTCGGGCTTCCAGTACCGCTTCGGCCTTGCCGACACGATCGAGGGTGACGACAGCGTGGCCGAGACGGCGGGCGTCCGGCTGGTGGTCGATTCGGTCAGCCTCGATCTCGTCCGCGGGGCCGAGGTCGATTTCGTCGAATCGCTTGGCGGCGCGGCGTTCCGCGTGACCAATCCGCAGGCGGCATCGGGCTGCGGCTGTGGCACCAGCTTCTCGGTCTGACGCGCGCGTGAAGATCGTCAGCTACAACGTCAACGGCATCAAGGCGCGGCTCCCCCGCCTCCTCGAATATCTCGAGGAGCAGGCGCCCGACGTCGTGTGCCTTCAGGAATTGAAGTCGAGCGACGAGACCTTTCCCGAGGCCGATATCCGCGCCGCCGGGTACGGTGCGGTCTGGCACGGGCAGAAGGGGTTCAACGGCGTCGCCATCCTCGCCAGGGGCGCCGACCCGATCGAGCGCAAGCGCGGCCTCGACGGTGAGCCGGAGGACGAGCACAGCCGCTATATAGAGGCCGAGGTAAACGGCGGCGTCGTCGCCTCGATCTATCTGCCCAACGGCAATCCGGTGCCCGGCCCGAAGTTCGACTACAAGTTGCGCTGGATCGAGCGGTTGTCGGCGCATGCCCTCGACCTGCTGGCGGAGGAAAGGCCCGTCGTGCTCGCGGGCGACTATAACGTCATCCCCAATGACGACGACACCTTCTCGGTCCGGGCGATGGAGAGCGACGCGCTGATGCAGCCCAAATCGCGGCAGGGCTATCGCCGGTTGCTGGCACAGGGTTGGACCGATGCGCTGCGCACCCGCTATCCCAGGGGCGGCGTCTGGACCTTCTGGGACTATCAGGCGGGCGCGTGGCAGCGCGATGCCGGGTTCCGCATCGACCATCTGCTGCTCAGCCCGACCGCGGCCGATCGCCTTGCCGATGCCGGCGTCGATAAGGATTATCGCGGTCGAGAGAAGGCGAGTGACCATGCACCGACCTGGGTCAGTCTGCGCTGAGGATTAACGCTTCGGGAGCGTCTGTCGGCTAGATCATGCGCCAAGCGATCGACGGGGTGGTGCATGGAAGCGGGCGGATACGGACTGGCGGCGAATGTCGGCGTGGCGCTGTTGTTCGCGCTCAGTTTCGCGGCGATCGCGATCACCGACCCGGGACAGCGCCACGCGCGGCGGTTCGCCGCCGCCTATCTGATCGGCATGCTGACGCCGATCTGCGAGTTGCTCGTCCGCTATACCGATCTACCGGGCTTCTTCTCGATCGTCGGCTATGCGGCATTTCTCGCCTCGATGGTGTTCACGGCGCACAGCGTTGCGACCTTTCATGGCGAGCGCAGCCCGCGGCGATTGCTGATCGGCCTGTTCGTCGGCGGGGTCGCGATCCGCATCATGATCCATGGCGGCCAGCGCGACTGGCTGCCCTATGAGCTCGCCTATCAGATGCCGTTCGCGCTGGCGTTGTTCGCGGCCGCCTGGGCCGCGTCGCGCTCACGGCCGCGGCGGCTGTTGACGACCGCGCTGGCGATCGACTTCGCACTGGTCGCGCTTCATTTCCCGATCAAGGCGGTTGCCTCGACGTGGCTCGGATCGGGCACCACCGCGCGCGACTATGCCGCGAGCAACTATGCAGTGCTGTCGCAGGCGGCGACCGGCCTTCTGCTCACCTCGGTCGGGCTGATCCTGCTGCTTCTGGTGCACGAGGCGTCGGTGCTGCGCTCGCGCAGCGAGGCGAACAGCGATCCTCTGACGGGCCTCGATAATCGGCGCGGCCTGTTCGCACGGCTGGCCCCGATCCTGGCCGATGCCGACCGGGACGGGATGCCGGTGCAGGCCATCCTGTTCGATCTGGATGCGTTCAAGGCGATCAACGACCGCTTCGGCCATGCCGAGGGGGACCGGGTGATCGCCGGCTTCGGCGCGATCCTGCGCGCGCACCTGCCGCCGGGCGCGGTCGCGGCGCGGATGGGCGGCGAGGAGTTCGCCGTGATGGTGCCGGGCATCACCCTCGACAGCGGGTGGCGACTGGCCGAGCGCATCCGCCATGCGGCCGAACGGGCGGGGGGTGCCGGGATCGCCTTCACCGTCAGCGGAGGCGTCGCGACGCGCGCACCGGGCATGGCGATCGAGCCGGTGCTCGCGCGTGCCGACGCCGCGCTTTACGGCGCGAAGGCGCAGGGACGGAACCGCGTTGTGCGCGCCTCGACCGAGCCCGAGCGCGCGGCGGCGATCATGACGCTCGACCGCGCGGGTTGAGCCCGGC
>CAJYLT010000012.1 GCA_913775795.1 uncultured Sphingomonas sp. | reverse complement strand
TTGCGCCGCCCGCGGCATAGGCGCGGGCGATGGCGGGCGGGTCGAAATCGGCGCGGATCAGCCCCTTGGACGGGCTGGCCTTCTTCACCTCGGCGATCAGCGCGTGGCGGCCGGAAGCGGCACGCGCGTCCAGCGCCGCCTTGAACCCGCGGGGCGCGGATTGGAGCGCGGCGCGCGCGTCGAGGTCGGCGAGGCTGGCCTTTGCCCGACGCTCGGCAACCTCGTCATATTTGCGATCGATGATCGCGGTCAGCATGTTGGTCATACGCGGTCGATCCAGCGGCGAAGCAGCGCGGCGGCGCGGGCGCTGTCGATCGCCTCCGCCGCCTGCGCCGCACCATCGGCGAGCGTTTCCACCCGGCCCGCGACGATCAGCGCGGCGGCGGCGTTCAGCAGCACCGCGTCGCGGTACGCACCCGCACCGCCCGCAAGCAGATCCTTCAATGCCTCGGCATTCTCGACCGCCTCGCCGCCGCGGATCTTGGCCAGCGGGTGGCGGGGCAGGCCGGCATCCTCGGGCACGATCGCTTGCGGTAAAGCCGCGCTGCCGACGTTCGCCGCAACGCTGGGGCCGGCGCAGGAAAGCTCGTCGAGCGCATCCTCACCCGACACAACCGCAGCGGCCTGTGCGCCAAGGAGGTCCAGCGCCTCGGCATAGACGGGGACGTAATCGGGGCGGGCGATGCCGACAAGCTGGCGCTCAACCCGCGCCGGATTGGCGAGCGGCCCCATCAGGTTGAAGATCGTCCGCCGCCCGATCCGCCGGCGCAGCGGCGCGAGCCGCGCGAGCGACGGGTGGTGGTTGGCCGCGAACAGGAAGGCGATGCCGAGCTCGTTCAGCGTCGCCTCCGCACTCGCGGTCGCGGCGTCGAGGTCGAGGCCCAGCGCCTCGAGCGTGTCGGCGGCCCCCGCCTTGGACGAGGCGGCGCGGTTGCCGTGCTTGGCAACGGGCACCCCGCAACCCGCGACGACGATCGCGACAGCGGTCGAGACGTTGAGCGTATGGTGGCCATCGCCGCCCGTGCCGCACACGTCGATCGCATTGTCGGGCGCGTCGAGACCGATCATCCGCTCGCGAAGAGCACGTGCCGCCGCGGCGATCTCGATCGAGGTTTCGCCGCGCTCGGTGAGGCCGATCAGGAACGCCTCGATCGCCGCATCGTCGGCGCGGCCGTCGAGAATGTCGGCGAACGCGCGAGCAGCACTGTCGTGCGACAGCGGTGTCGCCGGATCGGGCAGCATGGCCGTGACGGTCATGCCGCGAGGCCGCTGGGGAGATGCGCAGGCATCGTCGCAGCCAGACCGGCGTCGCGCAGGAAATTGGCGAGCATCGCATGGCCGTGCTCGGTCGCGATGCTTTCGGGGTGGAACTGGACGCCGTGGATCGGCAGCTCGCGGTGGCGGAAGCCCATGACGCTGGCGTCGGATGCGGTCGCGTTGACCACTAACGCTTCGGGCACGTCGGTGACGATCAGTGAGTGATAGCGCGTCGCCGTGAAGGGCGAGGGGAGGCCGGCGAACAGCCCCGTACCGTCATGCTCGACCGGGCACGTCTTGCCGTGCATCAGCCCGCCGCGCACGACGCGCCCGCCGAAATGCTGGCCGATCGCCTGATGGCCGAGGCAGACGCCGAGCAGCGGCTTGCGCAACTCGGCGCACGCGGCAACGAGGTCGAGGCTGATCCCCGCCTCGTTCGGGGTGCACGGGCCGGGCGAGATCAGGAACGCCTGCGCGTTCGTCTCGATCGCGTCGCGCGCGGTCATGGCGTCGTTGCGCTCGACCCGCACCTCGACCCCCAGGTCCATAAGATAATGGACGAGGTTCCAGGTGAAGCTGTCGTAATTGTCGATGACGAGGAGCATATCGCACCCCATCTAGCCCTCGTTCAGCCGTGCGCAAGCTTGGCGCGCGGATGGACGGACGAACTGCCGGAGAATTGCCATGCGCCGCTTGACCCTGGGCCTGATCCTGCTCGCGACCGCCGCGCCGTCGCTGGCGCAGGAGGCATCACAGGGCGCACGCTCGGGCACGCCGCAGCGCATCCGTAATATCCAGCTGAAACAGGGCGAGAAATGCCCCGTGGCGCAGGGCGACGAGATCGTCGTCTGCGGCCGGATCGACCCCAAGGAGCAGTACCGCATCCCCAAGGAATTCCGCGACCCGCCGGTGGTCGCGGGCAACCAGTCCTGGACCAATCGCGCGCAGACGATGATGGACGCGAACCGGGCCGGCCTGCCCAACAGTTGTTCGCCGGTGGGCACCGGCGGCCAGACGGGCTGCAACCAGCAGATGATCGACCAGTGGTTCGAATGGCGCCGCGCCCAGCGGGCAGAAGCGGCGAAGGTGCCGTGATTTCCGTACCGTCATCCCGAACCGTATCCGGGATGACGATCGGCTACTGGCCGTACTGCCCTTCGCCCGCCCGAGCGACCGCTTCTCTTGCGGCGGCGAGCAGCGCGCCGGCCTTGGCCTCGCACTCGCGCTGCTCGTAGGCGGGGTCGCTGTCGGCGACGATGCCGGCGCCAGCCTGGACGTGCATGACGCCGTCCTTCACGATACCGGTGCGCAGGACGATGCAGGAATCCATCGACCCGTCGGGCGAAAAATAGCCGACGCCGCCCGCATAGGCCCCGCGCGCCTCGGGCTCGAGTTCGCCGATGATCTGGCAGGCGCGGACCTTGGGCGCGCCGCTGACGGTGCCTGCGGGGAAGCCCGCGAACAAGGCGTCGATCGCATCGCGGTCGGGGTGCAGCCGGCCCACCACGTTCGAGACGATGTGCATGACGTGGCTGTAGAGTTCGACCGTGTAGCTGTCGGTCACGCGCACGCTGCCCGCGGTCGCCACCCGGCCCACATCGTTCCGGCCGAGGTCGAGGAGCATCAGATGTTCGGCGCGCTCCTTGGGATCGGCGAGCAGGCTTTCGCGGTTCGCGGCGTCAGCCTCGGCCGTCGCGCCGCGGGGGCGCGTGCCGGCGATCGGGCGGATCGTCACTTCGCCATCGCGCACGCGCACGAGGATCTCGGGGCTCGATCCCGTCAGCGAGAAGCCCGGCAGATCGAGGTGGTAGAGGAAGGGCGACGGATTGATCCGGCGCAGTGCGCGATAGAGTTCGATCGGCGGCAGCGCGAACGGCGCGGTGAAGCGCTGGGCGAGCACGACCTGAAAGATGTCGCCCGCGGCGATATATTCCTTCGCCGCCGCCACCATCTCGCCATAGCGGCCGGGTTCGAGAACGGGGGTGAAGGCGGGCGGCTCGGCCTCGCTGCGGGCAGGGGCGGGGAGCGGCGCGGCGGCGAGGCGGGCGGCAGTCGCCTCGATCGCCTCGCACGCGCGATCGACGGCCTGACCGCCATGCTCGGGCCAGGCGGGGGCGACGATGAACAGCGCGTCGGCCAGCCGGTCGAAGACCAGCAGTACGCTCGGCCGCACAAACAGCATGTCGGGGATGTCGAGCGCGCGCGCCTTGGGCGCGGGCAGCTTCTCGACCAGCCCGATCGTTTCGTAGCCGAAATAGCCGACGAGACAGGCGAGCGCGCGGGGCAGGGCCGCGGGCACGTCGGCGCGGCAATCCTCGACCAGCGCTCGGAGCGCAGCGAGGCTGTCGGACTCGCATGCGACGAACGCGTCCCGGTCGGTGAGCCATTGGCGATTGATCTCGGCGTCCGCACCCACGGCGCGGAACACGAGGTCGGGGGCGAGGCCGATCAGGCTGTGCCGCCCGCGCACCGCGCCGCCCTCCACCGATTCGAGGAGGAAGTCGCCGCGGCCCGGCTCGATCAGCTTGAGCGCGGCAGCGACGGGCGTTTCGGTGTCGGCAAGCTGGCGCCGCCAGACGAGCGCCGGTCGCCCGGCGGCAAGCGCGGCGCGGGCGGCGTCGACTCCCTCGATCACTCGGCGACCGCGCCCGTACCGGCGAGGTCGGCCTTCAGCTTGGCGAGGCCGGCGGCGTTGCGCGTCGCGCCGAGCTGCTTCTTGGCGGCGTTGGTGAACTGCTCGGCATATTCGCGGCCGATGACCGAGCCGAGGCCCTGCCGCGTCGACTGGATCGCGCCCGGCGCCTTGCGCGCGTCGCCGGGGGTGATGCCGGTGACGGTCACGACGAACCAGCCGCCGTTGTTCGGCGCCTCGATCAGCTTGGCGCCGCCCTGCTTCAGGTTGAACATTAGCGCGACCGGCGGCGGCAGCTGGACGCGGCGCGCAGCGAGCTCGGCGCGCGACACGTCGATCGTCTGGATGCCCGGCCCGCCGGTGACCCCCGCCGCACCCAGCGCCTGCTGAAGCGCGGTGCCGCGCCCGACATTGGCGACGACGGCATCGGCGACGCGGCGTGCGGCAAGCTTGGCCTGCTGGCGGCGCCAGTCCTGCACCACCGTCTCGCGGATCGACTGGAGCGGGCGGGCAGCGGCGGGCACCGTGCGGCCCAGCGCGACGATCGCGAAGGTGCCGTCCTGGCCGATCGGCACGATCTGCGGCGCATCGCCTTCCTGCGCGGCGAAACCGGCCTGCATTACGGTCGCGATGCGCGGGTCGGGCGCCTGCGTCGGGGCGTCGGGGTTCAGGCCCTGGGCGGTCAGCGCCGGAGTGGTCTGCGCCGACAGCTTCTGGTCGGCGATCAGCTCGTCGAAGGTCGCGCCGTCGGCGATGCCGCCGTCCAGCTTCTGCTGCGCATCGGCGATCGCCTGAAGCTCCTTCTTCTTGCGGACTTCGGCGGTCAGCTCGTCGCGCACGGCGGCCAGCGGCTTGCCCGCCGATTGGCTGATCCCAGCGACCTTGACGATGTGGAAGCCGAGCGGCGAGCGGACGGGGCCGACGACGCCGCCTTCGGGCGCGGCGAACGCCGCCTTGGCGATGTCGGCCGACGTCTGCGTCGCGAAGGCAGACTGCTTGACGTTGGTAGCGGTCGTCGCCTCCAGCCCGGCGGCGCGCGCGGCGGCGGCGACGGCGGTGCCGCCCTTCACCTGGCCAGCGATCTTCGTCGCCAGCGCCTGGTCGAGCACGATCACCTGCTCCAGCGTGCGCGTGGCCGAGGGCGCGTATTTGTCGCCCGCCGCCTTGTACGCCGCCTGAAGGTCGGCGTCGGTCACCTGCACGCGCGCGGCATAGGCGTCGGGCGTCACGATCGCATAGCGGACGACGCGCCGCTCGGGGATCATGTAGCGTGCGCGGTTGTTGCCGTAGAAGCTTGAAAGCTGCTGGTCGGTCGGGTTCGCCGACGCGTTCACCACCGCCGGGATCAGCGCGATCTGGCCCTTGCGACGCTCCAGCAGGAGGTTGGCATAGGGCAGGGCAAGCTGGTCGCCGACCTGGCCCGCGCCGATCGTCGGCGTCAGCAACCACTGGGCATAGGTTTCGCGCGCGATGTCGGTGCGCAGCTGTTCCGGCGTGATCTGGCGCTGGGCGAGCGCGCGTTCGAAATTGGTCTGGCTGAACTTGCCGTCGAAGCCCTGGAAGGCGGGGATGCTGGCGATCTGGCCGTCGACCAGCGCCTTCGACGCGACCATGCCGCTCTTTTGCGCAAATTGTTCGAGGACGAGGCCGTTCTCGACCCGCGCGACCACGCTTTCGAACCCGCCGGCGTTGAGGAACCCGGCCATGTCGAGACCCTGCTGCTCGGCGCGGACCGCATCGAGTGCGAGGCGCGTGCGCTGGCGCAGGTCGATCTCGCTCACCCCGTCGCCCGCAACCTCGATCAGGGTGGTGCCCGACGCCGTGCCGCCCTGGCGCATGCCGTTGATGTCGGCGACGCCGAAGCTGATCGCGATGAGCGCCAGCGCCGCGAGCGTGAAGATCACCCCGAACTTCGACTTGACCACCCGGCGGAAGAAATTGAGCATCGAAGCGTCCGTTCGTTTCGCGAAGCACTGAAAGGCAGGAATGGCGCGCTTTAGGGGGCGATGCGCCCCGCGACAAGCTTGTGCGCGCGGGCCTGGGCTGGCACGGGCTGCATACGAATGCAGATTGATGCGGGGATTGCGATGACGAGGCGGAAGCTGGTGGCGGGAAACTGGAAGATGCACGGGCTGCGCGATGCAGTCGTGGAGGTGGAGGCGATCGCCGCCGCCGCCGCTGCGCATCCCGGCGTCGATGTAGCGCTGTGCGTGCCCACCACGCTGCTCGCGCTGGCGGCGGAACATGCCGGCGCTCTCGCCATCGGGGCTCAGGACGTGCACGAGCGTGATTCGGGTGCGCATACCGGTTGCATCTCCGCCCCGATGCTCAAGGAAGCGGGCGCGACCACGGTGATCGTCGGCCATAGCGAGCGCCGAGCCGACCAGAACGAGACCAGCCACGACGCCTGGGCCAAGGCCGCCGCCGCGCGCCGCCACGGCCTCTCGGTGATCCTCTGCTGCGGTGAGACCGAGGCGGAGCGCGACGCCGGCCGCGCCGAACGCGTCGTCCAAGCGCAGATCGAGAAATCGGTGCCCGAGGATGCGAGCCCCGACTGGTTCACGCTCGCCTACGAACCGCGCTGGGCGATCGGTACGGGCCGCACCCCGACGGTCGAAGAGATCGCCGCGATTCACGCCATCGCCCGCGCCAAGATGCGCCAGATGGTGGGCGAGGCCGCGGACGGCATCCGCATCCTTTACGGCGGGTCGGTGACGGGCGCCAATGCCGGCACGATCCTGTCCGCCCCGCACGTCGACGGCGCCCTCGTCGGCGGCGCCAGCCTGACCGCCGAGAAGTTCGTGCCGATCATCGAGGCGGCGGCGGCGATCCGCTGATGCCGACGCTCTTCGTCTATGCGCTGGCGGCGCTGGCGGAGATCGGCGGCTGTTTCGCCTTTTGGGCATGGGCGCGGGCGGGGCGGTCGGCGCTATGGCTGGCGCCGGGCGTCGCTGCGCTATGCCTGTTCGCGTGGCTGCTGACGCTGAGCGAGGCGGAGCATGCCGGGCGCGGGTTCGCGGCCTATGGCGGGATCTACATCGCCGCGGCGATCGGGTGGCTGTGGGCGGTGGAGGGCGTGCGGCCGGATCGCTCGGACCTGATCGGCCTAACCGTCTGCCTGATCGGCGCGGCGATCATCCTCTGGGCGCCGCGCGGCTAAGCTCGAACAGGCGTCGCCGCCAGCGCACCGACCACCGTCGCCCAGGGCTTGATCGTCCAGTCGGCCACCAGCCCCTCCGTCACATAAGGGTCCGCCGCCGCGAACGCCTGTGCCGCAGCGCGCGTGGTGAAGACCAGCAGACCCTCGTCGGGCGGATCGCCCGCTGCGCCGCCCAGGATCAGTGTCCCCTCGTCGGCGACTTCCCAGGCGAAGCGCAGATGCTGGGCACGAAACGCCCCGCGCCGCTCGAGATAATCGGGCGCGAAGCTGTAGCGGAGCAGCCAGTGCGTCATGCGCCGTATCGCGATTGAAGCATCGCCCACGCCGCGCGTAGCCCATAGGCGTCGCCGCCCTTCGGCCGGCCGGGCTTCGTCGCCGGCCGCCACGCGAACACGTCGAGATGCGCCCAGGGGATCGCCGCCGGCACGAACCGGCGCAGGAACAGCGCGGCGGTGATCGCGCCGGCAAAGCCGCCCTCGGGCGCGTTCATCATATCGGCGATGTCGGACTTGAGCATGTCGTCATACCCGTCCCACAGCGGCATCCGCCAAAGGGGATCGCCGGTCCGCTCGCCCGCTGCCAGCAGGTCGGTGGCGAGCCCTTCGTCATTGGCGAACAAGGGCGGCAGGTCGGGGCCGAGCGCCACGCGCGCCGCGCCGGTCAGCGTCGCATAGTCGAGGATCAGTCCGGGCTTCTCCTCCACCGCGCGGGTCAGCGCGTCGCACAGGATCAGCCGTCCTTCGGCATCGGTATTGGTGTTCTCGACCGTCAGGCCTTTGCGGGTGCCGAGCACGTCGCCGGGGCGGAAGGCGGCGCCCGACACCGCATTCTCGACCGCCGGTATCAGCAGGTGCAGCCGCACCGGGAGCCGCGCCGCCATGACGAGTTCGGCGAGCGCCAGCGCGTGGGCCGCGCCGCCCATGTCCTTCTTCATCAGCCGCATCGCGGCCGAGGGCTTGAGGTCGAGCCCGCCGGTATCGAAGCACACGCCCTTGCCGACGATCGCGACGCGCGGATCGTCGTCGCGGCCCCAGTCGAGCTCGATCAGCCGCGGCGCGCGCGCCTGAATGGCGGCAGCGCCGACGGTATGGATCATCGGATAGCCGCGCTCGAGATCGGCGCCCTTCGTCACCGTCAGTCGCGCATTGTGCACCGCCCCGACCTCCGCCACCGCGGCCTCCAGTTCGGCGGGGCCGAGGTCGCCCGCACCGGTGTTGACGAGGTCGCGGACCCGCATCGTCGCCGCCGCCTCGCGCAGGACTGGCTCGATCCGCCCCGGCTCGCCGGTCAGCAGCGTGCGGACGCCGGGCACTTCCTCCTTGCGATATCGGTCGAAGCGATAATGCGCGAGCGCCCAGCCGAGCGTTGCGTCGCCCGGCTCGTGCCCGTCGAGGCGATAGACGCCCTCCGGCAGCGCCTCCGCCGCGCGGGCGAGGCACCATGGCGTCAGCTCGCCCGCATCCTTGACCGCGACGACCGCCGACCATTCCTCCGCCGCTTCGCCCGGCAGGATCGCGAAGGCGCCCGGCACCGGTTTGAAGCGATGCGCCACGAGGGCGGCGCGGTGGCGGGGCGGCTGCTGGCGCAACCAGTCGTCGTGGCCGCCGGCATCGACGATATGGATGGTGCGCGCGGGCTGGCCGCGATCGGGGGCGAGGGTTGCCTTGAGGTCGATCATCGCCGGCGAAGCTAGGGGCTGTGCGCCCCCCGCGCCAGCGCCTCTCGCTTTTTCGCCCCAAAGCCCTTATCTGCCAGCCCGATCATGGCAACGCGACTTCCCGACTCCCCCAAGGTGGGGATGGTGTCGCTCGGCTGTCCCAAGAACCTGGTGGACAGCGAGCGTATCCTGACCAAATTGCGATCCGAGGGCTATCGGATGTCGACGGACTATGCCGGCGCCGACGTGGTGCTCGTGAACACCTGCGGCTTCCTCGACAGCGCCAAGGAAGAATCGCTGGAGGCGATCGGCGAGGCGCTGGCCGAGAACGGCCGCGTCATCGTCACCGGCTGCATGGGCAAGGAAGCCGAGGCGATCCGCACCCGCTTCCCGCAGGTGCTGGCGATCACCGGCGCGCACGAATACGAGCAGGTGGTCGAGGCGGTGCATTCGGCCGCGCCGCCGATCCCGTCGCCGTTCGTCGACCTGGTGCCCGAGGCGGGTCTGAAGCTGACGCCGCGCCATTACAGCTATCTGAAGATCTCGGAGGGCTGCAACCATCGGTGCAGCTTCTGCATCATCCCGTCGCTGCGCGGCGACTTGGTCAGCCGGCGGCCCGACGCAATCCTGCGCGAGGCGGAGAAGCTGGTCGCTGCGGGGACGCGCGAGCTGCTGGTCATCAGCCAGGACACCTCCGCCTACGGCATCGACATCCGCAAGGAACCGCGGATGTGGAAGGGGCGCGAGGTCGTCCCGCACATGACCGATCTGGCGCGCGAACTGGGGCAGCTGGGGGCGTGGGTGCGCCTCCACTATGTTTACCCGTACCCGCACGTCGATCAGGTCATTCCGCTGATGGCCGAGGGGCTGATCCTCCCCTATCTCGACATTCCGTTCCAGCATGCCGCGCCCAACGTGCTGAAGCGGATGAAGCGCCCCGCGAACGAGGCCAGGGTGCTCGAGCGGCTGAAGGCGTGGCGCGCGATCGCGCCGGATATCACCATCCGCTCGACTTTCGTCGTCGGCTTCCCCGGCGAGACCGACGCGGATTTCGAATATCTGCTCGACTGGCTGGACGAGGCGCAGCTCGACCGCGTCGGCGCGTTCCGGTTCGAGCCGGTCGAGGGTGCGGCGGCCAACGACCTCGACGGCGCGGTGCCCGAGGCGGTGAAGGAAGAGCGTTACGCCCGGATCATGGAGCGTACCGCCGCGATTTCCGCCGCCAAGCTCCAGGCCAAGATCGGCCGCGAGATCGACGTGATCCTCGATGCCGTGGACGAGGAGGGCGGGGCGACCGGCCGCTCGATGGCCGACGCGCCCGAGATCGATGGCGAGGTGTTCCTGCGCGACGTGACGGGCCGCGAGGTCGGCGACATCATCCGCGTTCGGGTGGAGGACGCCGACGAGCACGACCTATACGGCGCGCCGGTCTAGTCACGTCGTCACCCCGGACTTGTTCCGGGGTCCACCTCGCAGCGCGCGATAGGCGTTATTGGCGACCGCGTTTCGCCGGCAGCGAGCGTCGGCAGCGCGGCCAATTGGATCCCGGAACAAGTCCGGGATGACGATGAATGGTGGGTCGTTTGCTGTGGATAACCCGACCCGTCGCCTTTCACGAGCCGCCTCCAAGGCCTAGCCTGCACCCATGCCCCACGCCGAATACGTCCCGCTTCGCGTCTTCTCCTGCTACACGATGCTCGACGGCGCGATCGAGCCGAAGGCGATCGCCAAGCAGGCGCGCAAGCTGGGCTTTCCCGCGGTCGCGCTGACCGATCGCAACGGCCTCTATGCTGCAATGGCCTTCTCCGACGCATGCAAGGGCGAGGGGGTGCAGCCGATCATCGGGACGATGCTGTGCGTCGCGCGGCCCGGCACGATCGAGGGCCGCGCGCCGACGCTCGACTGGCTGTCGCTCTACGCGCAGGACGAGCGCGGCTATGACAACCTTTGCGCGTTGGTGTCGGAGGCGCATCTCGGCCGCCCCGTCGAACTCGACGCGCATGTCCCGCTGGACGCGCTCGAAGGGCGCACCGACGGCCTTCTCTGCCTGACCGCGGGCGGCGAGGGGGGCCTCACGCGGTTGCTGGCGGAGGAGCAGGCGACCGAGGCGGCGGCCTATCTCGACCGGCTCCAGCATCTGTTCCCCGACCGGCTCTATATCGAGCTCGCGCGGCGCGGCGATGCGGTGGAGACGGCGGCGGAGGCGGCGCTGATCGACATCGCCTATGCCAACGACCTGCCGCTGGTCGCGACCAACCCGAGCTGCTTTGCCGAGGCCGATTTCCACGACGCGCACGACGCCATGCTCTGCATCGCGCATTCGAGCTACGTCATGTCGGAGGATCGCAAGCGTTCCTCGCCAGAGGCATGGATCAAGCCTGCGCCGGTGATGAAGGCCGATTTCGCCGACTTGCCTGAGGCGATCGCCAACACGCTCGTCGTCGCGCAGCGATGTGCCGTCGCCGCGCCGAAGCGCAAGCCGATCCTGCCCAGCCTCGCCGGCGACCGCGAGGGCGAGGCGCGGATGCTGCGCGAGACCGCGTGCGAGGGGCTGAAGCATCGCCTTCGCCGCATCGCCGAGCTGGAGGGGCGTGAGCTGACCCCCGGCTGGGACCGCCCGCATCACGGCGATGTCGCGCCGGATCAGGTTGCACCGACGCCGGAGGAGCTGGAAGCGGCGGAGGACTGGACCGCGATCTACTGGACGCGGCTCGACTACGAACTCGACATCATCATCGCGATGGGGTTTCCAGGCTACTTCCTGATCGTTGCCGACTTCATCAAATGGGCGAAGGATCACGACATTCCGGTGGGGCCGGGGCGTGGTTCGGGTGCGGGCTCGGCGGTCGCCTGGGCGCTGACCATCACCGATCTCGACCCGATCAGGCTGGGCCTGCTGTTCGAGCGATTCCTGAACCCGGAACGCGTGTCGATGCCGGACTTCGACATCGACTTCTGCGAAACCCGGCGCGGCGAGGTGATCCGCTATGTCCAGGCCAAATACGGCCACGACACGGTGGCGCAGATCATCACCTTCGGTAAGCTCAAGGCCCGCGCGGTGCTGAAGGACACCGGCCGCGTGCTTCAGATGAGCTACGGCCAGGTCGACCGCCTCGCCAAGCTCGTCCCCAATCACCCGACCGATCCCTGGACACTCGATCGCGCGATCAATGGCGTTAGCGAGCTGCACCAGATGTACGAGCGCGAGGACGATGTTCGCCGCCTGCTCGACCTCGCGATGAAGTTGGAGGGGCTGCCGCGCCACTCCTCGACCCACGCAGCGGGCGTGGTGATCGGCGACCGGCCGCTGGCGCAGCTGGTGCCGCTCTATCGCGACCCGCGCTCCGACATGCCCGTCACCCAGTTCGACATGAAATATGTCGAGGGTGCGGGCCTCGTGAAGTTCGACTTCCTCGGCCTCAAGACGCTCAGCGTGCTGCGCAAGGCGGTCGACCTGCTCGCCAAGCGCAACATCACCATCGACCTCGATGGCCTCGCCTGGGACGACGAGGCGACGTACGCCCTTCTCCAGCGCGGCGACACGGTGGGCGTGTTCCAGCTGGAATCAGAGGGAATGCGGCGCACGCTGTCCGCGGTCCGTCCGTCGAACTTCGGCGACATCATCGCACTCGTCTCGCTCTATCGCCCCGGCCCGATGGACAACATCCCGAGCTTCGGCGCGCGCAAGAACGGGCGGGAGGCGGTGACCTATCCGCACCCGCTGCTCGAAGGGATCCTGTCCGAAACCTACGGCATCTTCGTCTATCAGGAACAGGTGATGCAGGCCGCGCAGATCCTTGCGGGCTATTCGCTCGGCGGCGCCGACCTGCTCCGCCGTGCGATGGGCAAGAAGGTGAAGGCGGAGATGGATGCGCAGCGCGCGATCTTCGTCGCCGGCTGCGCCGAGCACAACGCGATCCCCGCGGCCAAGGCGAACGAGCTGTTCGACTTGATCGACAAGTTCGCCGGCTATGGCTTCAACAAGTCGCACGCCGCCGCCTATGCGCTGCTCGCCTATCAGACCGCGTGGCTGAAGGCGCATTACCCGCACGAGTTCTTCGCCGCCTCGATGTGCTTCGACCTCGCGCTCACCGACAAGCTCGCGATCTTCGTCGACGACATGAAGCGGCTGAACATCCCGTGCCTGCCCGCCGACCTCAATGCCAGCGAGGCCGAGTTTGACGTGCAGCCCCACGAAGACGGCTTCGCGGTCCGCTACGCGCTCGGCGCGCTCAAGGGCGTCGGCGAGCGGGCGATGGAGCAGGTGGTCGACGAGCGGAAGGCGAAAGGGCCGTTCAAGAGCCTCGACGACTTCGCCCGCCGCGTCGACCCGCGCCTCCTCAACAAGCGGCAGGTCGAGACGCTGGCGGCGGCGGGCGCGTTCGATGCGATGAACGACAATCGGCCTGGCGTCCACGCGGCGGCCGAGACGATCCTCGCCACCGCGCAGCGCATCCATGCCGGGCGCGCGAGTGGGCAGGGCGGCCTGTTCGGCGACGGGGAGGCGAGCGAACCGCCGATCCGCCTGCCGTCCAGCGCGACCTGGACGCTGGCCGAGCGCATCAATGCCGAGAAGGAGGCGTTCGGCTTCTATTTCTCCGCCCACCCGCTCGATCGCTACGCGCACCTCGCCAAGGTGCACGCCGCCCGCCCGATCGCGGCGCTGGGCGAAGTGCAGATCGCCGAGGGTGCGCGCGCCGGCGCAACGATCGCGGCGCTGGTTGAGGATGCGCGCTGGCGCACCTCCGCGCGCGGCAAGCGGTACATGATGGCGACGCTGTCGGACGCGAGCGGGCAGGTGGTCGCCACCTGTTTCGAGGACATGACCGCCGATGCGCTCGAAGAGGCGGCGCGGGCGGGCGGCTGCGGCCTGATGCAGGTCGAGCTCGACCGCCGCGCTGGCGAGGACAGCGCGCGCGTGACCGTCAAGACGATTCAGCCGTTCGAAACGCTGTCGAACAATGCCCGCCTCGTGCTGACCATCTGGGTCGACGAGGTGGCGGCGATCGAACCGCTGGCCGGGCTGCTCCGCCATGAGCGCGGCGGGCGCGGGCGGGTGCGGATCGTCACCCCGATCGACGGCGGCGAGGCGGAGGTATCGCTGGGCGAGGACTTCCTGATCGACGGCGAGCGCGTCGACGCCATCCGCGCCATTCCCGGTGTTCGAGAGGCCGAGCTGCTCGCCCCCAAGCTTCAGCTCGCGGGCTAGCAAAACTTCGACACTTTACGCCCGGCGAAGCGCCGCTATTCTCCATACCCAAAGATCAAAATGGAGAGTGCGATGCTGGGCAAGATGCAGGAGTTCGAGCTGCGCGTGCCGCGTCTGGTCGAACATGCCGAGCGCGAGTATCCGGATCGGGAGGTCGTCACGCGCTGGTTCGACGGCAGCGAGACGCGCACGAACTGGGCGACGATCGGCCGCGATTCGCGGCGGCTGGC
>CAJYLT010000011.1 GCA_913775795.1 uncultured Sphingomonas sp. | reverse complement strand
GGCTGGGCGCGGCTGGCGGTGATCCAGACGGGATCGCTCGCGCTGCTCGCCTATGTCTGCGGCGATTATCTTCAGGCGCTGCTGCCGCTCGGCGCGTTCGGCGCGAGTATCTGGGCGGCGCTCGCAGTCGTCCTCATCACCGCGATCAACTGGCTGGGCGTGCGAGAGGGTGCGGCGGTGCAGCGCTGGCTGACGCTAGCGGAGGTCGGCGGCCTCGTCCTGCTGATCGTTGCCGGTTTCGTCGCCGATCGCGCACCCGCCGCGCCGACGATCCCGCGCGAGGGATCGGTCGGGCTCATGCTCGTCTACGTCCTCCTCACCTATGGCGGGTGGAGTGAGGCGGCGTATCTCTCCGCCGAGGTGCGCGGCAGCAAGCGACGCATCGCCTGGGTGCTGGTCGCGGGACTCGGCCTCGTCACGCTGCTCTATATGCTGGCCAACCTCGCCTTCCTTCACGCGCTCGGCCTCGGCGGCGTGGCGCGAAGCGAAGCGGTCGCCGCGGAGGTCGCGCGCGCGGCGTTCGGGCCGACCGGCGCGGCGCTGATCGCGGGTGCGGTGGCGATCGCGGCGCTCACTTCCGCCAATGCCACCGCGATCACCGGCGCGCGCACGACCTGTGCGATCGGGCGCGAATATCCGGGGCTGCGCTGGCTCGGGCGATGGGACGAGCGGCGCGATACGCCCGGCAACGCGCTGGTGGCGCAGGCGGCGATCGCGCTGGCACTGGTGGCGGCGGGCGGGGTGGCGCGCGACGGGTTCGCGCTGGTCGTCGACTATACCGCGCCGGTGTTCTGGCTGTTCCTACTGCTGACCGGCCTGTCGCTGTTCGTCCTGCGCCGCCGCGATCCGGGGATCGAGCGGCCGTTCAGGGTGCCACTCTATCCCGCGACGCCGGCACTGTTCTGTGCGACTACGGCGTATCTATTGTGGTCGAGCCTTGCCTATACCGGCTGGGGCGCGCTTGCCGGCTGCGCGGTGCTGGCGAGCGGCGCGGCGCTTCTGCTGTTCCTGAGCCCAGCGGACCCTGCCGTCACCGCTTCTTGAAGAGCAGCCACATGCGCGGTTGCCCGGTCGGCTTCTTCACCCCGTCGATCCGCTCGACGCGCAGAATCGGGATGGGGCGAAGGATCATCTGCCCCTTCATCGCGTCGAACCCGCCGCCGGTGGGGACGGCGAGGATGCGCCTGGCGACCGCCATCCCGGCGATCACCCGCCCGAATGCGGCATAGCCCATATAGCCCTCGCGCCCGTCGAGCTGCGGCGCGGGGCCGACGCAGATCACCCAGTTGCCGCCCGCCGATTTGGGGTCGGTGCCCCGCGCCATCGAGATCGCGCCATCGACATGCCGAAGCCCCGTCTTCGTCGTCGGCTCGAACGGAAAGGGCGGCAGGATGCGGCGCGCGTCGGTCTGGATCCCGCCCTGGATGAAGCCGGTGCCCGGCACCTTCTTCGACCGCGCCGCGCGATAGAAGCGCGTGTCGTCGAACCGCTCGTCATCGACATATTTGAGAAAGTTCGTCGTCGTGCCCGGCGCGCGGCGCGTGTCGAGCGCAACAATGATGACGCCGACCGGCGTCACGATCCGCACCCGGACGACCGCCGGTTCCCGCGCCGCCGCCGCGCGCGCGCGACCGACCGCGAGCAGCGCGCCGCCGCCCGCGATCAGTCCGCGCCGCGTCAGCATCGGCCTCAGCGCGCCATGCCCCCCGCCGCCAGCACTGCCAGCGTCACGAGATCGCTGGCCGTCGCGGTCATCGGCGCGATCTGCACGTTCTTTTCCATGCCGATCAGCATCGGCCCGATCATCTGGTCGCCGCCGAGCTCACGCAGCAGTTTGGCCGAGATGTTCGCCGACTGAAGCCCCGGCATGATGAGCACGTTGGCCGGCTCCGACAGTCGCGCGAACGGATAGTTCGCCAGCTGCTTGGCGTTGAGCGCCACGTCGGGCGACATTTCGCCCTCAAACTCGAAGCCCGGCTCGCGCTTGTCGAGTTCCTTGACCGCGGCGCGGATGTTGTCGAGCCACTTGCCCTCGGGATTGCCGAAGGTGGAGTAGCTGAGGAACGCGACGCGCGGTTCGTGGCCCATGCGGCGCGCGACCTGTGCCGTCGCCTCGGCAATGTCGGCCAGCTCCTCGCCGGTGGGACGCTCGTTGACCGTCGTGTCGGCGATGAAGACGGTGTGCGTCTGGCCGACCAGCACATGCGCACCGAATGGCGTGCGGCCGGGCGCCGGGTCGATCACCCGGCGGATCTCGCGCATCGACTGGGCATAGGCGCGGGTGACGCCGGTAATCATCGCGTCGCCCTCCCCCAACTGGAGCAGCAGTGCGCCGAATATGTTGCGGTCCTGATTGACCATTCGCTCGCACTCGCGGCGCAGGAACCCGCGGCGCTGGAGGCGGGCATAGAGGAAGTCGACCATCGCCGGCACGAGCGGCGAGACGCGGCTGTTGTGCACCTCGAAGCTCTCGGGATCGGCGACGCCCAGCGCGCGCAGGCGATCGTGCACGTCGTCGCGCCCGACGAGGACGGGCGTGCCGTAGCCGCCGTCGCGGAACGCGATCGCGGCGCGCAGCACCACTTCTTCCTCGCCCTCGGCGAAGATGACGCGCTTCGGCCGAGCGCGCGCGCCCTCGTAGGCGAGGCTGAGCACCGCGGTCGTCGGGTTGAGCCGCGCGCGCAGGCTGGTGCGGTACGCCGGCATGTCGAGGATCGGTCGCGTGGCGACGCCCGAATCCATCGCCGCCTTGGCGACGGCGGCCGACACGACTTCCATCAGGCGCGGGTCGAACGGTGCGGGGATGATATATTCGGGGCCGAAGCTGTGCTGGACGCCATACGCCGCCGCCACTTCGTCGGGCACGCGGTCGCGCGCGAGCTCGGCGATCGCGTTCGCCGCGGCGATCTTCATTGCGTCGTTGATCCCCGTCGCCCGCACGTCGAGCGCGCCGCGGAAGATGAAAGGGAAGCCGATGACGTTGTTGACCTGGTTCGGATAGTCCGAGCGGCCGGTGGCGATGATCGCGTCGGGGCGCGCGGCCTTGGCCAGCTCGGGGCGGATCTCCGGCTCGGGATTGGCCATCGCGAAGATGATCGGCGCGGGGGCCATGTCCTTGACCATCTCGGGCTTGAGCGCGCCCGCGGCGGAGAGGCCGAGGAACACGTCGGCACCGTACAGCGCCTCGGTCAGGGTGCGCGCCTCGGTCGCGGCGGCATGCGCCGACTGCCACTGGTTCACGCCGTCGCGGCCCTGATAGATGACGCCGGTGCGGTCGCACATGATGACGTTGTCGTGGCGCACGCCCATCGCCTTGACGAGCTCGGTGCACGCGATCGCCGCCGCGCCCGCGCCGTTCACGACGATCTTGATGTCCTGAAGCCGCCGCCCGGTCAGCAGACAGGCATTGATGAGCCCCGCGGCACAGATGATCGCGGTGCCATGCTGGTCGTCATGGAAGACCGGGATGTTCATCCGCTCGCGCAGCGTCTGCTCGATGATGAAGCACTCGGGCGCCTTGATATCCTCCAGGTTGATGCCGCCGAAGCTCGGCTCCATCAGTTCGACGGCGTCGATGATGCGGTCGACGTCCTCGGTCTTCAATTCGATGTCGATCGAATCGACATCGGCGAAGCGCTTGAAGAGCACCGCCTTGCCCTCCATCACCGGCTTGGACGCCAGCGCGCCGAGATTGCCGAGGCCCAGGATAGCGGTACCGTTCGAGATCACGGCAACGAGGTTGCCCTTGGCCGTATAGTCGTACGCGGTCGACGGATCCTCGGCGATGGCCTTGACCGGCCAGGCGACGCCCGGCGAATAGGCGAGCGCCAGGTCGCGCTGCGTCGTCAGTGGTTTCGACGCGATGATCTCGATCTTGCCCGGCCGTCCCTCGGCATGAAAACGCAGCGCCTCGCGCTCGGTGAACTGGTCGGCGGGGATCTCGGTCATGCTGGGCGGCGCTCCGGGGACGGGAATGACGCTACGGCTCTTGGCCGCTAAGCCCGCGAACCGCAACCCCGCTAGGCAAGCAGGGGCGTTGGGGCTATTGTTGGGGGGATGGAGCACGAGCCCGGCATCTTCGAAACACCCGACCCGGATGCGGAGACCGAGGCCGATGCGCGCGCGATGGCCGACTACGAGGCCGGACGCACCTATCCACACTCCCTCGTGCGGGAATGGCTTCGCACCTGGGGTGAACCTGATTTCAAGCCGTTTGATGAATGGCTAAAGTCGTCTGGATGAGGGCTGCGATTGTCGAAATCGACCAGATCGCCGCCTACGTCCGTGTTTTTGACCCAAAGGCCGCCAAAGGTCTGGCCGACCAGCTTTTCGCGCTGGGCGACAGTCTAGCCGACTTTCCGAACCGCGGCCGGGTGGCTTCGAACGGCGCCCGCGAGCTGTTGACGGTCCGGCCATATATTCTGAGGTATCGTGTGATTGGCGATGAGGTTGTGATCCTTCGCGTGCGCCATGGTGCCCGTCGACAAGATGGCTGACGGTGCGCCCACGCCGATGATGGCGCAATATCTGACGCTCAAGGCGGAGGCGGGCGATTGCCTGCTCTTCTATCGCATGGGCGACTTCTTCGAGCTGTTTTTCGACGACGCCAAGATCGCCAGCGCTGTTCTCGACATCGCGCTGACCGCGCGCGGGGAGCATGAGGGGGAAAAGATCCCGATGTGCGGCGTGCCGATCCACGCCGCCACCGCCTATCTCCAGCGGCTCATCAAGGCGGGTCACCGCGTCGCCATCGCCGAACAGGTCGAAACGCCCGAGGAGGCCAAGAAGCGGGCTGGGTCGAAGGCGCTGGTCGCGCGCGCGATCGTCCGCGTCGTCACCGCCGGCACGCTGACCGAGGAAGCGCTGCTGGATTCGCGCGCCGCCAACTGGTGCGTCGCGGTGGGCGAGGCGGGCGGCGAGGTCGCGGTCGCCGCCGCCGACGTGTCGACCGGCAGGTTCGAGCTGTTCGAGACCGACGCCGCCGCCCTCGGCGCGACGCTCGCCCGCCTGTCACCGGCAGAGGTCATCGCCGCCGAAGGATCACAGGTCGAGGCGACCGCTTATCGCTCCAGGGCCGAGTTCGACAGCGCGAAGGGCGAGGCGCGGCTGAAGGCGCTGTACGGTGTCGCAACGCTCGACGGATTCGGCCAGTTCGATCGTGCATCGCTTGCCGCGGCCGGGGGCCTCGTCGCCTATCTCGACCATACCGCCAAGGGGGCGCTCCCCTTCCTGCGCCCGCCGGTCCGCCATGCGGGCGGCGCGACGATGGCGATCGACGCGGCGACGCGCGAGAGCCTCGAGCTCACGCAGACACAGGCGGGCGCGCGGGCGGGCAGCCTGCTCGATGCCGTCGATCGCACCGTGACGGGCGCGGGCGCCCGCCTCCTCGCCGCCGACCTGTCGGCGCCGCTGATGGAGGCCGAGGCGATCGGTGCGCGGCTCGACCTCGTCCAGCGTTTCCATGACGAGGGGAGCCTGCGCGAGCGGGTCCGCGCCAGGCTGAGGGCACTGCCCGATATCGGCCGCGCGCTCGGCCGGATCGTCGCAGGGCGCGGCAGCCCGCGCGACCTTGGCCAGCTTCGCGACGGGCTGGATGCCGCGTGGCAGCTCGGCGAAAGCCTGTCGACGATCGCCGCGCCGCCGCCGCTCCTGACCGATCTCGCCCCGCGGCTTCAGGGGCACGGCGCGCTCATCGACCTGCTCCAGCGCGCGCTGGTCCCGACGCCGCCGATCGAGGCGGCGCAAGGGGGATATATCGCCGAGGGGTTCGACCCCGCGCTCGATGACCTGCGCGCGACCGGCGCGGGCGGGCGCCGCGTCATCGCCGCGCTGGAGGCGGAGTACCGGACGCGCACGGGCATTTCGGCGCTCAAAATCCGCCACAACGGCGTGCTCGGCTATCATGTCGAGGTGCCCGCGCGCGGTGCCGACAAGCTGATGGCGGAAGGGAGCGGCTTCACCCATCGTCAGACCCTGGCCGGCGTCGTCCGCTTCAACGCCCCCGAACTTCACGAAGCCGCGCTCAAGGTGACGCAGGCGGGCAACCACGCGCTGGCGGCGGAGGCCGCGCATCTCGAAACGCTGATCGAGGAAGCGATGGCGCGGCGCGAGCCGATCGCCGCTACCGCCGACGCGCTCGCGCGGATCGACGTGTCGGCGGCGCTGGCCGAACGCGCGATCGAGGGCGGCTGGTCGCGGCCGGCGCTTGCCGACCATGCCTGTTTCGAGATCGAGGGCGGCCGGCATCCGGTCGTCGAGGCGGCGCTCGCCAAGCGCGCCGAACGCTTCGTCGCCAACGACTGTTTGCTGGGCGAGGAGTCGCGCCTGTGGCTCGTCACCGGGCCGAACATGGGTGGCAAGTCGACCTTCCTGCGGCAGAACGCGCTGATCGCGGTGCTGGCGCAGGCGGGCAGCTACGTCCCGGCAACCCGCGCGCGCATCGGCCTAGTCGACCGTCTGTTCAGCCGCGTCGGCGCGTCGGACAATCTCGCGCGCGGGCGCTCGACCTTCATGGTCGAGATGGTGGAAACCGCCGCGATCCTGGCACAGGCGACGCCGCGCAGCTTCGTCATCCTGGACGAGGTGGGGCGCGGCACCTCGACCTATGACGGGCTCGCCATCGCCTGGGCGGTGGTGGAGGCGATCCACGAGGTCAATCGCTGCCGCTGCCTGTTCGCGACGCACTATCACGAGCTGACGCGGCTGGCCGAGCGGTGCCATGCCCTGCGCCTTCACCACGTCCGCGCGCGCGAATGGAAGGGCGATCTGGTCCTGCTCCACGAACTGGCCCCCGGTCCCGCGGACCGCAGCTATGGCCTCGCCGTCGCGCGGCTTGCCGGCTTGCCCCCGGCGACGGTCGCGCGCGCCAAGTCGGTGCTGGCGAAGCTGGAGGCGGGGCGCGCGAAGACCGGCGGGCTCGCCGCGGGCCTCGACGACCTGCCGCTGTTCGCCGCCGCCGCGGAGCAGGAGGCGCAGGCGGTCGATGCGCTGCGTGACAAACTGGCCGGGATCGACGTCGATGCGTTGTCGCCGCGAGAGGCGCTGGATGCACTATATGCACTGAAGTCGCTTGCGGCGGAATCTGCGCGCTAGATGAACGGCTCTCCCACGCAGCGTTCAGGCTCGCAATCCTAGAAGAAACTCACCGGGAACGCTGATTCGGCTGAACGTTTCGTTCATGAAACCCTTCGCCGCAATCGACGTTCAGAGGGGCGAGATTGATACTAGGGAGTTACTATGATGCGTAATCTGATGATGGCCGTTGCGGCCGCTGGTCTGCTGGTTCCCGCCACCGTCGTCGTGCCGACGACCAAGGCCGAAGCGTCGGCGCAGAAGCGCTACAAGTATCGCGAGTGGCGCGGCCGCGACGGTCGCCGCTATTGCCGCAAGCCCGATGGCACGACCGGCCTGCTGGTCGGCGGCGTCGCCGGTGCACTGGTCGGCCGCACGATCGACACGCGCGGCGACCGCACGCTCGGCACGCTGCTCGGCGCCGGCGCGGGCGCGCTCGCCGGCCGCGAGATCGAGCGCAGCGGCGACCGTCGCTGCCGCTGAGCCGAACGGCCTGAAATGAACGGAGGGGCGGGCATCCTTTGCCCGCCCCTTTCGTTTGTCCGGCGCATTCCACCAAAGGAGAAGCCGGAAATGACAACCCGCAGCGCAAGTGCGAAGTATGAGGGCCTTGGCAAGGACGGCAAAGGCCACGTCTCGCTTCAGTCGGGCGTGCTGACCGACCAGCCCTATGGCTTCAATACCCGGTTCGAAAACGAGCCCGGCACCAATCCCGAAGAACTGATCGCCGCCGCCCACGCCTCGTGCTTCACGATGGCGCTGAGCTTTGCGCTCGCCGGTGCGGGCCACAAGGACGGGACGCTCGAGACGACGGCGAAGGTCACGCTCGACAAGGACGGCGACGGGTTCAAGGTCACGCGCTCCGATCTCAACCTGACCGCGCATGTCGGAGGCATCGACGCCGCCGAGTTCGAAAAGATCGCGGGCGAGGCAAAGGCCGGTTGCCCCATCTCGAAGCTCCTCAATGCCGAGATCACGCTGGAGCATACGCTGAACGCGTAACGCCGATGCGCGGGAAGGTGGCAGATCGCTTAACCTTCCCGCGCTAATCGGGCGGGATGCTGCGCGTTCTCACGCTCTCCACGCTGTTTCCCGATGCGACGCGCCACAATTTCGGCGTGTTCGTCGAGCGGCAGACACTTGAATCGGCGGCGCTGCCCGATACCGAGGTGCGGGTGGTGGCGCCCATCGGACTGCCCCCATTCCCCCTGTCGCGCCATCCGACCTATCGCGTGCTCGGATCAGTCCCTCAGCGCGAGACTTGGAAGGGTCTGTCGGTCGAGCGTCCGCGTTTTTTCAACATTCCAGCGACGAGCGGGCGATTTCACGCCGCGATGCTGACGCGGGCGCTGATGCCCGTGCTCACGCATATCCGCCGCGACTTCGCGTTCGACGTGATCGACGCGTCGTTCTTCTTTCCGGATGGACCGGCGGCGGTCGCGCTCGGCAGGCGGTTCGGCGTGCCGGTATCGATCAAGGCGCGTGGGGCCGACATCCATCATTGGGGAACTGCCACCGCCACCCGCGATGCCGTCCGGGATGCAGGCCGCAGGGCCGACGGGCTGCTCGCGGTCAGTGCAGCGATGCGCGGGGACATGATCGCGCTCGGCATGCCCGGCGACCGGATCGCGGTTCACCATACCGGTGTCGACCAGGCTCGCTTCCGCCCCGACCCGGCGGCGAAAGCCGCACGGGGAATCGCCGGGCCGCTGGTCATCTCGGTCGGGGCCCTGATCTCGCGCAAGGGGCACGAGGTCGCGATCAAGGCGGTGGCGCAATTGCCCGGCGTGTCGCTGCACATCGCCGGCGAGGGGCCGGAACGCGGGCGGCTTCAGGCGCTGATCGAGACGCTGGACGTCGGCGATCGCGTGCGGCTTCTGGGGCCGGTTCGGCACGACGCCCTTCCCCCGCTCCTCGCCACCGCCGACGTGATGGCGCTGGCCTCTTCATCGGAGGGGCTGGCGAATGCCTGGGTCGAGGCGCTGGCAAGCGGGACGCCGATCGTCATCCCCGACGCCGGCGGGGCGCGCGAAGTGGTGGATCGGCCGGAAGCCGGGCGGATCGTCGAGCGGACACCCGATGCGTTTGCCGCAGCGATCGGCGACTTGCTGCGGGCGCCCCCAGCACGCGAGGCGGTCCGGGCGACCGCGGCGAAGTTCACGTGGGAGCGGAACGCGCAAACGCTGCGCGCACATCTGGCGGCGCTGGTCGACAGGAAGAAGCGGGACCCCCGATCAAGTCCGAGGTGACTTGGGAGAAGGACCTTTTCTCTACCCCTCCGTCATCCCGGACTTGACCCGGGATCCCGCTACTTTCTTCCTGCAAATCAGAACGGCAGCTTGAACCCGGGCGGGAGCGGCATGCCCGCGGTCAGCTTCGACATTTCGGTCGAGCTAGCGGCATCCGCCTTGGCCCGCGCGTCGTTAAGCGCGGCGGCGATCAGGTCCTCCAGCACGCCCTTTTCGGAGGGGTTCAGCAGCGAATCGTCGATCGACACGCCGATGATCCGCCCCTTTGCACTGGCGCGCACCTTGACGAGGCCGCCGCCCGACATGCCCTCGACCTCGATCGTGTCGAGCGCCGCCTGCGCCTTGGTCAGTTCGTTCTGGACGTTCTGGGCCATTGCCATGATGTCGTCGAGATTCTTCATGTCATGCTCCGTCGGGTCTTGGGGCCGACAAGCTCGGCGCCGGGAAAGGCGGCGAGCGCGGCGGCCACCACGGGGGTTTCGCGGATCGAGGCCTCGAACGCTTCATCGTCGGCGCGTTCGGTCTCGCGCAGCGAAGGCGTACCGGGCGCGTCGGTGGTCGTGACCTTCCATCGGGTGCCGGTCGCGGTCTTGAGCGCGTCCATCAGTTCACGTGGAAAGTCCGAGGGGATGGGGCGCACGGTCGACAGCTCGATCTCGGGAGGCTCGATCCGCACCGGGCGCGCGTGATTGCGCCATGCCTCGGCCAGCGCCATCCGGCCCGTCTGTGCGATCGTGTCGCCGATCGCCTCGGCGGTCGCGGGCAGCGCCGGAGCGGCGGCGGGCGCTGCCGGCGGCGGAGCGGCGGCGGCAGGTGCGCCCTGCACCCCGCCCTCGCGAATCTGGCGCGCCAGCTCGCCCGGATCGGGCAACTGCGAGGCATGAACGACGCGCAAGAGCGCCATCTCGCACGCCTCGATCGGCAGGGCGGCTCGGCCGACTTCCTCATGCCCCTTGAGCAGCAATTGCCACAGACGGTGGAGCAACGGGAAGGACAGGCGAGAGGCCCATTCAGCCAGCGCCTCCCGCTCCTCGACCGGCTGCGCGGGGTCGGCGGGCGTGCCCACCTTCACCAGCGTGATTCCGTGGACCGCCTCGAGCAGCGTGCGCATCACCGCCTGCGGATCGACGCCCAAATCGTACTGGCGCCGCAGCGCCGCAAGCGCCCCCGCCCCGTCGCCGGCGAGCAGGTGGCCGAACAGCTCACGCACCGCGCCGCGATCGGAAAGGCCCAGCATTTCGCGCACCGCGTCGGCGCGCACGCCCCCGCCCTCAAGCCCCGCATGGGCGATCGCCTGGTCGAGGATCGACAGACCGTCGCGTGCCGACCCTTCCGCCGCGCGGGCGATCAGCGCCAGCGCCTCGGGCTCGGCCTCGAAACCCTCGGCCTCAACCACATGCGCGAAGTGCGCGGCGAGCTTGTCGGCGGGGATGCGGCGCAGGTCGAAGCGCTGGCAGCGCGACAGGACGGTGATCGGGACCTTGTTCACCTCGGTCGTGGCGAACAGGAACTTCACGTGCGCGGGCGGTTCCTCCAGCGTCTTCAGAAGCGCGTTGAACGCGTTTTTCGACAGCATGTGGACTTCGTCCACGATGTAGATCTTGTAGCGGGCCGAGACCGCAGCATAGCGCGACGCCTCGATGATCTCGCGCACGTCGTCGACGCCAGTGTGGCTGGCGGCGTCCATCTCGATCACGTCGATGTGGCGCCCCTCGGCGATCGCGCGGCACGGTTCGCAGACGCCGCAGGGATCGATCGTCGGCCCGCCTTCACCGTCCGGCCCCACGCAATTCAGCGCCTTGGCGATCAGCCGCGCGGTTGACGTCTTGCCGACCCCGCGCACGCCGGTCAACAGGAAGGCGTGGGCGAGCCGGTCGCGCTTGATCGCGTTGCCCAGCGTCTGGACCATCGCATCCTGGCCGATCAGCGCGGCAAAGGTCTGCGGCCGGTACTTGCGCGCGAGGACGCGGTACGCCTCACCCTTCGGCACCGGCGGCGCAGGCGGTTCGCCCAGATCGAAACCCATCTCGTCCATCGCGTTCAATCTAGGGGTTGGGGCCGGCGGGCGATAGCCCCCGTCAGCGCTGAAGCGCCTGCTGGATGTCGGCTTCGATCGCCTCGGGCTTGGTCGTGGGGGCGTAGCGTTCGATCACGCGGCCGTCGCGGCCGACCAAGAACTTGGTGAAGTTCCACTTGATCGCCTCGCTGCCCAGCAGCCCCGGCGCTTCGTGCTTCAGATGCCGCCACAGCGGCGCCGCATCGGCGCCGTTGACGTCGATCTTGTCGAGGACCGGGAAGGTCACGTCGTAGGTCAGCGAACAGAAGCTGGCGATCGCCGCCGCGTCGCCCGGCTCCTGCGCGCCGAACTGGTTGCAGGGGAAGCCGAGGACGGTCAGCCCCGTGCCCTCGTGCGCGCGGTACAGTGCCTCCAGCCCCGCATATTGCGGCGTGAACCCGCATTTGGAGGCGACGTTGACGATCAGCAGCACGCGGCCGCGATAGGCGGACAGGTCGGTCGTGCTGCCATCGGCGGCGGTGACGGGGATCGAGTAGAGGTCGGTCATTCGAGTACACCCTCATGCAGGCGCACGACGCGGTCCATCCGCGCGGCGAGCCGCTCGTTGTGCGTCGCGACCAGCGCCGCCGACCCCTCGCCGCGGACGAGGCGAAGGAACTCGGCCAGCACCACGTCCGCGGTCGCCTCGTCCAGATTGCCGGTAGGCTCGTCGGCCAGCACCAGCGCAGGGCGATTGGCGAGCGCACGGGCGACGGCCACGCGCTGCTGCTCGCCGCCCGACAACTGGCTGGGCCGGTGCGTCAGCCGGTGGCCGAGCCCGAGCGCCGAGAGCAGCCGTTCGGCGCGGTCCGCGGCCTCCTTCTCGCCCGCGCCGTGGATGAGCTGCGGCAGGACGACGTTCTCCGCGGCGGTGAAGTCGGGGAGCAGGTGGTGGAACTGATAGATGAAGCCTAGGCGGTCGCGGCGCACCTCGGTCCGCTCGGCGCTGTTGATCTGTGCGACTTCCTGTCCGGCGATGCGGATCGAGCCCTGAAACCCGCCTTCGAGCAGTCCGACCGCCTGCAAGAGCGTCGACTTGCCCGAGCCCGACGGGCCGAGCAGCGCGACGATCTCGCCCGGCCCGACGGTCAGGTCGATGCCGCGCAGCACCTCGATCGTCGCGCCGCCCTGCGTGAAGCTGCGCGTCAGGCCGCGCGTGGCGAGGATCGGCTCACTCATAGCGCAGCACCTGGACAGGATCGGTGCTCGCCGCTTTGAACGCAGGGTACAGCGTCGCGAGGAAGCTGAACACGAACGCCATCAGTGCGATGCCCGCGATCTCGACCGGGTCGGTCTTCGACGGCAATTCGGTGAGGTAGCGCATCGACGGGTCCCAGATCTGCTGCCCCGTCACCGTGCCGATGAAGCTCAGCACCCCCTGTCGGAAATAGAGGAGGATGAACCCCATCACGAGCCCCGCGATGATGCCGAGCGCGCCGATCGTCGTGCCGACGGTGACGAAGATCCGGATCAGCCCCTGCCGCGTCGCGCCCATCGTGCGCAGGATCGCGATGTCGCGCGTCTTGGCGCGCACGAGCATGATGAGCGACGACAGGATGTTGAACACCGCGACGAGGATCAGGATCGACAGCACGGTAAAGGTGACGAGCCGGTCGACCTGAAGCGCCTCGAAAATCTCTGAGTTCAGCCGGCGCCAGTCGTTGAGCTGGCCCTTGGCGCCGACCTTGACCGCCAGCGGCGCGAGGATCTGCTCGACCTTGTCGGGGTCCACCGTATCGATCTCGATCATGCCGACCGAATCGCCCATCAGGAGGAGCGTCTGCGCATCCTCCATCGGCATGACGACGAACGCCTTGTCGTAATCGTAGACGCCGACCTCGAAGATCGCGGCCACGCGGTAGGAGACGATGCGCGGCACCGTCCCCATCGGCGTCGCCACCCCCTGGAAACTGATGAGCGAAATCTCGCTGCCCACCGTCGCGCCGAGCTGTTGCGCGAGGCGCGAGCCGATCGCGACGTTGCCGCTGCCGGGCGTCAGCTGCTTCAGGTCGCCGAACACGACATTGTCGCGGATCGTCGGGTTGCCGCGGATGTCCTCGACCCGCATGCCGCGCAGGATCACCGCCTCGGTCCGGCCATTATAGTCGGTCATCAGCGGCTGCTCGATCAGCGGGGTCGCGCTGGTCACGCCCTTGGTCGCCTTCGCATCGTCCAGCACCTCGCGCCAGTCGCGCAGCTGGCCGGCATAGCCCTGCACCACCGCATGGCCGTTCAGGCCTACGATCTTGTCGAACAGCTCGGCGCGAAAGCCGTTCATCACGCTCATGACGATGACGAGCGCCGCGACGCCGAGCATGACCGCGACGAGGCTGATGCCCGCGACCAGGAAGATGAACGCCTCGCCCCGTCCGGGCAGCAGGTAACGCCGCGCGATCATGCGCTCGTAGCGCGACAGGATCATGGATTAGCCTTGGTAAAGGGGATCATTCGCGCCCGCCTTAGCAGCGTTGTGGAGGGGTGCAATCGGGCCTGTTGCCGAATGAACACATGGTGAAGCGATTCGGAATCACGCCGCTCGATTGTGAATGACAGATGGATGACGGAATCGTAATCAAGCTCTCACGAAGCTCAGGCAAACAGGCCGTGGTTCGGGGAGGTTCCAGTCCCGCCTTGCCGTAAGGTAAAGTGCGAGTGGACGGAGCCAACATTAGGGGGCTGACGAGCGATCGTCACGCAGGCGCCCGGGCTGCAACATGCGGCCCGGGCGTTTGCCGTTTCCGGACCATGATTGCGATCAAACGTGTTTCGTTTCAGCCGTCGCTGCCGGCCTGTTCGACCGTCAGCGCGACGTCGAGCATCTCCTCGCCCTGTCCCAGCCGAGAGCCCGCGACCGGGGTGACCCCTGTCGTATCGAGCCCGACCGCCACGCGGACATAGCGCTCGTCGATGCGCCCGCCGGTCGAGGGATCGACGGCGATCCAGCCCTCCTCACCGGCATGCGCCTCAACCCAGCCATGCGGGGCACAGGCGCGGCCCTCGCGCTGGCGGTAGCCGCCGACATAGCGCGCGGGAATCTCCGCCGAGCGAAGGCCGGCGACCAGCACCTGCGCCATCTCTCGTCCGGTGGCGGCCGGACCGGCAAAGGTCGTGGCCGCGTCGCGCAGTTCCTCGACATAGGGGACGCGCTCGAACCGCCCGTGGATCGCGCGGGTGGCGGCATCGATCGCCGCGGCCCCGGACAGGCCGCTAACTGCACCGCCAACGAACGCGCCCAGCGCCTCGCCCGCCGCGGTCCGGTCGGTTTCGCGCAGGTAGAATTCGGGCGGCAGCGGCTCGGCGGTGCCGCGGACATGGCCGCCATGGTCGCCGGTCAGCACCTCGCCGCGCACGCTGATCTCGATCGTCTCGATCGGTCCGTCGGCGTAGAGCATCGCCTGTCGGTTGCCGAGGCCATCGCGGCTCTGGCGAAGGCGCGCGTCGCAATCGACATCGATCGACCAGCCGACGATGGTCTGGTCGTCGGTATCGTCGGGGGTCATGCGCAGGCACTGGATGAGGCGCGTCTGCGGCTCGCTGAACCGATAGCGGGTGCGGTGTTCGACGATGAGGCGCATCTTTGTTGTCCTAGATGAACCTGAACTGCTGGGCGATCGCGCGGTCGAGCGCCAGGTTCTCGGCGATGAACCCGGAAAGCCATTCGTGAAGGCCGCCGACGATCACCTCGGGCGTCCGCGTCTTGTGCATCCGCGCCATCCGCGCGCGCGCCATGCGATCGGCCCCGCCCTGAAGCCCGGTACGCTTGCCGAGCAGGCCGAGCATTTCCACGCTTTCCTCGACGCAGGCAGCCAGCGAGCGGGGGAGTTCGGGGCGGGTCAGCAACAGGTCGATGACCAGCCGCGGCTCCAGCCCCTCCGAATAGAGCCAGCGATAGGCGGTGACGGCGGACACGGTCTGAAGGATCGTCGTCCACTGGTCACGATCGACGATGCCGCCCACCGCCTCGCCCTCGGGCAGGAGCAGGTGGTACTTCACGTCGACCAGCCGGGCGGTGTTGTCCGCCCGTTCGACCGCGGAGCCGAGGCGGATGAACCACACCGCTTCGTTGCGCATCATGCGCAGGATCGCGCCCTCGAACCCGCGCGTCTCGGCCTTCACCGCCTCGACCAGATTGAGCGTCGCCATCGCATTGCCGGGCCGCATCCGCGAGTTGAAGAGCAGCCATGCGCGGTTGATCGCTGTCCACGCCTCACGCGTCAGCGCGGTGCGGACGGCGCGGGCATTGTTGCGCGCCATGTCGAGGCACTGGACGATCGAGCCCGAATGGCCGGTGTCGATCGTCAGGAAGCGCGCGACGCTTGCCTGATCGGCCCGCGCGCCGGTCGCGGCGAACGCCTCGTCGGTGTAGGTGACGCGGAGCGCGCTTTCCCATGCCGCCTCCCCCGCCGGGGTCGCCGACAGCGCGTCGAGGCGCACCGTCGCCTCGACCAGCCGCGCGATGAAGTCGGCCCGCTCGACATAGCGGCCGAGCCAGTAGAGCGACGCGGCGGTGCGAGAGAGCATCAGCATGCGTTCGCGCCCCTCACGACCCCAGTTCCTGCTGCTGGAACATCCCGCCCAGCGTCTGGCTCTGCGCCTGCATCTGCGGGCTGTCGGCCAACAGGACGAAGCTGTCCTTGGTGCCGCCGCCCTGGCTGGAGTTCACCACCAGCGACCCTTCCTTGAGCGCCACGCGGGTCAGGCCACCGGGCACCACCTGCACGCCGTCGCGGCCGGTCAGGACGAAGGGGCGGAAGTCGACGTGGCGCGGGGCGAGGCCTTTCTCCGTCAGCGTCGGCACGGTGGAGAGCGCCAGCGTGGGCTGCGCGATGTAGCGATGGGGCTCGGCGATCAGCGCGGCGCGAAAATCCTCGATTTCCTGTTTCGTCGCGGTCGGCCCGACGAGCATCCCGTAGCCGCCCGACCCGTCGACCAGCTTCACCACCAGTTCGGGCAGGCGCTCGAGCACGTATTTCAGCGCCTGCGGCTCGCGGCAGCGGTACGTCTCGACGTTCGGCAGCTTTGCCTCGCCGCCCGAATAATAGCGGACGATCTCGGGCATGTAGCTGTAGATCGCCTTGTCGTCGGCGATGCCGTTGCCCGGCGCATTGATGAGCGTGACGTTGCCCGCGCGGTACGCCGACATGATGCCGGGAACGCCGAGCAACGAGTCGGGGCGGAAGACGACCGGATCAAGGAAGTCGTCGTCGATCCGGCGATAGATCACGTCGACCTTCACCCGCCCCGCGATCGTCTGCATCCAGACCACATCGTCGTCGACGACGAGGTCCGCGGGCTCGACCAGTTCGATGCCCATCGAGTCGGCGAGGAAGCTGTGCTCGTAATAGGCACTGTTGAAATGCCCCGGCGTCAGCACGACGCAGACCGGGCGGCTCCCTGCCCCCGGCGGCGCGACCGATCGCATCGTTTCATGCAGCCGGTCGGGATAGCTGTCGACGGCGGCCACGCGGAAATTGCGGAACAGCTCGGGGCAGAGGCGGATCATCGCCTCCCGATTCTCGAGCATGTAGCTGACGCCCGATGGCGTGCGGGCATTGTCCTCCAGCACGAAGAAGTCGTCCGGCCCGGTACGGACGAGGTCGATGCCGCAGATATGCGCCCAGATGCCGTGCGGCGGGCGGATGCCGACGACTTCGTGCCGGAACTGCGGATTGCGGAACACGATGTCGGGCGGGAGGATGCCGTCGGCGAGGATGCGGCGCTCACCATAGATGTCGTCGAGGAACGCGTTGATCGCCTCGACCCGCTGGACGAGGCCCGCCGACAGCCGCGCCCATTCGTCGGCGAGGAACACGCGTGGGACGATGTCGAACGGAATAATGCGTTCCGCCGCGTCGCGGTCGCCATAAACGGCGAAGGTGATGCCAAGCTGACGAAAGGTATTCTCCGCCGCCTCCAGTCGCCGGGCGAGTTCCTCGCGCGGGGTATCCGCGATCCAGTCGGACAGCATGGCCAGCGGCGCACGCGGGTTCGTCGACCCGCCATGGCCCCAGATCTCGTCGAACGCGCGTGCTTCCCCCATCCACCGCTTCAATGTTTCAGTGCAAAGACGGTTGCATGCTGTCGCGGATTGTTGCGCTGCACAAGCCCGCCGCGCATAATCTTTACCGCTTACCCTTTTGGGGTTGATCACGCTTACCCAGATCGCGTAAGCGGCCACGATGACGACACTGGCAGGCATCAAGATCAGACGCTTTCGCGAGGCGCGCGGCATTAGCCGCGCTGCGTTCGGCACATGGTACGGCGCGCCGGGCAGCACGGTTCAGGGCTGGGAGGAAGACGGCAAGCGCGCCGCCGCGCCGATCGTCAACCAGATCGCCGCCAACGGCATCGCGCACCATGCCGACTGGTTCGTGACCCCGCGTAACATGGAGAATGCAATGGGTAGCTGGTCCCCCGCAAGCTGGCAGAGCGCCGACGCGCGGCAGATGCCCGACTATCCCGACGCCGCGGCGCTCGATGCGACGCTGACCGAGCTCGGCCGCTTCCCGCCGCTCGTCTTCGCGGGTGAGGCGCGCCAGCTGACCGCCGAGCTTGGCCGCGTGGCGGAGGGGCATGGCTTCCTGCTTCAGGGCGGTGACTGCGCGGAAAGCTTTGCCGAGTTTCACCCGAACAACATCCGCGACACGTTCCGCGTGATCCTACAGATGGCGGTGGTCCTCACCTTCGCCTCGAAGCTGCCGACGGTGAAGGTCGGGCGGATGGCCGGCCAGTTCGCCAAGCCGCGATCGGCCCCGACCGAGGTCATCGACGGACAGGAACTGCCGAGCTATCGCGGCGACAACGTCAACGACATCGCGTTCACGCCGGAAGGGCGCGTGCCCGACCCGACGCGGCTGCTGCGTGCCTATTCGCAGTCGGCGGCGACGCTCAACCTGCTGCGCGCGTTCGCGCAGGGCGGCTATGCAAACCTGCATCAGGTCCACAAATGGACGCTCGACTTCATGGGCCGCAGCCCCTGGGCCGATCGCTATGCCGACGTGGCCGACCGGATCGGCGAGGCGCTCGACTTCATGGAGGCGTGCGGCATCAATGCCGAGACGGTGCCGCAACTGTCGCGCACCGACTTCTACACCAGCCACGAGGCGCTGCTGCTCCCCTATGAGCAGGCGCTGACGCGGCAGGATTCGCTGACCGGGCAGTGGTACGACACGTCGGCGCACTTCCTGTGGATCGGCGACCGGACGCGGTTCGAGGGATCGGCGCATGTCGAGTATCTGCGCGGCATCGGCAACCCGATCGGGATGAAGTGCGGGCCGAGCCTCGAGCCCGACGCGCTCCTGCGCCTGCTCGACACGGTCAATCCGCATCGCGTCGCCGGGCGGATGACGCTCATCACCCGCTACGGCCATGACAAGATCGAGGCGCACCTCCCTGCCCTGGTCCGCGCGGTGAAGCGCGAGGGGCATCCGGTCATCTGGAGCTGCGACCCGATGCACGGCAACACCGTGAAGGCGGCGACCGGCTACAAGACGCGGCCGTTCGAGCGGATCCTGGCCGAGGTGCGCGGCTTCTTCGCCGTCCACCGGGCGGAGGGTACGCACGCCGGCGGCATCCACGCCGAGATGACCGGGCAGGACGTGACCGAATGCACCGGCGGCGCGATCGCGGTCAGTGAACAGGCGCTGGCCGATCGCTATCACACGCACTGCGACCCGCGCCTCAATGCCGGGCAGAGCATCGAGCTGGCGTTCCTGCTCGCCGAAATGCTCAACGAGGAACTGGCGGAGCGGAAGAAGGCGGCGGCCTAGTCGGCGAACAGGTCGACGCGGTTGCCGTCGGGATCGGCCAGCATCGCATAGTGCTGGCCCCACGGTGAATCCCAGGGTTCTCGCAATCCCCGATGGCCCGCTTCGATCATCCGCGCATAGGCCGCGTCGACCTCTGCCGCATCGTCGCAGCGACAGGCGAAGGTCACGCGCTGGCCGACCGGGGTTTGCCATTCGGGGTCGGCGCCGCGAATGATCGCCTCGCTCATCAGGCCGATCGTCGCGCCGCCGGGCGTCTCGATCTGAACATGCGCCTCTTCCTCAGCACCCTCCGGCACGGCGAGGCCGAGGTCGCGATAGAAGCGGGCGGATGCCGCCATATCGGCCACGACGATATCGATCGAATGCGGGACGACGGACATCTGAGGGGCTCCTTTTGGACACCCACGATTAGTGTCCCCGCACGGAGCGTCAACGATAAGGCTTTCGTAGAGGCGCCCCCGTCCCGCACCGAGGCGGGGGCGACGGTCAAAGCGATTGGCCCCGATCCTTTGCCCGGCGCGTCGGTGCGTGGAAGTCCGCCGGCTTGTCCGCCACCCAGCGCAGGAACGACGCCAGCGCCGGATGCGCGGCAAGCGCAACCATGTCGCCGCCCTCCCGCGCCAGTTGGGCATTGGTCAGCGCGGCGTGGATCGCGCGGTGGCAGATGGGGTGGACGGGTACGGTCGCCGTCCCGCCCTCCGCCTTCGGCACCGGGTGATGCCACTCGACCTTGGTACCAAGCGGCCGGACACACAGCGCGCAGACCGGCGGCGGCTCCACCTCCGCCGCGCGGCGCTCGCCCGCCGCGACGGCGAGTTTGCGCCGCACCCGGCCCATGCGTCAGTTCTTCATCGCGTCGAGCAGCTTCTTGACCTCCTGGCTGCGGCCGCGCGGCAGGATCAGCACATCGTCGCCGCTCGCCACGACGATCAGGTCCTCGACCCCGACCAGCGCCACCCGCCGCCCGTCGCCGCGGACCAGACAGCCGCGCGTGTCGATGGCCACCACGTCGCCGCGGCAAACGTTGCCTCCCTCGTCGCACTCGCTGATCGCGTGCAGCGCATCCCAGCTGCCGACGTCGCTCCAGCCCATGGCGACGGGGACGACGGCGACGCGATCGGCCTTTTCCATCACCGCATAATCGATCGAATCGGATGGCGACGCGGCAAAGGCGTCATGCTCGGGCCAGACGCGCACGCCCTCGCGCTTGGCCTTGTCCATCGATTGCTGGACGGCATTGAGCATGTCCGGATTGTGGACCGACAGCGCGCCAAGGAACATGTCGGCACGGAACAGGAAGATGCCGCCGTTCCACGCATGGTCGCCTGAGGCCACCATCGCCTCGGCAACGTCGCGCGGCGGCTTCTCGACGAAACGGGCGACGCGGTGGACACCCTCGACCAGCGGCTCGCCGACCTGGATATAGCCATAGCCCGTCTCCGGCGCGTCGGGCTCGATGCCGAAGGTGACGAGCCAGCCATCCTCGACCAGCGGCAGCGCGCGGTGGATCGCATCGTGGAATGCGGCCACGTCGGCGATGACATGGTCGGACGGCATGACCAGCAGCGGCGCCTTGGAATCATCGGCAGCCAGCGCGGCCAGCGCGATCGCCGGGGCGGTGTTCCGGCCCATCGGCTCGAGGATGATCGACGCCGGCGCGGTCCCCGCCTCCGCCAGCTGCGCTTCGATCTGGTCGACATGCATCGCGTTGGCGACGACGATCGGCGCGGCGAAATGCTCGCCTGCATCGGTGCGCCGCGCGGTCAGTTGCAGCATCGTCTCGTCCGCGGTCAGCGCGAGGAATTGCTTGGGCAGTTCGGGCCGCGACATCGGCCACAACCTCGTTCCCGATCCGCCCGACAGGATGACGGGCACGATCAGCTTCGTTTCGGACATCGACGCACTTCCCCCTCGCCGCCGGATGGCGGTCGTTTCGGAGCCTAAACGCACGAACGCCCGGAAGGAACCGTTCCTCTCGAACCGACCATTCAGCTTTTCTTTGTCAATTGATGCGACACGGCCAACATGTCGGTGAACCTTACACCTGGGCGACAGGGGCCTGCCGCATGATCCGGTTGTTCAAGCATTATGTGCCCAATGCGGTGCTGCTCCTCGGCCTGCTCGACTTCGTTTGCCTGATCGCCGCGGCCGAGTTCGGCTGGCAATGGCGCATCCACCAGCTCGACTTCGACCTCGAGCCCGTGTCGACGCGGGTGCCGCAATTGCTGAGCTTCGCCGGCAGCCTGATGCTGGCGATGGTCGCGGTCGGCGCCTACAGCCCGAAAGCGCTCACCTCGATGCGGTTCGCGACGGCGCGGCTGATCGTCGCGGTTTCGATGGGGACGATCTTCCTGTCGGTGGTGTTCTTCTTCGTGCCGACGATCACGTTCTGGCGGTCAAACCTGCTTTACGCGATGGGCGCCGCGCTGGTGCTGATGTTCGTCCTGCGCCTCCTGATCGGCAAGACGCTGGGCGGGCAGGTGTTCAAGCGCCGCGTCGTCGTGCTGGGCGCCGGGCCGCGCGCCGAACGGATCAAGGCGCTGGGCCGCCAGCCGGGATCGGGCTTCGTCGTCGTCGGCTATGTGTCGATGAGCGAAGCGAACCGCGTGATCCCGGAGGCGATCGCCCGCGACGCGATCTACAACCTGGCCGACCACGTCGTCCTTTTGAACGCGAGCGAGGTCGTGCTGGCGCTGGAGGAACGGCGCAATGCCCTGCCGCTCAAGGACCTCGTCCGCATCAAGACGACGGGCGTCCACGTCAACGAAATCTCGACCTTCCTCGAGCGGGAGACGGGGCGCGTCGACCTCGACAGCGTCAATCCCAGCTGGCTGATCTTTTCCGACGGCTTTTCCTCGGGTCGCATGTTCTCGAGCGCGTTCAAGCGCCTGTTCGACATCGGTGCCTCGCTGCTCCTCCTCGTCCTCACGCTGCCGCTGGTGCTCGTCACCGCGATCGTGGTGAAGCTCGATAGCAAGGGACCGGCTTTCTACCGCCAGCGGCGCGTCGGCCTCTACAACCAAGGTTTCGACATCGTGAAACTGCGCTCGATGCGAATCGATGCGGAGGTGGCGGGCACCGCCGTCTGGGCGGAAAAGGACGACCCGCGCATCACCCGCATCGGCCGGATCATCCGCAAGCTGCGCATCGACGAGCTACCGCAATGCTGGAGCGTGCTGAAGGGCGAGATGAGCTTCGTCGGCCCCCGCCCCGAACGCCCCCAGTTCGTCGAGGACCTCGAACAGAAGCTGCCCTATTATGCCGAGCGGCACATGGTGAAGCCGGGCATCACCGGCTGGGCACAGATCAACTATCCCTATGGCGCCTCGATCGAGGATTCGCGCCAGAAGCTCGAATACGACCTCTATTACGCCAAGAACTATTCGCCGTTCCTCGACGTGCTGATCCTTCTCCAGACGATCCGCGTCGTCCTGTGGCCAGAGGGTGCGCGCTGAGCCGATGCTGGCGAACGGTGCCCTCGACCTGCTGACGCTGTGGAGCCATTCGCTCGCCGCGCTGCTGTTCGCGGCGCTGGCGGCGTGGACGTGGCGACAGCCGCGGCGGCGGCTGGGGCTCGCCACCGCGCTGGCGCTGACCGCATTGTGGGCGCTCGCCGTCGCGGGGCTTGGCGGCGGCGACGGGGTGACGCGGCTGGCGGAGACGCTGCGCAACCTCGGCTGGCTCGCCTTTCTTTGGCGGGCCGGCCAGCACGAAGGCGACCGGGCGACGCGCGGATCGGGCCTTGCGCTGCATGCGGTGCTCGCGGTGGTCATCGTCGTCGGCGGCGCGGTCGGCTCTGCCGGCGCGATGATCCGCGATCCGGCGATGGCCGCCGCGCTGGTCGATGCCGGCGTGATCCTGCGGCTGCTTGCTAGCGTCGCCGCGCTCGTCCTCGTCCAGCATGTCCATGCCCGCGCGAACGGCGCCAGCCTGCGCGCTGCGACACTCGGCATCGCGGCGATGTGGCTCGTCGATGCCAACATCCTGACGCTGGCCTGGGCGACGGGAAGCTGGCCCGACGCGATCCTTGCCATGCGCGGCGCGGTCATGGTCGTGGTCGCCGCCGTCTTCGCCGCCGATCTTCAGCGGCGCGATGAACGGCCGATCCAACTGTCGCGCGCCGTCGCGGTCCAGTCGCTGTCGCTGCTCGCGGTGCTCAGCTATTTCGCGATCTTCGCCAGCGTGACCGAAGGGCTGGCGATCATGGGCGGCACGCATGCCCGCGTGCTCCAGACCGCCTTCGTGTTCGGCTCGACCGCCGCGCTGCTCGCCGTCCTCGCCTCACCCGGTGCGCGCGCCTGGCTGCGCGTCAAGGCAATGAAGCATCTGTTCCGCCACCGCTACGACTACCGGGCCGAGTGGATGCGGTTCACCGAAACGCTGGGGCATCGGGCGGACGGCGATGCGCTCGACGCGCGCGTGATCCGCGCGATCGCCGAATTGCTCGATGCGCCGGGCGGGGTCCTGTTGACGCTGTCGGGCGATACGCTGGTGCCGGCGGCCGAATGGCGCTGGGACGCCGCGGCGCTGCCCTCACAGATCGGCGACGACCTGCTCGCCCGGCACTTGGGCGACACCGGCCGCGTGATCGAGCTGGACGCTATCCGCGCCGGCGGCGCGCCCGCCGATGCCGACACGATCCCGGCGACGCTGCTCGACTGTGCGGAGGCATGGGCGATCGTCCCGCTGCCGCATGCAGGGAGCCTTGCCGGCGCGATCGTGCTGGCCCGCCCGCCGCTGCCCCGCGCACTCGACTGGGAGGATTTCGACCTCCTGAAGGTCGCGGGGCGGCAGGCGGCGAGCTCGCTGGCCGAGCAGCAGGCGCAGGCCCGCCTGGCCGAGGCCGAACGCTTCGATGAGTTCAACCGCCGCTTCGCCTTCATCCTTCACGACATCAAGAATCTGGTGAGCCAATTGAGCCTCGTCGCGCGCAATGCCGAACGCCATGCCGACAACCCCGCCTTTCGCGCCGACATGGTCGCGACGCTGAACGAATCCGCCGGGCGGATGACCGAACTGGTCACCCGCCTGTCGCAGGATCGGGCGCCGCGGACCGACGCGCCGCGTGCGGTGCCGCTGCTCGGCCTTGCCGAAACGCTGGCGGGCGAGCGGCGGCTGACCCACCCGGTCGTCGTCACCGGCGATCCGGCGGCGATCGCGCTCGCCGATCCGAGCGGCGCGACGCAGGTCCTGCGCCACCTGATCCAGAACGCGATCGAGGCGAGCCCGCCCGGCGAGCCGGTCGGCGTCGCCGTGCGGATCGAGGGGCCGCGCGTCGTCGCCGAGGTCATCGACCGCGGCTGCGGCATGTCGGCCGCCTTCATGCGCGACCGCCTGTTCAAGCCGTTCGTCTCGACCAAGCCCGCGGGGTTCGGCATCGGCACGTACGAGGCGCGTGCGATCGCGGCGGCGATGGGCGGCGCGATCGAGGTATCGAGCCGCGAGGGCGAGGGCAGCCGCTTCCGCCTGATCCTCCCTTCGGCCAGCTCGATGGAGCGCGCGGCATGACGACGCCCCTCCCCAAGCTGCTCGTGGTCGAGGACGATCCCGGCCTTCAGCGGCAATTGCGCTGGGCCTATGACGGGTACGAAGTGCTGATCGCCCCCGACCGCGCGACCGCCCTCACCCTGCTGCGCGCCGAGGAACCTGCGGTCGCGACCCTCGACCTCGGCCTGCCACCCGATCCCGACGGCGTAAGCGAGGGGTTCGCCGCGCTGGCCGAGATGCTGGCGCTGAAACCCGACCTCAAGGTCATCGTCGCTTCCGGCCATGGCGAGCGCCAAAGCGCGCGTCGGGCGATCGCCGAGGGCGCGTGGGACTTCTACGCCAAGCCGATCGACATCGATGCGCTCGGCCTGATCGTCGCGCGCGCATTCCACGTCCACGCGCTGGAAGCCGAGAACCGACGCCTGGCCGAACGCGGCGGCGAGCGCGCCCAGGGGCTCGTCACCGCCTCGCCCGAAATGCTCAAGGTCACGCGGATGATCGAGCGGGTGGCGGGCGCCGACGTGTCGGTCATGCTGCTGGGCGCCAGCGGTACCGGCAAGGAAGTGCTCGCCCGCAGCCTGCACGATGCCAGCCCGCGCGGCGGCGGCGCATTCGTCGCGATCAACTGCGCCGCCATCCCCGAGACGCTCCTCGAAAGCGAACTGTTCGGGCACGAGAAGGGCGCGTTCACCGGCGCGGTCAAGACGACCGAGGGCAAGATCGAGCAGGCCGCGGGGGGCACGTTGTTCCTTGACGAGATCGGCGACGTGCCGCTGCCGCTTCAGGTCAAGCTGCTGCGCTTCCTTCAGGAGCGAGTGATCGAGCGGATTGGCGGGCGGCGTCCGATCGCGGTCGACACGCGCATCGTTTGCGCCACGCACCAGGACGTCGACGCGATGGTCGCCGATGGCCGCTTCCGCGAGGACCTGTATTACCGCCTCGCCGAGATCGTCGTGCGCATCCCGGCACTGGCGGAGCGGTCGGGCGATGCCGTGCTCCTCGCCCGCCATTTCCTGAAGCGCCATGCCGCGGCGATGAAGCTGCCGGTCAAGGGCTTCACCCCAGACGCGATCGCCGCGATCGAGGGATGGGGCTGGCCCGGCAACGTGCGGGAGCTCGAAAACCGGGTGAAGCGCGCGGTCATCATGGCCGATGGCAGCCACGTCACTGCCGACGACCTCGACCTTACCGGCGATGCCGCCCCGGCCCTGCCGATCAACCTGCGCGCGGTGCGCGAGGCGGCCGACCGTGCCGCGATCCGACAGGCCCTCGCCCATGCCGAGGGCAATATCTCGGGCACCGCCCGGCTGCTCGGGATCAGCCGCCCTACCCTCTACGACCTGATGAAGGCCTATGACCTCCAGCCCTGAGCCCAAGCCCGTCCGCCGCAGCGGGAGCGTCCGCCGCCGCTGGCGACGCCGTATCGTCATCGGCGTCATCGCGCTGTTCGGGCTGGGCGTCGTCACGCTCGGCATCCGGGGGCTGCTGCCCGACCGCGCCGACCGGCCCGCGGCGGAAAAGTCGCTGGCGATGGCCGAGGCGTTGCTGAAGGCTGGCAATCCCTCCGCCGCGCGTGCGGCCGCGGGGGATGCCGTCGCAGCCGATCCGAACTGGGGCGCGGGTCAGGTGGGACTGGCGCGGATGCAGCTTGCGCTCGATGACGGGCTGGGTGCCGGCGCCTCGCTCGACCGCGCACAGGCGGTGGGCTTCGATATGAAGCGCACGCGTCACCTGCGCGCCCGCGCGCTGATGCTGATGGGCGACCCCAAGCGCGCCGCCGACGAACTGGCCGCCGCCGACACGGGCGACGCGGCCGAAGCGGATCTGGTCCGCGCCGAACTGGCGATGCGCACCGGGCGTTTCGGCGACGCGCTGACGATCCTGAACCGCGCGGTCGCGGCGCGCCCCGGCGACGGGGCGGCGTGGCTGGCGCTCGCCCGCACGCGCCGCGCCGCCGCCGACCTTTCGGGCGCGATCGAGGCGAGCGCGCGTGCCGTCGCCGCCGCCCCGCGATCGACCGACGCGTTGGCGCTGCGCGGTGAACTGGTGCGCGAGCAATACGGCCTTACCGCCGCGCTCCCTTGGTTCGAGCGGTCGCTGACGAGCGATCCGCGCAATCACGCGGCGCTCATCCAATATGCCGCCACGCTCGGCGAGCTGGGCCGGGCGCGCGACATGCTGGCGGCGCTGCGCCGCGCGACGCTGGTGCGCAAGGGCAGCCCGCAGGCGCTCTATCTCCAGGCCGTGCTCGCGGCGCGCGCGCGCAAGTTCGATCTGGCGCGCGACGTGCTCGATCACGCGAACGGCGCGATCGACGATCTGCCGGGCGTCATGCTGCTGCGCGGCGTCCTTGACCTGCAAGCAGGCGAGCAGGAACAGGCGATCGCCGGCCTGCGCACGCTGGTCACGCGCCAGCCGATGAACATCACCGCGCGCAAGCTGCTGGCGACCGCCTATCTCCGCTCCGACGCGGCGCGCAATGCGATCGGCGTGCTCGCCCCCGTCGTCGCGCGGCCGGATGCCGACAGCTATGCGCTGGCGCTCGCCGCGCGCGCGCATGAGCGGATCGGCGAGCGACAGATCGCGGCGCGACTGCTCGACCGCGCCGCGCAGCCCGCCCCCGCCGCGGTCGCGGCGTTCAGTCCCGACGACGGCCTCGGCGTGCTGCAACAGCGCGCCGCGGGCGGATCGCCGGCCGAGCGGATCGCGCTGATCCGCGGCCTGATCGCTGCCGCCAACGGACCGCAGGCGCTGGCGGAGACACGGGCGCTGGCCGATGCCAACCCCGGCGTGCCGGCGGCGCAGTTGCTGCTGGGCGACGTATGGATGATGGGCAAGCGCCCCGCCGACGCCGCCGCCGCCTATGCCCGCGCTGCCGCGCTCCGCTTCGACGAGCCGGCCGCGATGCGGCTGATCGAGGCGCTCGACGCGTCGGGCCAGCGGGAAAAGGCGGCAAGCACGCTGGCGCTGTTCCTGTCGCAGAATCCGCAGAACGTCGCCGCGCTGCGCCTGTCCGCGCACTGGCAGCTGGCCGCCGGTGACGATGCCGCCGCCGCCGCCACGCTGGAGGAACTGCGCCTGCGGGTCGGCGATCGCGACGCCGGCCTGCTCGCCGAGCTGGCGCTGGCGCATCTGGGGCTGGAGAACGACGCGCGCGCGATTGAGTACGCCGCCGCCGCCTATGCGCTCCAGCCGCAGAATCCGGCGATCGCCGACGCATACGGCGCGGCGCTCCTCGCCAACGGCAACGCCAGCGGTGCCCGCGACCTGCTGCGCAAGGCGCGGTCGATGGCACCAGGCGATCCCATCATCGCCCAGCATCTGCGTGAGGCCGAAGTGGCAGGCTAGTCGGCGCGCAGCGTTTCAAGCATGCTGTGCGCGATGAGATCGCTGATGGATGACGCCCACAGGACCGTGATTGCCCGCTCGAGCTATCTGTGGATCGCCGCCGTGCTCGCGTTCAGCCTCACGATGGTCGCCGCGGCGACGGGCAGCATCCGACTGATCGAGGTGGCGCTTGTCGTGAACGGCGCCCTCGCGATCGTCGGGATCGGCTTCGGCATCTGGACCGGCCGCACGCTCGCCCGTCGCTGAAGCTGGACCCGCCGCGCGCCATCGGCTAGGCGGCGCGCACGCACGGCCTCTTTTCGGGTTTCCGGCCGGCACTTTCCTGACGAGCCCGATTATGAGGAGACGATGATGGCTTGGGTCATCCTCGGGGTCGCGGTCGTGACCGAAATCATCTGGGCGCTGAGCCTGAAATGGGCAGCGACGCAAGGAACCTGGACCGCGTCGGCGGTGCCGATCGTGCTCAGCTTCGTGAACATGGGCCTGCTCGCGATGGCGATGCGCGGGCTACCCGCCGGCACCGCCTATGCGGTGTGGACGGGGCTTGGCGCGGTCGGCGTGACGCTGCTCGGCATCTGGCTGTTCGGCGAGAAGGTGAACACGGTCCAGCTCGGCTTCATCGCGCTGATCGTGGTGGGCGTGGTCGGCACCAAGCTGACCGCGACCGCCTAACGCCCGGCGGCGGCGGCCTCCACCCCGCGCATCACGCGCAGGATGTTGCCGCCCGCCAGCTTGGCGAGATCCGCGTCGCTCCACCCACGGCGCATCAGTTCGGCGAACAGCAGCCGCCAGCCGTCGACGCCCTTCATTCCCTCCGGCCCCGCGCCGCTGATACCGTCGTAATCGCCGCCCAGGCCGACATGATCGCGGCCGGCAATGCGGGCGATATGCTCGACCTGATCGGCGACGTCCGTGGCGGTGACGGGGGGCTGCGGATGCGCGGCGACCCATTCGGCCATCTTCGCCTCGACCGCCGCCGCCGGCTGGCCGAGCATCAGTCCGGCGGGCGATCCGGTCAGCCGCGCTTCCTCCGCCGCCTTCGCCGCCTGCCACGCGCGCGCCTTGGCGGAGACGAAGACCGGATAGACGTTGACCATGACGATGCCGCCGTTCGCCTTCAATGAGGCGAGCACGTCATCGGGGACGTTGCGCGGGTGCGGATTGACCGCATAGGCGTTGGAGTGGCTGAATATCACCGGCGCCTTCGACACGGCGATCGCGGCACGCATCGTGTCGGGCGACGTGTGGCTGAGGTCGACGATCATGCCGATGCGGTTCATCTCGGCGATGACCTGTCGCCCGAAATCGGTCAGGCCGCGGACGGCGGGCACGTCGGTGCCGCTGTCGGCCCAGGCGATGTTCTTCGTATGCGTGGGCGTCAGATAGACGACGCCGAGCGCGCGATACTGGCGCAGGACGGCGAGATTGCCGTCGATCTGCCCGCCACCCTCCGCCCCGATCAGGCTGGCGACCCTGCCCGCCCGGCGCGCCGCCTCGACCTCGCTTGCCGTGGTCGCCAGCGCGAGCCGGTCGGGATGGGCGGCAACCATCCGCCGGACGATGTCGATCTGTTCGAGCGTGGTTTCGACCGCCGCCGGGCCGGTCGTCGTTTGCGGGATCCACACCGACCAGAATTGCGCGGCATAGCCCCCGCGCTTCAGCCGCGGCAGGTCGGTCTGGAGCGGCGCGGCAGCAGACGAAGTATCGCCCTCAAGATGCGCTGCCTCCGGCGAGGCGCCATATTTCTCGCGGATTTCCCAGGGCAGGTCGTTGTGCCCGTCGATCACCGGCCGGGTCGCGAGGAAGCGGTCGAGCCGCGCCTCGATCTTTTGGTGCGCCGGGGATTGTGCCGCCGCGGGCAGCGGGGCGGCGGCAAGCGCGAGACCGATCCAGAACCGTCCGCGCATCGCCGCCTCTCCCCTCGTGAAACTCAGCCGAGTTTCTGCGCGATCATAGCCTTCAGGTCCACCTCGGGCCGTGCGCCATAGTGCGAGATGATCTCCGCCGCACACAGCGCGCCGGTGCGGAGCGAGGTCGACAGGTCCTGCCCCTTCGCCTGGCCGTGGAGGAAGCCCGCCGCGAACAGGTCGCCCGCGCCGGTCGTGTCGACGACGCGCTCGATCGGCTCGGCGCCGACCTCGGCCCGCTCGCCGTTCGACACCGCGATCGCGCCATGCTCGCCGCGCGTCACGACGAGGACGGGGACCTGCGCCGAAATCGCCGACACCGCCGCCTCGAAATCGTCGCCCTGCGCCAGCGCCAGCAGCTCGTTCTCGTTGGCGAACAGGATGTCGATCAGGCCCTCGGCGATCAGCCGGCGGAAGTCGTCGCCATGCCGGCTGATGCAGAACACGTCCGACAGCGTGAAGGCGACCTTGCGCCCCGCGCCGCGCGCATAGTCGATCGCCGCGCGCATCGCCGCCCGCGGTTCTTCGGGATCCCAGAGATAGCCCTCGAGATACAGGATCGCCGCGCTCTCGATCATCGCGCGGTCGAGCGCCGCCTCGGGCAGGAACTGCGACGCGCCGAGGAAGGTGTTCATCGTCCGCTGGCCATCGGGCGTGACGAAGATCAGGCAGCGCGCGGTCGTGGGCTCGCCGGCGCGCGGCGCGGTGTCGAAGCGGACGCCCTGCGCACGGATGTCATGGCCGAACACCTGGCCGAGCTGGTCGTCGGCGACCTGGCCGATGAAGCCGCAGCGGTCGCCGAGCGCCGCCATGCCGGCGACGGTGTTGGCCGCCGATCCGCCCGAAATCTCGCGCCCCGGCCCCATCTTGTCATAGAGCGCGTCGGCATCCTCAGGCGAGAACATGAGCTGCATCGAGCCCTTGTTCATCCCCTCTGCCGCGAGGAAGGCGTCGTCGGCCTGCGAGAGAATGTCGACGATGGCATTGCCGATCGCGACGACGTCGTACTGGATGTTGGTCAATTCATGCTCCTGGCGTTTGCGCGCGCCTATCGCCCGCACCGCGCGCGCGCAAGCGGTGCTGGCGTTCGCGGGGTACCGCGGGCACAAGGCGGCCATGCTCCGCGCGCTCGCCCTCTCGATCGCACAGCTCGGCGATCCGCCGGTGCTGCGCGTCCTCGCCAAGTCGCTGGGGCTGACGATCGTCGTGTTCCTCGCGCTCGGCGGCGGCGGGTGGTGGGCGGCGCGGACGCTCGCCCGAAGCTATGGCGCGGGCGGGTGGAGCGAGTTGGCGGGCGTGGCGGCGGTGTTCGCCGCGCTGCTGGCGTCATGGCTGCTGTTCCGCGCGGTCGCGATCGCGGTCGTCGGCATCTTCGCCGACGAAGTGGTCGAGGCGGTGGAGCGACGGCACTATCCGGCGGCGCTGGCAAGTGCGCGGCCCTTGCCGATCGCGCGCGGGGTCGCCATGGGCATCGGGTCGGCGGGGCGGACGATCCTCGTCAATCTCGCGCTCTCCCCCCTTTACATCGCCCTGCTGGTGACGGGCGTGGGGACGGCGGCGGCGTTCTTCGTCATCAATGGCTGGCTTCTCGGCCGCGATCTCGGCGACATGGTCGCCGCGCGGCACCACCAGCGGGCGGCGATGCGCGACTGGCGGAGCGGCACGCGCGGCGGGCGCTTCGTGCTGGGGCTGGCGGGGACGGCGCTGCTTGTCGTACCGGTCGTCAATCTCGTCGCGCCGGTGCTGGCCGCGGCGATGGCGACGCATTGGTATCATATGAGGGGGCGTGGATGAGGCATCTGGGACTGGCGATGACGGGCGGACTGCTGCTGGCGGGCTGCGCAACCGTGCCCTCGCCGATGGCGAGCCCCCCGCCGCCGCCGGCGAAGCCCAATTTCACCACCGTCGGGCTGGAACGCGTGCTGGGCCAGAACGCTGCCGCGCTTCGCCAGTTGTTCGGCGAGCCGGACGCGGAAATGACCGAGGGGACCGGCCGCAAGCTTCAGTTCTCGAGCGGCATCTGCGTGCTCGACACGTATCTCTACCCGAAGGAAGGCGGCGGCGTGCCCGTCGTCTCCTATATCGACGCGCGCCAGCGCGACGGGCGCGCGATCGACCGGGCCAGCTGCGTCGCGGCGCTCACCCGGCGGACGGGCGGGCGCTGACCGCCCGCCGCGCCCCTTACCGCTCACGCGTGGCGGCGAACTTTACCTTCGAATAACGGTCGGCGATATAGCCGACCTCCCACGCCGACTTGGCGAGGAAGACGGGGTTGTCGTCGCGGTCGCGCGCCATCGCCGACCGGTTCTGGTCCATGAACGCCTTCAATTCGGCCGGATCCTCCGCGCTGATCCACCGCGCGGTCTCGAACGGGGCGGGCTCGAGGTTGGCACCGACCTTGTACTCCGCGTCCAGCCGCGACAGCAGCACCTCGAGCTGAAGCTGGCCGACCACGCCGATCACCCAGTTCGAGCCGATCTCGGGATAGAAGACCTGCGTCACCCCCTCCTCGGCCATGTCGTCCAGCGCCTTGCGAAGCTGCTTGGTCTTGGTCGGGTCCTTCAGGACGACGCGGCGCAGGATTTCGGGCGCAAAGTTGGGAAGGCCGGTGAACCGCACGCCCGGCCGCTCGGACAGCGTATCGCCCACGCGCAGCACGCCGTGATTGGGGATGCCAATGATGTCGCCCGGATACGCCTCGTCCGCCAGCTCGCGCTCGCGGGCGAAGAACAGGATCGGCGAGTGGATCGCGATCGGCTTGCCATGGCCGCTCGGCGTCAGCTTCATGCCGCGCTTGAAGGTGCCGGAGCACAGCCGCATGAAGGCGATGCGGTCGCGGTGGTTGGGGTCCATGTTCGCCTGCACCTTGAACACGAAGCCGGTGACTTCGGGGTTCGCGGGGGACACGGGCGCGGGCTCGGCGGGCTGCGGGCGCGGCGGGGGGGCGTGTTCGGCAAGCGCGGCGATCAGCGAATCGACACCGAACTCCTTGAGCGCCGAGCCGAAATAGACCGGCGTCAGGTCGCCGTTGCGATACGCCTCGACATCGAACGGCGCATAGCCGGCCATCGCGAGCTCGGCTTCCTCACGCAGCTTGGCGACGCCGGCGGCGGACAGATGCTCGTCGAGCAGCGGGTCGTCGAGGCCGGAAACCTCAATCACCTTGCCCAGGAACTCCCGGCTCGGCCCCTCGGGAAGCAGCAGGCGGTTGCCGACCAGGTCGTAGATCCCCTCGAACTCGCCGCCCATGCCCACCGGCCAGGTCATCGGCGTCACGTCGAGCGCGAGCAGCTCGGCGATCTCGTCCAGCGTCTCGTAGACCGGGCGCCCCTCTCGATCGACCTTGTTGACAAAGGTGATGATGGGCACGCTGCGCAGGCGACAGACCTCGAACAGCTTGCGCGTCTGGCTCTCGATGCCCTTGGCGACGTCGATCACCATCACCGCCGAATCGACGGCGGTCAGCGTGCGGTACGTGTCCTCGCTGAAATCCTCGTGCCCCGGCGTATCGAGCAGGTTGAAGGTCACCCCCTCCCGCTCGAACGTCATGACCGACGACGTGACGGAAATGCCGCGCTGCTGCTCGATCTTCATCCAGTCGGAGCGGGCACGGCGGGCGGCGCCGCGCGCCTTCACCTCGCCCGCCAGGTGGATCGCACCGCCGAACAGGAGCAGCTTTTCGGTGAGGGTGGTCTTGCCGGCGTCAGGGTGCGAGATGATCGCAAAGGTCCGGCGGTCGTCGTAATGGCTCATCGTGCGCCGCCCCTAGCGGCTATTGCCGCGGGACGCGAGGGGGTCAGGCCGGCGCGGGCACCGGCGCCCCCTGCCGCTCGAGCAGCATCGAGACGGCGAGGAACAGGAGGCCGCCCAGCGCCAGCAGCGCGCCGACCCAGCCAGTGGAGGTCCAGCCGAACCCCGCCGCGATCGCCATGCCGCCCAGCCACGGCCCCAGCGCATTGGCCGTGTTGAACGCCGAGTGATTGAGCGCGGCCGCCAGCGCCTGCGCCTCGCCCGCCACGTCCATGAGCCGGGTCTGGAGCACCGTTCCCAGTGCGCCGCCGATGCCGATCGCCAGCGCGCCGAGGCACAGCGTCCAGAGCTTGCCCGTCGCGAGCGGCCACATGAGGAGCGCGATCGTCGACCAGATCAGCAGGCCCGCCGCGGTCGGCAGCAGCGCCTTGTCGGCGAAACGCGGCACGATCAGGTTGCCGCCGGTCATGCCGATCCCGAACGCGGCCAGCGCGATCGGGATCGCCCCCTCGCCCACCTTCGTCACCTCCAGCATCGTGTCGGCGAGATAGGTGTAGACGGCGAACATGCCCCCGAACCCGATCGCGCCGACCGCCAGCGTCAGCCAGATCTGCGGCTTGCCCAGTGCCTTGAGTTCGCGGGCCGGGCTCGCCGCCGGATCGGGCTCATCGCGCGGCGCGAGGATGAAGACGAGCAGCGCGGTCGTGAGCGCAAGGCCCGCGACCAGCGCGAAGACCCAGCGCCAGCCCACCGCCTGTCCCAGGAAATTGGCGACCGGCACGCCCACGATCGTCGCGGCAGTCAGACCCAGCATCACGCGCGCGACAGCCTTGGTCCGCTGCTCGGTCGGCACCAGCCCGGCGGCGACGAGTGCCGCGATGCCGAAATAGGCGCCATGCGGCAGGCCGGCGAGGAAGCGGAAACCGAGCATCTGCTCGTAACTGCCCGCCAGCCCCGACAGCCCGTTGCTAACCGCGAAAAGCCCCATCAGCGCGACCAGCAGCAGCCGCTTCGAATAGCGCGCGGCGAGGATCGCGAGGACGGGCGCGCCCACCACTACGCCGAGCGCATAGGCGCTGATCGCATGCCCGGCGGTCGTCGCGTCGATGCCCAGGTCGCGAGCGAAGAACGGCAACAGGCTCATCGTCGCGAACTCGGTCGTGCCGATCGCAAAGCCACCCACGGCGAGCGCGAGGTGGATGAGGCCGACGGGGGCCTGACGGGCTTGAGCGGGCGCATTCATCCGCTCGAGATCGTGATGCTGCACCGCAGCGTCAACTGCGCGGGGCGCAAGCGTCAATGCGTCAGCGTTATCCGCATCTCAACCGACCAGCGAGTATCGGGCAGCAACCGATTGATTCCAGGCTTTTGCCAGATGTCGCCCGCGAAGCCTTCGGGATCGGCGATCCCGTGCCACGGCTCGACACATACGAATGCGGCACCCGGCTTGGTCCAGATGCCCAGCATCGGCGTATCGGGAAAGTCGATGCGAAGCCGGGGCGCACCCGCGGCGCCGTAAAGCACCGACTGGCTCTCGATCGCCGGCCAGACCAGCGCATCGACAGCGAACAGCTCGTCCGTCAAAGTGAGTGTCCGACCATCGAGCGGACTTTCCCGGTCGGCGGGTCCGATCACCGCGCCGGGCATGATCCGCACTAGCTTCGACGGCTCGGCACGCTCGAACTCGATCCGATGCTCGGCGCGCGGGCGGCCATAGGGCAGCGGCCATGCAAAGGCGGGGTGGAAGCCGATACTGGCGGGCAGGTCCCGGTGCCCAGTATTATGCACCGTGACCGTCGTCGTCAGCGTCGCACCCTCGATCGCGTGCCGCACGTCGAGCGCGAAGGCGAAGGGATAGACCGCCCGCGTCTCCTCGTTATCGGAAAGGCGCAGCGTCACCGCGCTCGCCGTCTGCTCAACGACCTCGAACATCGACCGCCGGGCGAACCCATGCTGCGGCAGCGCGTATTCTTCGCCGTCCAGCCGATAGACCCCGTCCCTCAGCGCCCCGACGATCGGAAACAGGATCGGCGCATGGCCGGTCCAATAGGCCGGATCGGCATCGGTCATCAGCTCCCGCCCGTCGCCGTCGCGAAGCGAGACGAGCTCGGCGCCCAGCGGGTCGATCCGCGCCGACAGGCCGGCGCCGGCGATCTCGATCATGCGCGCCGCCAGTGCCAGCGCATCAGCGGCCGAGCGAGGATCACGCCAATGACGAACCCGCCGACATGCGCCGCACCCGCCACGGGCATGTCGGTCCCCGCACTGACATAAGTGACGAGCAGATTGATCGCGGTCCACGCTGCGATCAGCCACGCGCCCTGCACGACCGGCGCCGAAAACGGTCCGATCGCGCGGGTTCGGTTGCGGCTGTAGAGCACCGAATAGGCGCCGACGATCGCGGAAATCGCGCCGCTCGCGCCGATCATCGGGGACGCGGATACGGGATCGATCGCCCATTGCGCCGCCGCCGCCCCGATCGCACCGACAAGATACAGCGCCGCGATCCCCTTCGCCCCCAGCGCGCGCTCCGCCGACATGCCGGTATAACCGAGCATCAGCAGGTTGAAGCCAAGGTGGAAGAAACCGGCATGGACGAGCGTCGCGCTGAACGGCGTCAGCCAGACGGGCAGCAGGTCCGACTGGTCGAGCAGCGGGAACGCGTCACCAATCCGCGCGGGAATGAAGCCGGCATAAATCGCCGCATAGCCGACCAAGTCGGACAGGATCAGGACCGCGCCCGCGATCCCCGTCACGATGGCGATCGCGGCCGTTGCGGGCGCGCGCGTCAGCACGGAATGGCTCAGACGAACTCGATCTTCGACACGACGTAATAACGATCGCCGGCGGGCACCGACACCTCGACCTCGTCATCCAGCCGGCGCCCGATCAGCGCGCGGCCGAGCGGCGAATTGTAGCTGATGCGGCCGGTCTTCGCGTCCGCCTCGGTCTGGCCGACGATCTGGTACGTGACGGGCTTGTCGTCCTCGTCGAGCAGCGTCACGGTCGCGCCGAACACGACCTTGTCGCCCGACAGGTCGCGCGGGTCGATCACCTGCGCGCGGCTGAGCTTGTCCTCGATATCGGCGATCGACGCCTCGATCTGGCCCTGGCGCTCCTTGGCCGCGTGGTATTCGGCATTTTCGGACAGGTCGCCGTGCGCGCGCGCTTCCTCGATCGCGTCGACGATCAGGGGGCGTTCCGCCTTCAACCGCTTCAGCTCGCTGGTGAGCTTGTCATAGCCCTCCTGCAGCATCGGCATCTTCTCGACGGTCGCCATACTCGGTTCCTTCAACAGCCCCTTTTCGCGCGGCTTCTTGTCGAAACCGCCCGCACACCAAACCAGTTGTTATGGGGATCAATCGTGCGAGCGCGAATAATAGGCCTGTAGCGACCGCACTTCAAGGGACTGGCTCTCCATCGCCGCGATCCCGCGCGCCGCCGCGACGCTGGCGGGTGCGGTCGTGAAGTACGGCACCTTCATGTTCAGCGCGGAGCGGCGGATGTCCGCCGAATCCTTCAGCGACTGCCACCCCTCGGTCGTGTTGAAGATGAGATCGACGCTGCCGTCGAGGATGCGGTCGACGATGTGGGGGCGACCCTGCGCCACCTTGTTGACGCGCTCGACGGCGATGCCCTGTCCCGCCAGGAAGTCGGCGGTGCCGCCGGTCGCGATGATCGTGAAGCCCTGCTCGGCGAGCAGCTTTACACCCGGCAGGATCACCGCCTTGTCGCCGTCCTTGACGCTGACGAACAGCGTGCCCGACTTGGGCAGGACGGTGCCCGCGCCCAGCTGCGACTTGGCGAAGGCGGTGGCGAAATCGCGATCGATTCCCATGACTTCGCCGGTCGACTTCATTTCGGGCGACAGGACCGGATCGACGCCGGGGAAGCGCGCGAAGGGGAAGACGGCTTCCTTGACCGCGATGTGATCGACATGGCGGTCGATCGGCGGCAGGTCGGCGAGTTTCTCGCCGGCCATGACGCGGCTGGCGATCTTGGCGATGGGCACGCCGATCGCCTTGGCAACGAACGGCACCGTCCGGCTGGCGCGCGGATTGACCTCAATGAGGTAAACCTCGCCGTCCTTCACCGCGAACTGGATGTTCATCAGGCCGACAACGGAAAGCGCCTTGGCCAGAACCGCAGTCTGCCGCTCGATCTCGGCGATCACGTCGGCGGGCAGGCTGTAGGGCGGCAGCGAGCAGGCGCTGTCGCCCGAATGGACGCCCGCTTCCTCGATATGCTGGAGCACGCCCGATACGGTGACGTCGGTGCCGTCGCTGATCGCATCGACATCGACCTCGATCGCGTCGCGCAGATACTGGTCGATCAGAACCGGGGCATCGCCAGACACTTGCACCGCGGTCTGGATATAAGCCTCCAACTGCGGCGTGCCGTCGACGATCTCCATCGCCCGGCCGCCGAGCACGTAGCTGGGGCGCATCAGGACGGGGTAGCCGATGCGTTCGGCGACCGCGATCGCCTCCTCGCGGCTCCGCGCGATGCCGTTGGCGGGCTGCTTCAGGCCCTGCTTTGCGACCAGCGCGGCGAACCGCTCGCGGTCTTCGGCAAGGTCGATCGCGTCGGGCGAGGTGCCGAGGATCGGGATGCCCGCCGCCTCCAGCGCGCGCGCGAGGTTCAGCGGCGTCTGCCCGCCGAACTGGACGATCACGCCGACCAGCTCGCCGTTCGCCTTCTCGGTCTCGAGGATCTCGAGCACGTCCTCGGCGGTCAGCGGCTCGAAATAAAGGCGGTCGCTGGTGTCATAGTCGGTGCTCACCGTCTCCGGGTTGCAGTTGACCATGATCGTCTCATAGCCCGCATCCGCCAGCGCGAAGCAGGCGTGGCAGCAGCAATAGTCGAACTCGATCCCCTGCCCGATCCGGTTCGGCCCGCCGCCGAGGATGACGATCTTCTTGCGATCGGTGGGCTGGCTCTCGTCCTCCGGCGCGCCGAAGATCGGCGCTTCGTAGGTCGAATACATATAGGGCGTCTTCGCCGCGAATTCCGCGGCGCAGGTGTCGATGCGCTTGAACACCGGCCGCACGCCCAGCTTGTGGCGAAGCTCGCGCACCTCGCTTTCGGTCACGCCGCCGGTCATCGCCTTCACCGCCTCGCGGATCAGACCGCCGCGCGCCTGGAACCGGTCGCGCAGGCCCGCCGAGGTCATCGAGAGGTAGCCGAGCCGCTTGTCGCTGAAACCCATCGCCTTGAGCCGGCGCATTCCCGCGGCGTCGCGCGGCAGGCCGTGCTCGATCACTTCGGCTTCGGCGTCGACGATCTCCTTGATCCGGTTGAGGAACCACGGATCGTACTTGGCGATCGCGTGGACTTCCTCGACGGAAAGCCCCTCACGCAGCGCCTGGGCGGCGACCAGCAGGCGGTCGGGGGTGGCCTGCGAAAGCGCCGCCTCGATCTCCGCCTTGGGCGCGCCCTTCAGATGCTCGACATCGTTGAAGCCCGACAGGCCGGTCTCGAGCCCCCGCAGCGCCTTTTGCAGGCTCTCGTGGATCGAGCGGCCGATCGCCATCACCTCGCCCACCGACTTCATCGCAGTCGACAGGAGCGGCTCGGACCCCTTGAACTTCTCGAACGCGAAGCGCGGGATCTTCGTCACCACATAGTCGATCGTCGGCTCGAACGACGCAGGGGTCGCGCCGGTGATGTCGTTCTCGATCTCGTCGAGCGTGTAGCCGACCGCCAGTTTCGCCGCGACCTTGGCGATGGGGAAGCCCGTTGCTTTGGACGCGAGTGCCGAGGAGCGGCTGACGCGCGGGTTCATCTCGATGACGATCAGGCGGCCGTCCTTCGGATTGACCGCGAACTGGACGTTCGAACCGCCTGTTTCGACGCCGATTTCACGCAGCACGGCGATGCTCGCCGAGCGCATGATCTGATATTCCTTGTCGGTCAGCGTCAGCGCCGGCGCGACGGTGATGCTGTCGCCGGTATGGACGCCCATCGGGTCGATATTCTCGATCGAGCAGACGATGATGGCGTTGTCGGCGCGATCGCGCACGACCTCCATCTCGTATTCCTTCCAGCCGAGCAGCGATTCCTCGATCAGCACCTCGGTCGTGGGGCTGGCGTCGAGGCCCTTGCGGACGATCTCGACGAACTCCTCCTTGTTGTACGCGATGCCGCCGCCGGTGCCGCCGAGCGTGAAGCTGGGGCGGATGATCGCGGGAAGGCCCGTCTTCTCAAGCCCTTCCAGCGCTTCCTCGACAGTGTGTGCGATCGCCGAGCGGGCGCTTTCCAGCCCGATCTTGTCCATCGCGACGCGGAATTTCTGCCGGTCCTCCGCCTTGTCGATCGCCTCGGCATCGGCGCCGATCATCTTGACGCCGTATTTCTCGAAAGTGCCGTCATGGAACAGCGCCAGCGCGGTGTTGAGCGCGGTCTGTCCGCCCATCGTCGGCAGGACGGCGTCGGGCCGCTCCTTCTCGATGATCTTGGCGACGATCGCGGGCGTGATCGGCTCGACATAGGTTGCGTCGGCGAGCTCGGGATCGGTCATGATCGTCGCGGGGTTGGAATTGACGAGGACGACGCGATAGCCCTCCTCTTTCAACGCCTTGATCGCCTGCGTGCCCGAATAGTCGAACTCGCACGCCTGCCCGATGACGATAGGCCCCGCGCCGATGACGAGGATCGAGGAGATGTCGGTACGTTTGGGCATTACTTGGGCGTTCCCGGAGCAGGGATGACGAAAGGCTTGAGTGTGACCGCACCGAACACGCCATCGCGTGCTTGCTGACCTAGCCGACGAGTATCCTCAAGGGATTTGGATTTGGTCGAGATGAGCAGCGTTTCGACGCCTTCGCGATCCCGAGCGAAGTCGCTGGACCAGCCTGCAGTCTCAAACTTTTTCCGCGCTGCTTCTAGCTCAGCGTGCGAAGCGTAAGCCCTCAAACCCAGAATGATGAATTTCTTACCCTCGGCCACAATGACCGGGTGACCTGCGAAAACCGTCTTCAGCTCGGACGGGCTAATGTAAACCGGCGGGAGTGGCGGTGGCGGTTGAGTTTGCATCAACGAAGCATCCCCACGAACCGCTCGAACAGATAGAAGCTATCCTGTGGCCCCGGGCTTGCCTCTGGGTGATACTGCACGCTGAACGCCGGGCGGTCGGTCAGTTCGAAGCCGGCGTTGGAGCCGTCGAACAGCGACACGTGCGTCTCGCGCGCCGTCTCGGGCAGCGTCTCGGTCACGACCGCGAAGCCGTGGTTCATGCTGGTGATCTCGACCACATTGTCGGCGAGGCGCTTGACCGGATGATTGGCGCCGCGATGGCCCTGATGCATCTTCGTCGTCTTCGCCCCCACCGCGAGCCCGAGCAACTGGTGGCCGAGGCAGATGCCGAACACCGGGAGCTTTGCCTCCAACACCTGGCGGATGACGGGGACAGCATATTCGCCGGTCGCGGCGGGATCGCCGGGGCCGTTCGACAGGAACACGCCCGC
>CAJYLT010000010.1 GCA_913775795.1 uncultured Sphingomonas sp. | reverse complement strand
CCGACCGGCTTGGTCGTGAAGAAGGGTTCGAAGACGCGCGCCTGGATGTCGGGGGTCATGCCGTGGCCGGTGTCGGTCACGACGAAGACGACGTGATCGCCGGCCCCGCACGCGCCGACCTGTCCCGCCGCCAGCGTCATCGCGCGCGCGGCGATCGTCAGCGTGCCGCGCCCCTCCATCGCGTCGCGAGCGTTGACCGCCAGGTTGAGGATCGCGTTTTCGAGCTGGTGCCGGTCGGCCCAGACGCGCCAGCCGCGCGCGTCCCCCGCCACCTCGATCCGCATCGCGTCGCCGAGCGTGCGGTCGAGCAGCGGCGTCATGCCGGCGATCAGCGCGGGCGGGTCGATCGCCTCCGGCGCGACGGGTTCCGCGCGGGCGAAGGCAAGAAGCTGACGTGTGAGCGCGGCGGCGCGCTGCGCGCCTTCCGTCGCATGGTCGAGGTGGCGGACGACCCGCTCGTCGATCGCGGGTTGTCGCCGCGCCAGCTCGATCCCGCCGATGACGACCGCGAGCATGTTGTTGAAGTCGTGCGCGATGCCGCCGGTCAGCTGGCCGATCGCCTCCATCTTCTGCGCCTGGCTCAGTTGCGCCTCGGCCGCCTCCCGCTCGACCTGTTCGGCGCGCAGGCTTTCCGTGGCAGCGGCGACGGCGGTCTCGAGGCTGGCGGCGCGCGCGCGCTCGGCATCGGCCTCGTCCGCGGCGGCGCGGCGCTCGGCGATCGCCCGGACGAGGTGCCAGCCGAAGAAAAGCCCGATCCCGAGCAGCGCGATGCCGAGCAGCAGCAGCCCGCCCGCCAGGCGGTTCGAGCGCGCGACGCTGGCGTCGAGTTCGATCGAACGGGCGTCGAGCAGCAACCGCTCGGCCTCCATCGTCTGGCCGAGCAGGTCGTCGATGCGGCGCAGCGCCGCGCTGTCGCGCGCGTCGTAGAAGGCGGCGATCGCACGATCGGGGCTGCGCTCGCCCGCGCCCGCGGCGATCGACGACAATTCGCGTCCGCGATCGGCATAGGCGCGTTCGAGCGCGGCGATGCGCGCGCGCTGGAGCGCGTTGTCGCGCATCATCCGGCCGAGCATGTCGAGCTGCCGGCCCGCCGCGGACCATTCGCCCGCGAACCGGACGCCGAGCTGCCGGTCGCCGCTGATGACATAGCGGCCGAGCGAGGCCTCCGCCTGCGCGAGGTTCTCGCCCAGCGAGCGGGCGAGGATCATCACCTCGAAACTGTGCGAGCGCCGCTCGATCGCGCGGTCGCGGGCGGCATTCGAATCGAGGACGGTGGTGACGAGGCCGACGGTCACGCCGATCCCGAGGATCAGGATCAGCGCCAGCACCCAGCCGCGCCAGTCCTCTGGCAGCCAGTCCGGCCGGAAGCTGCGGCGGGCGGCCGCTTTCATGCGCGCCGCCCCCCGGCGATCAGGCGATCACGCCGACGGCGCGTCCCGCCTCGGCGAACATCGCGGTGATCGCCTCGATCTGTTCGGGCCGATGCTCGGCGCAGAGCGAGCAGCGCAGGAGGAACGTCCCCGCCGGTGTCGCGGGCGGACGCGCCATGTTGACGTAGAGGCCGGCCTCCAACAGCGCCTGCCACATCACCACCGCCTGCTGCTGATCGGTGAGGATGACGGCGATGATCGCACTGTCGGCCTGTTCGGTGCCGAGCTTGAAGCCCAGCTCGCGCAGGTTGGCGTGGAGCGTCCGCGCATTGCGCCACAGTCGCTCGCGCTTTTCGGTCGCGGTCATCAGCTTGGTGATCGAGGTCGCGGCGGTGGCGACGACGCTCGGCGGCAGGCTGGCGGTGAAGATGTACGGGCGGCAGGCGAGGCGCATCACCTCGAACTTCGGGTGGTTCGATACGCAGAAGCCGCCGACGGTGCCGACCGACTTGGAAAAGGTGCCGATGACGAAGTCGATGTCGCGGCCGAGCTCCAGCCCCTGTGCCTCGTACACGCCGCGGCCATGATCGCCGAAGAAGCCCATCGAATGTGCTTCGTCGCTCAGGGTCATTGCGCCGTGCTTGCGCGCGACCGCCACCATCTCATCGAGCGGGGCGAGATCGCCGAGCATCGAATAGACGCCCTCGAGGATGACGAGCTTGCCCGCATCCTTGGGCAGGCGGCCGAGCCGCTTGTCGAGGTCCTCGACCGAATTGTGGCGGAAGCGAACGACCTCCGCATTGCCGAGCGCGCAGCCGTCGTAGATCGAGGCGTGGCTGTCGGCGTCGAGGATGATGTAGTCCCCCTTGCCCGCGATGGTCGAGATGATGCCGAGATTGGCCTGATAGCCAGTCGAGAACACCATCGCGTGATCGGCGCCGTAGAAGGCGCGCAGCGCGTCCTCCGCCGCCACATGGTCGCGGAAGGTGCCGTTGAGCATCCGGCTGCCGTTGGTGCCCGATCCGAATTCGTCCAGCGCCGCCTTGCCCGCCGCGATCACGTCGGCATCGAAGGTCATGCCCATGTAATTGTAGGTGCCGGCGAGGATCGTCGGCTTGCCGCGGATCACCGCTTCGGTCGGCGAATGCACCTCGTCCATCACGATCGCGAACGGATCGCGCACGCCGGTCGCCAGCAGCGCCTCTCGCTCGGCGATCAGGCCGTCGAACTTGGAGAACAGGTCGCGCTTCGGCTCGGCGGCGGGGGCGTCGGCGGGCAGCGCGTGCGCGGTGGCGGCGGCTTCGGTCATGGCGGGATTACTCGGCCTTCAGCTTCTGGACAGCGTCGACGAGCTGGCCGACGGTCTCGATCTCGGCCTGCATGTTCATGGTGATGAGGATGTCGAACTCGTCCTCGATCGCGGCGACGAAATCCATGACGGTCAGGCTGTCCCATTCGAGATCGCCGGCAAAGGTCGTCGCCTCGGTCAGCGCGACGCCCTTCTTGTTGAAGGGTTCGATCTGGGCAGCGACGGTGTCGAAAACGGCCTGGCGGTCGGACATTCGGGGTGTTCTTTCCTTGCGGTTCGCCGCCGCCCTGACAGGGCAATGCGGCGGCTTTCGGGCGGGGTTATAGCAAGCCCGCGGCGCGATACCACTCGGCCGTGGCGGCAAGGCCGGGTTCGGTCGCGATCGCGGGGCGCCAGAGCGCGGGCGGCGGGCGGCGGTCGGCCCGCACCACCCAGTCGGGATGGCTGAAATAGGCGGCGCGGTCGGGGGTGAGCTTGGCCTTATCGCCCTGCACCGCGCGCGCGATCCGGGCGGAGAGCATCAGGAGCGCGCGGGGCGTCGAGAGCGGCACGACGCGTTTGCCCACGGCGCGGCCGAGCGCGCGGGCGAAGTCGACATGCGACCAGCCCATCGGCGCCTCGTCATCCGCCTCGAACACGCCGGCCACCTCGCTGGCGGCGAGCGCGAGCAGGAGATCGGCAAGGTCGTCGACGTGGATCGTCGAGAAGCGGCCGGGTGGGGGCAGGGGCACGACGCCCTTCCTTGCCAGCCGGAACAGCTCGAGCATCTCCAGATCGCCGGGGCCGTAGATAGCGGGCGGGCGCACGACCGCCGCGCCGGGGATCGCGGCGAGGACGGCGGCCTCCCCCTCCGCCTTCGACCAGCCATAGGTGGAGAGGGCGGGCTCGCGCGCGGACAGCGAGGAGACGTGGACGAAGCGGGGTACGCCCGCGGCCTGCGCGGCGGCGGCGACGGCCTGCGTGCCGGTCACGTTGCCCGCGACGAAGCCGGCCTTGTCGGGCGCGTTGACGACGCCGGCGACGTGGATGACGGCATCGGCGCCGCTCGCGAGGTCGCGCAGCGCCCCGGGCGTGTCGAGTGCGCCGGCAATCCACTCGACGCATTCGCGTGCCGCCTGTGGCCGGCGGGTGAGCACGCGGACGCGGTGCCCGGCGGCGAGCGCGCGGTCGATCAGGCGTTTGCCGACGAAGCCGGTGCCGCCGGTGATGGCGAGGATCACAACAGCGCCATGTGGTTGCGGTGGACCAATGCGGCGCGCGGGGCATAGCCGAGCAGCGCCTCGTGCTCGTCGCTACGCCGCCCGACGATCAGCGCGGCGTCGGTGTCGGCATATTCGGTGAGGCCCCGCGCGATCGGCCGCGCATCTGGGCCGGCGAGGACGACCAGATCGCCGCGCGCGAACCGCCCCTCGATCCGGGTGGCGCCCGCGGCGAGCAGGCTGCGCCCCTCGCGCAGCGCGGCGCAGGCGCCGGCATCAACATGGATCGTGCCGCGCGCGGTGAGGCCACCGCGCAGCCAAGCCTTGCGCGCTGGCGCATTGCTGGCGGCGACGAACAGCGTGCCGTGTCCGCTCGTCGTGAAGCGGGCGAGCGCATGGTCGCCATGCCCGCTGGCGATGGCGAGATGCGCGCCCGCCGCGACCGCGATCCGTGCCGCCTCGACCTTGGCGACCATGCCCCCCGATCCCATGCCCGAGGCGGAGCGGCGATCGGCCATGTGCGCGACCGAAGCGATGTCCTCGACGCGGGGAATCAATGCAGCGTCGGGGTCGCTAATCGGATTGGCGGTGTAGAGTCCGTCCACGTCGGACAACAGGATCACGCCCCCCGCCATCGCCGCGCCCGCGACGCGCGCGGCGAGGCGGTCGTTGTCGCCGAAGCGGATCTCCTCGGTCGCGACCGAATCATTCTCGTTGATGATCGGCACGACGCCGAGCTTCAGCAGCCGGTCGAGCGTCGCGGCGGCATTGAGGTAGCGGCGGCGATCCTCGAGGTCGTCGAGCGTCAGCAGCATCTGCGCTGCGGTCAGGCCATGATCGTGGAGCAGTGCCGCCCAGGTGCCGGCGAGCGCGATCTGGCCCGTCGCGGCGGCGGCCTGTGCATCCTCGAGGCTGGCGCGCCCGCCCTTGGGCAACCCCAGCCGGCGTGCGCCGAGCGCAATCGCGCCCGACGAGACGATCGCCACCTGCTGCCCCGCGCGCACCCGCTCGGCCACATCGGCGACGAGGCTGGCGAGCCAGTCGCGCCGGATCGCGCCGGCGGGATCGACGAGCAGCGCCGACCCCACCTTCACCACCAGCCGCGGACAGGCGGCGGGGGCGAAGGGGGCGGCGGCATCCATCGCGGTCAGACCGGCGACCATTCCTTGGGTTCCCCCGGCGCGTCCTCGTCATCCTCGCGGATTTCGGCATAGGTGGTGGCCTCGCCCGACCCGATCATCTCGATCAGCCGGTCGAGCACCGCCTCGACCCCTATGCCCGTCGCGCCCGACATGGGCAGGACCAGCGCGCCGCCCGATGCCTCGCGCAGCTCCTCGCTGATCGCGGCGATCAATTCGTCGTCGAGCAGGTCGCACTTGTTGAGCGCGATCACCTCGGTCTTCTCGTCGAGGCCGGCGCCGTACGCCTCGATCTCGTCGCGGACGATGCGGTACGCCTCGCCCACATCCTCGACATTGGCGTCGATCAGGTGGAGGAGGACGCGGCACCGCTCGACATGGCCGAGGAAGCGGTCGCCGATCCCCGCGCCGTCCGCCGCGCCCTCGATCAGGCCGGGAATATCGGCCAGCACGAACTCGCGGTGCTTGTGGTTGACGACGCCGAGCTGCGGGCGCGTCGTGGTGAAGGCGTATGCGCCGACCTTGGCGGTCGCGTTGGTGACGGTGTTGAGGAAGGTCGACTTGCCCGCATTGGGCAGGCCGAGCAGGCCGGCATCGGCGAGCAGTTTCAGCCGCAGCCAGACATAGGCCTCCGCCCCCGGCCAGCCGGTGCCGTGCTGGCGCGGTGCGCGATTGGTCGAGGTCTTGTAGCTGGCATTGCCGCGCCCGCCGTCTCCGCCGCGCAGGAAGACGATGCGCTGGCCGACATGGGTGAGGTCGGCAAGCAAAGTCCGCTCCTCGTCGTCGGCCAGGATCTGCGTCCCCACCGGCACCTTGATGACGAGGTCCTCGCCGCCCGCGCCGGTGCGGTTGGAGCCGGCGCCGCCCTTGCCACGCTCCGCCCGGAAGTGCTGGGTGTAGCGAAAGTCGATCAGCGTGTTGAGGCCAGCGACTGCTTCGAAGACGATATCGCCGCCCTTGCCGCCGTCACCGCCGTCGGGGCCGCCATATTCGACATATTTCTCGCGCCGGAATCCGACGGCGCCGCCGCCGCCATGCCCGGAACGGACATAGATCTTGGCCTGGTCTAGGAAATGCATGGCGCGCCGTTAGCGCAAAGGGGCGCTTGCGTCACCCTTTTGGCGCACACCTTGCGCTTTCCTGCCCGATGGACCATATTGCAAGGGCTAAAGTCGCAAATCGACGGTTCTCGCTTTGCGGCGTTCTCCTTCTTTCCCTGCTGACCGGCAACCGGTCCCGCGCCACTTGCGCGGGCGAAACGAAGGAATACCCAAATGGCCATCACCGGCACCGTCAAGTTCTTCAACGCGGACAAGGGCTATGGCTTCATCGCGCCGGACACGGGCGGCAACGACGCCTTCGTCCACATCAGCGCGGTCGAGCGGTCGGGCATGGTCACGCTGCAGCAGGACCAGCGCGTCTCGTACGAGCTCGAAGAGGATCGCCGCGGCAAGATGGCGGCGGTCAACCTCAACGCGGCCGACTAAGGTCCCCGCGTCCGGTGCGGCGGCGTTTACGCGCCGCCGCATCTTCTTTCCCTCAATCCAAGGACAGCACGATGAGCGATGATGCCGCCACCTTTCGCGGTCGTGCAGACCAGGCGCGCGCCGATGCCGCCGCCTCCAACCTCCAGAACGTCCGCGACCGCTGCGAGCGGTCCGCCGTGACGTGGGAAGCGATGGCCGACCGCGCCGAGCGCATCGCCCATGAGCGTGCGGTCAGGGCCGCGCCGCGGGAAGCCTGACGTCATCCCGGACTTGATCCGGGATCCCGCTTCTTCTTCTTTAACGGCAGCCAAGGCAGCGGGACCCCGGATCAAGTCCGGGGTGATGGGGTCGTTGCGGCTACCCCTGCGATCGCACCAGCGTTTCCAGCGCCAGCCGCCGCGCCATGTCGCGCGGCAGGCCGAGCGCCCGCGTCATCGAGCCGCCGAGCAGCGCGTCGCCGAGCGCCAAGAGGACGAGGTGCAGCGTATCCGCATGGATCGGCTTGCCCGGCCGCGCGACGTCGGCGAGCTCGTCGACCAGCCGGTGGATCGCCTCCAGGATCGGGTCGAGCGCGTCCTCGTTCCCCGTCAGGATCATCCAGCTCGCCAGCGCGCCCGCGCCCTCGGTATCGAACGCGTCGAAGGTGAGGTCGACGACCTCCCGCGGTTCCTGCTCGCCCGCGCGGGCACGCAGCGCCGCCTGACCGATCTTGGCGGTGATCGCCTCCGCCATGCTGCCCGCCAGCGCCTTTTGCAGGCCGGATGCCGAGCCGAAATGATGGAGCAGGTTGGCGTGGGTGCGGCCGATTCGCGTCGCCACCGCCTTCAGCGTCACCGCCTGTGGCCCCGCCTCGATCAGCAATTCGCGCGCGGCCTGCAGCGCGGTATCGCGCGAGGCTTCGGGGGAGAGACGACGGCGAGCGACTATTGACATCGGTGTAAGTAAAATCCAGATTTCTCGCAATCTGGAGGAATATGATGGCGAACGCAAAGACTCCCGCCGATCTGACCATCACCCCGCGCGACCTGCGCTTCAGCCGTGCGCGCCGGCCCGATCGCTGGTGGCTGAACGGCGATCCGATCGCGACGGCGTTCTACAACGCGCTGTCGGTGACGTTTCCCAAGGGCGAGGCGTTCTTCGTCGACAGCGTGCGCAAGTTCCGCGACGACACACCGCCGCGCCTCGCCGCCGAGATCCAGGCGTTCATCAAGCAAGAGGTCATCCACACGCGCGAGCATGTGGCGTTCAATCGCCACGTGACCGATCAGGGCTACGACACCTCGCGGCTCGAGAAGCGCGTCGACGACGAGATCGCGCTGACCCGCGACAAGCCGGCGATCGGCTCGCTCGCCGCGACCATGTGCCTCGAGCATTTCACCGCGATCCTCGCGCACGAACTGGTCGCCGATCCGCGCCATCTGGCCGGTGGCGATGGCGAGGCGGCGGACCTGTGGCGCTGGCACGCGATCGAGGAGATCGAGCACAAGGGCGTCGCCTATGACACGTGGCTGCATGCGACGCGCGACTGGCCGCGGTTCCAACGCTGGTGGATCAAGACGCTGGTGATGCTAACCGTGACGCGCAAGTTCCTGGTCGGGCGCTGGATCGGCATGCTCGACCTGCTAGCGCAGGACGGGCTGACCGGCTGGCGGGTGAAGGCGCGGGTGCTCGCCTATGCGTTCGGGCGGCCGGGCATGGCGCGCAAGGTGATGGGGGCTTGGCTGACCTTCTTCCTGCCCGGTTTCCACCCATGGAATCACGACGACCGCGCGCTGATCGGGCGGGTCGACAGCGAGTTCGCGATGGCGCGGGTGGCGTGAACCGCCCCCGTCACCCCGGATCAGGTCCGGGGTGACGAGGAGTTAGGCAGCGATGGCTGGCGCCTCATACGCGCGCGCGCGCCACTCCAACATGACGCAGCCGACGTCCGCTCCGCGCGCTACCGACTGGCGCGTGCGGACCTCGCCGGTCGGCACGAAGCCGAGCTTCGTCAGCACGCGGCCCGAGGCGGGGTTGTCGAGATAATGGCCGGAGACGAGGCGGGTGAGCCGCAGGCTTTCGGCGAGCGTCGTCACCACCGCGCCCGCCGCCTCGGTCATCAGCCCGCGGCCCCAGGCGGCGGGCGTCAGCCAATAGCCGAGCTCGCGCTCGCCGGTTTCGTCACGGTGGACGCCGATGCCGCCGACCAGCACCGCGTCGCCGCCGACATGCTCGAAGATCAGGAAGGTCGGCTCGTCGATGCGCGAGGGCAGCGCCAGGAACGCCTCCGCATCATCGAGCCGATAGGGCCAGGGCGCGCGCGACAGCATCCGCACGACCGTTTCGTGCGCGATCGCGGCGGCAAGGGCAGGGGCATCCTCGCGCCAGCCGGGGCGGAGCGTCAGGCGCCGGGTACGAACGAACATGGCAGCTCTCCTCGAAGCGCACACGCCGATCGGGCGCGGGCGGGGGCGAGGGGAGCAAGAAAAAAGGGAGCCGGGGCGGACCCGTCTCCCTTCCTCTGGCTGGTTCCGATGCCGGAACCCGGGTCTGCCCGCGTTGGGCAACCCGGCCGGTTACCCGATTATTCGGCGGCTTCCGCCATCGGCTGGACCGCACAGAAGGTGCGGCCGAGGCGACCACGCGAGAACGCGACCTGACCCTCGGTCAGCGCGAACAGCGTGTGGTCCTTACCGATGCCGACGTTCGGCCCCGGATAGTATTTCGTGCCGCGCTGGCGAATGATGATGTTGCCCGGAATGACGTGCTCGCCACCGAACTTCTTCACGCCAAGGCGCTTGCTCTCGGAATCGCGACCATTGCGCGACGAACCGCCAGCTTTCTTATGTGCCATTTCCTGGGTCTCCTTGTCGCTGCGATCAGGCCGCGTCGCCGATCGACACGATCTTCAGGATCGTGTGATTCTGGCGGTGGCCGTTCTTGCGGCGATAATTGTGGCGGCGGCGCTTCTTGAAGACGATGACCTTCTCGCCCTTCGCCTGCGCCACGATCTCTGCGGCGACGGTCAGGCCGGCCACCGACTTGAGGTCGCTACCGTCGCCGGCGAGCAGGACGTCGCTCAGCGTCACCGAATCACCAGCCTCGCCGCCGAGCTTCTCGACGACGATCTTGTCTCCAGCGGCAACGCGATACTGCTTGCCGCCCGTGCGCACGACTGCGAACATGGCCCTAAATCTCTTCCAGCAATACGATGACCCGCCCCGACCATAGCGGCCGTGCGAGTGGGAAGGCGTCCGTTATGCCCGGTCGCCGATTCTGTCAACCTTCGATGAATCGAAAGCCGCCCGCGTGATCAGTGCCGGTGGACGGACTTCAGCTTGTAGCGGTTGGTGCCGACGCGATCGAATAGGCCGCCGATCGCGGGATGCTCGACGGGCTCCTCGCTCTCGTCGGTGATGAGGTTCTGCTGGCTGACATAGGCGACGTAGCTCGATTCGCCGTTTTCAGCGAGCAGGTGGTAGAAGGGCTGATCCTTGCGCGGGCGCACCGCCTCCGGGATCGCGTCGTACCATTCCTCGCTGTTGGCGAAGACGGGATCGATGTCGAACACCACGCCGCGAAAGTCGAACAATCGGTGGCGCACCACATCGCCGACATTGAAGCGCGCATGTGCGACCGCGGGCAGCACGATATCCGGGTCGAGGGGCAGGGTGTTCGTCTCGATGCGATCCATCGGCTGAATCTAATGTCGTTTCGCGAATGCACAAGCAGGGGCTTGCGTACCCGGAAAGCATCGGCTAACCGCCCCGCTCCGACCGACAGGCCGCCTTGCGCGGCCTTCCATGGGACCTCTGCGGAGAGGTGGCAGAGTTGGTCGATTGTACCGCACTCGAAATGCGGCGTGCCCTCGCGGGCACCGTGGGTTCGAATCCCACCCTCTCCGCCACCCCATCCCCCACTGGCAATTCGCCGGTGGCCGGATTAACGGACCCTCCCATGAACGAGATGATTTCGACAGGCGCCGCGCGCCTCGAGCGGCGCATGGCGCGTGGGTGCGAATTTCTGGGGTCGGAGGTCGCGATCCTGTGCGGTGCGATGTCGTGGGTGAGCGAGCGCAATCTCGTCGCCGCGATTTCCAATGCCGGCGGCTTCGGCGTGATCGCGTGCGGGGCGATGAACCCCGACCTGCTCGACACGGAGATCGCCGCGACCCGCGCGCTCACCGACCGGCCGTTCGGCGTCAACCTCATCACCATGCACCCGCAGTTGTTCGACCTGATCGAGGTGTGCGGGCGTCACCGCGTCGGCCATGTCGTGCTGGCCGGTGGCCTGCCGCCCAAGGGCGCGCTGGAGGCGATCAAGGCGATGGGGGCGAAGGTCATCGCGTTCGCGCCGGCGCTCAGCCTCGCCAGGAAGCTCGTCCGCTCGGGCGTCGACGCGCTGGTGATCGAGGGGATGGAGGCGGGGGGCCATATCGGCCCGGTTTCGACCAGCGTGCTCGCGCAGGAGATCCTTCCCGAGGTCGCCGCCGACGTGCCCGTGTTCGTCGCGGGCGGGATCGGCCGGGGCGAGGCGATCGCCGGCTATCTCGACATGGGCGCGGCAGGCGTCCAGCTCGGCACGCGGTTCGTCTGTGCGACCGAATCGATCGCGCACCCCAATTTCAAGCGCGCGTTCCTGCGCGCTTCCGCCCGCGACGCGGTGGCGAGCGTGCAGGTCGATGCGCGCCTGCCCGTGATCCCCGTGCGCGCGCTGAAGAACCCCGGCACCGAACTCTTCACCGCCAAGCAGCGCGAGGTCGCCGCCAGCCTCGATTCGGGCGCGGTCGAGATGGCCGAAGCGCAGCTCCAGATCGAGCATTACTGGGCTGGCGCGCTGCGCCGTGCGGTGATCGACGGCGACGTCGAGCACGGCAGCCTGATGGCCGGCCAGTCGGTCGGCATGGTGACGAAGGAAGAGCCCGTCGCCGACATCATCGCGGCGCTGATGGACGAGGCGGCGGCGGCGCTAGAGAAGCGCGCGGCATAAGAGACCCGTCCGGCGATAGTCCCTCCCTGGAAGGGAGGGGTTGGGGTGGGTGGGTCTGCTTCAGGCAACCGGCTCGCCACAAACTGGCCAACCCACCCCCGACCCCTCCCTTCCAGGGAGGGGAGAGGACCGCGTCGAGCGCGCGTTCAATCCTGCAATCGCAGCGCCACGTCGTTCATGAACCGCGTGTCGTCGCCCGCCGCCAGCCAAGGCACCTCTGCCGCGACGGCACCCAGCAGGTCGCTCAGATCATCGATCTCGACCTTTGCGAAATTGCCGAGGACGTGGCCGGTCACGCGGTCCTTGTGCCCTGGATGGCCGATGCCGAGCCGCACGCGGCGAAAGTCCGGGCCGACATGCGCGATCGCCGAGCGGATGCCGTTATGCCCCGCCGCGCCGCCGCCGACGCGCACCTTGACCTTGAAGGGTGCGAGGTCGAGCTCGTCGTAGAAGACCGTCACGTCGCCGACATCGAGCTTGTAGAAGTCGAGCGCCGAGCGGATCGACCGGCCGCTGTCGTTCATGAACGTCGCGGGTTTCAGGAGCAGCAGCTTCTCGGTGCCGATCCGCCCTTCCTGCAACCAGCCCTGGAACTTCTTTTGCGGGGGCGAGAAGCCGTGCACTTCGGCGATCGCGTCTACGCACATGAAGCCGATATTGTGCCGGTGCATCGCATATTGCGGCCCCGGATTGCCCAGACCTACCCAGAGTTGCATCGGTTGCTCCTGCGTTCGATCGGCGGCGCGTTCGACATGCCGTCAAACGAAAACGGCGGCCGGATCGTTGACCCGGCCGCCGCATATTCGTGTCGGAAAGGACCGGCGATTACTCGCCCTTGTCCTCGCCTTCCTCGGCGTCGCCTTCGTCCTCGGCAGCCTCTTCGGCGGCCTCGGCGGCGGCGGCCTCTTCCTCGGCCTGCTGCTCGGCAGCGGCGGCCTCGGCAAGCGCGGCGTCTTCAGCCAGCGCTTCCTGGACGTCGGCCTTCATCGCCGACGGGGCGATGATCGTCGCGACGACGAACTCGTCGTCCTGCGTCGACTCGGCGTCGCCCGGCAGGTTGATCGCCGACAGGTGGATCGTGTCGCCGACCTCGAGGCCCTTGAGCGAAACCTCGATATTCTCGGGGATCTTGTCCGCCTCGACGGTGACTTCGAGCTCGTGCGCGACGATGTTGAGCACGCCGCCCTTGCTGATGCCGGGGGCCTCTTCCTCGTCGGTGAACAGGAACGGCACCGCGACGGTGACGGTCGCGTTCTTGGCGATGCGCAGGAAGTCGACGTGTACCGGACGATCGGTGACGGGGTCGAAGGTCACGTCCTTGGGCAGGGTGCGGATCTTGCCCCGGCCGGCGCCCTCGATCATCACGATCGAGTTCATGAAGTGCCCGGTGCCGAGGAGCTTGTTCAGCGCCCGCTCCTCGAGGTGGATCGAGAGGGGTTCCTGCTTGTTGCCGTAGATCACGGCGGGGACGCGGCCTTCACGACGAAGCGCGCGGGAGGCTCCCTTGCCAACCCGCTCGCGCGTCTCGGCCGACAGGTTAAGCGTATCGCTCATGTCGGTGCTCCGAAATGCTGATGATTAAGTCCATTCATCCGGCCGAGCCTCCAGGGATGACCCCGGCACGGAAGCCGCGGGCGTTAGCCGAAGGTGCGCGCTTTTACAAGCGCGGCGGCACCGGCCCGCGCCCCCACCCGGCCTCCCACAGAATATCCTGGATGGGAGGCCGAGCGGGGGAGCGGGCCGGTGCCGCCTCCCGGCGTAAGCCGGACCTACGAACTCACCGCTTCACGATGCGCGTGTAGAGGTGCCAGGTCGAATAGCCGAGCCACGGCAGCACGATCGCCAGCCCCACCGCGAAGGGGATCGTGCCGACCGCCAGCAGCGCCACGACGCGCAGGCCCCAGCCCGCCGTCTCGCCCGGATTGGCGCGCGCGGCGTCGATCGAGGTGCGGATTGCGGTCGCGGCGTCGACGGGCTTGTCGACGACCATCGGGAAGCTGACGAACGACACGACCAGCGCGACGACGGCGAAGGCGAGGCCGGCAAGGTTGCCGACGATCATCATCTCCCACCCCGCACCCGTCGTGAACAGTCGCCCGAACAGGTCGGCGGCGCGCATCTGGTTCTCCGCGCCGAAGGTGAGGGCGTAGATCGCATAGGCGGCGGTCAGCCAGACGACGAACAGGCCGAACAGCACCGCGGTCAGCGTCAGGATCGGCGTGCGGCTCCGCCCCTTCAGCGGGTCGAGGAAGTGGGACCAGTCCGACTCCAGCCCCTCCTCGCGCCGGCGCGCGAGTTCGTAGAAGCCTGCGGCGACCGCAGGGCCGGCGATCGAGAGGCCGGCGATGGCGGGGAAGAGCAGCGGGAGGAGCGCATCGTTCATCGCGACGATGACCGCGAACAGACAGACCGCGGGATAGATCAGGCCCAGGAACATGAGGTCGCCGCGCCGCTCCCGAAAGTCGCGCCAGCCCTCCGCCAGCGCCCAGTCGAGATCGGCCTTGCCGATCCGTCGCACCTCGATCCGTTCGACGCCGCGGGAATAGGCGGCGGAGTCCATCGTGATGGCCATGTCCTGATCCTCTTCCTAAGTCCTGGTTCAATTCCTTCTTGTCGCTTCCGCGCCGTGATCGCGCGTTCGGGCTTGGGCCAAGAAGAATACGCCTTTCGCGGCGGCATCGCCAGCGGCGCGGTGATACCGTCTTTGGGTCAGGCGGGGTCGAGGAACACGCGGCCCGCCGCCTCCGCCTCCACCCGCTCGCGCGTGAAGACGAGGGGGAGCATCCGCCCCTCGATCCAGGGCTGCGCCATGTCGGCATAATGCGGGCTTTTCGGATCGCCCGACTGGCCGGGCAGGTTGAGGAACAGGCTGTCGTCCCAACCGCCGACGTCGATCGCCTGCAGATAGCTTGCGCCCCCCGCGACGCCGAGATCGCCCGCCAGCCAGCGCGCATTGACCGTCGTGCCGTCGCCGCCCGACCCGCCGACCTCGATCGGGGGGAAGGCGGCGGCGATCATCGGCGATCGGCGCGCGAGCGGGTGGCGGATCGTCACATCGTGGAGCGTCCCCCAGCGCCACAATGCCGGTTCCGGCCCCAGCCGCCGTTCGGCTTCCTCCCATCCCGCCGCCAGCGCCATCGCGACGATCAGGTCGCGTGAGCCCTTCGGGTTGGGGCCAAGCCGCTTGTCGGGACTTTCGAGCAGCGACAGGATCGCGCCGACCTCGAACAGCGGCACCCAGTCGCGCAGCTTCGCAGGCACGACGATGTTGTGGATGCGCTGCTCGAGATCGGCCCAGGCCAGTTCGTACACCGCCGCCGCGGCGCTGTCGGCGGCGAGCACGCCGTCCCAATCGCGCAGCAACGCCGCCGCGGCGATCGCGGCGTCGGGCACGGTATCGGGAATCAGCGACACGAACCGACGCGCCGCGGTGGAGGCGACGTCCTGCATCAGGGCGACCGAATCGGTCAGGCTGTGGCGCGGCTGTCCCTCCAGCACCTCGACCACGCGTTCGTACCGCCATGGTTCGCGGAAAGAATAGGCGAGGACGGGCTTGTAGTCCTTGGGCAGATTGTCCTGGTTGGCGCTGGCCAGCCAGCCCGCCTTGGGATTGACGATGCTCGGCAACTGCTCGACCGGGAGCAGCCCCTCCCAGTCGTAGCGGCCGTCGCCGGGCGCCGGGGTCATTCCGTCATGCCCGCCCATCCGCCGGGGTGCGAAGCCCAGGATGCGCCAGGCGATGTGCCCGTCGACATCGGCATAATGGAAGTTGGTGGGCGAGGGGTGGAGCCTGAACGCGGCCTGCAATCCCTGCCAGTCACGCGCAAGGTTGATCGCGGCCATCGCGAACACGCCGCTGGCGCCCGCCCGCTGAGACACATGCGCGAGCGCGGTGGCGCGGCGGCGGGCGGGATCGTGGGCGATCACCGGCCCCTGCACCGACCAGCGCAGTACGACGGTGCGCGGCGGCGCGCCCTTGGGCGAGAGCGTCACCTCGCGCCGCTCGAACGTCTTCCATCGCCCGCGATGCCAGTAGCGTTCGGCGTCGACGGGATTGAGCTCGAGCAGGTAGAGGTCCGACTGGTCGATATGGCTGTTGGTACGGCCGAAGGCGAAGCGGTCGGTGTGCCCCTGCATGATCCCCGCCAGCCCCGGCGCGCCCGCGCCGATCACGTCTAGGCCGGGGGCGGAAAGGTGCGCGAGATGCCGCGGCGGGAAGCCGCCGATCGAAAGGTGCGGATCGTTGGCGAGGATCGGGCGGCCGGTCGCGGTGCGCGAGGGCGCGATCGTCCAGGCGTTGCTGCCCGCCGCGTCCGGCTCGGCCGCGGGTGGCGGGGCGCTGCCGAAGATGCCCAGATCGGCCTCGCCCACCTCGCCGATCTTCAGCCCGTCGCGGAAGGTGATTGGCCGCGCCGGGCGGGGCGGGGCGACCAGGGCCTCCAGCCAGAGCGCGTCGGCGGCGGACAGGCGGGCGCGGCGCACCTCGTCGTCGATGTTGCCCGGCGTCAGTTCGCGCGCGGCGACGAGGTCGGCGAGGCTCCATTCGAGCGGCCGGTAGCCGAGGATCGCGAACTCGGGCGGCACGAGCGCCGGATCGGCGGCGACCGCGGCGATGCGCGCATTGATGCCCGCGACATAGCCCTCGACACAGGCGCGCACGTCGGCGGGCACCGCGGCGATCTCGGCGCCCACGTCGCCACGATAGCGGCCAAGCAGCGCCAGCGTGTCGCTACGGACGTAATCGGGGCCGAGCACTTCGGACAGGCGGCCCTGCTGGCGGCGATACTCGTAATCGAGCTGGAACAGCCGGTCGCGCGCGACGACCCAGCCCTGACCGAAGAACGCATCGCGTGTGCTGGCGGCGCGGATGTGCGGCACGCCCCAGCGATCGTCGACGATCTCGACCGGGGCGGCGAGCCCCTTGGCGGTCAGGCGCTGCGGCGGGGCGGGCGCGTCGGTGGCGACATCCTGCGCGCACAGGCGGAACGGCGGGAGCACGGCGGCGGCGGCGCTGCCGAGCAGGAGCGTGCGGCGGGAAAGGGTCATGGGAAACGCGCCTCCTGTCAGCGGCGCCCTTTCGGCCCGCTCGGACAGCGCATGTCAACCGCCGCCGGGGTGGCGGTCAAAGGCTCGAACAGGATCCCGCGGTCAGGTGAGGATCACGAACGCCGCGCCGAAAATGGCGAGCGCGGCGCTGCTGAACCCGCAAAGCATCCCGAACCGGCATTGTGACAATTCAGCGCCGATGCGCTCCATGACACCTCTCCGTCCCGCCGCGGTGCGTCCGCGGTCGGGTGGGAGCGTATCATGACCGGAACGCGCTGCAAGAGGGGTCGTCGTCGAGAGCGGCAACCAGCTTTTCGAGGGTGGTGCCAAGTGCCTGACACTCGGCCGGTTCGAGCGACGCGAACAATTCGCCGGTCAACCGCTGGCGCAGCGGTTCGGTGGCCGCGATCGCGCGCCGGCCCTCCTCGGTGATGGCGAGTCGCTTCACGCGGCGATCGGCCGAGTCGGCGGTCCGTGCGATCAGGCCATCGCGCTCCAGCCCGTCCAGCGCCTCGGTCACCGTCCGCGGTGCCTGGCCCAGGAACCCGGCAAGGTCGGCGGCGCGCGCCGCGCCGGCGTGCTTCTCGATGATGAGCAGCATCTTGGTCCGCGCCAGCGACGCGCCCTCCGCCGCCATCGCCGCGTCGATGCGGCGGTGGACCCGCATATAGGTGCCGGCAAGCAGCCGGGCGAGGTCGTCGCTGCGGTATTTCATGAGGGGCCTCAATATATGGTCTTGCGCAATGCTGCAAGTGCGAGCACATGAGGCACCCGACGACTCGACCCAATTTTTCGAAGGCGCTTGCCCGTGGCCGATAACGCTGCCGATCAAACCACTCCCGATGACGCCGGTTCCGAGCCCGTCTCGCCCGCGAAGAAGCGGCGCGCCAAGATCATCATCCTGGTGCTGCTGGCCATCGTGGTCGTCGGCGGCCTTCTCTGGTTCATGCGGTATCAGAGCTATGGCAAGTTCCAGCAGTCGACGACCGACGCCTATGTCCAGGCCGATTCGGTGACCGTCGCGCCCAAGATCTCGGGCTATGTCGATCAGGTGCTGGTCGCCGAGAACCAGACGGTGAAGGCGGGCGACCCGCTCGTCCGCATCGACGCGCGCGACTACAATGCGCAGGCCAAGCAGAGCGAGGCGCAGATCGCCGTCGCCCAGGCCAATGCCCGCGGGGTCGAGGCACAGATCGCCGAGCAGCAGGCCGCGATCACCCGCGCCCGCGCCGATCTTGCCGCCGCCGAAACCGATGCCGCCTTTGCCCGCAACGAAGTCGCTCGCTACGCCCCGCTCGCGGCAACGGGCGCCGAAACGCGCGAGCGCGTGTCGACGCTGCGCAACCAGGCGCAGCAGGCGAGTGCGCGCGTCGTCGCCGCCCGCGCAGCGGTCGCCGCGGCGGAGCGCCGCGTCGGCACGCTGCGCGCACAGGTCAATCAGGCGCTGGCACAGGGCGAGGGCGCGCGTGCCCAGCTCGAGGCGGCGCAGACCAATGTCGGTGCGACGCTGATCCGCGCGTCGATCCCCGGCCGCATCGGCGACAAGAGCGTCCGCGTCGGCCAGTATGTGCAGGCGGGCACGCGGCTGATGTCGGTTGTGCCGACCACCGACCTCTATATCGAGGCGAATTTCAAGGAGACGCAGCTCGGCCTGATGCGTGTCGGCCAGCCCGTGTCGATCGAGGTCGATGCGCTGCCCGGCGTCGAGATCCCCGGCCGCGTCGCCAGCATCGCGCCCGGCACCGGCGCGCAATTCTCGGTCCTGCCGCCGCAGAACGCCACGGGCAACTTCACCAAGATCGTCCAGCGCATCCCCGTCCGCATCCAGCTCAACCCCGGCCCGGCGACGCGCGCGCTGCTCGTCCCCGGCATGTCGGTCGAGGTGAGCGTCGATACCCGTTCGGCCCGCGACGCCGCCGACCGCATCGCCAAGGAGCAGGAAGACCATAATGAGCGGATCGGCCGCAAGTGAGCGCCGCCGCCGCCCCCCAGCAGCGCGAGGCGAATGCCGACGCTGCCGCATGGATGGCGGTCGCGGCGGGCAGCCTCGGCGCGATGATGGCGATGCTCGACATCTCGATCGTCAACTCGGCCCTCCCAACGATCCAGGGCGAGATCGGCGCGAGCGGGACCGAGGGGACGTGGATCGCCACCAGCTACCTCGTCGCCGAAATCGTCATCATTCCGCTCGCAGCGTGGCTATCGCGCGTCTTCGGGCTGCGCACATTCCTGCTCATGTCGGCAAGCCTGTTCACTATCTTCTCGATGGTCTGCGGCATCGCTACCGACCTGACCACGATGATCATCGGCCGTGCGGGGCAGGGGATCACGGGCGGCGCACTCATTCCCACCGCGATGACGATCATCGCGACGCGCCTGCCGAGGCATCAGCAGCCAGTGGGCAACGCGCTGTTCGGCGTCGTCGCCATTCTGGGACCGCTGCTCGGCCCGCTGATCGGCGGGTGGCTGACCGAGAATGTCAGCTGGCACTATGCCTTTTTCCTCAACCTGCCGGTGGGCGTGATCCTCGTCACGTTGCTGCTCGTCGGCCTGCCGCATCAGAAGGCGCATATCGAGGAGCTGGCGAACGCCGACTGGCTCGGCATCATCGGCCTTGCCCTCGGCCTCGGAGGCCTGACGGTGGTGCTGGAGGAGGGGCAGCGCGAGCAGTGGTTCGAGAGCCACGAGATCATCATGCTGACGCTGGTGTCGCTGGTCGGGTTCGTCTGCCTGTTCGCGGGCCAGTTCGTCGCTAAGCGGCCGGTCATCAAGCTCAGGCTGCTGCTCGATCGCCAGTTCGGGTCGGTCGCGCTGATGGGCCTCGTGCTCGGCATGATGCTCTACGGCACCGCCTTCGTCATTCCGCAGTTCCTGGCCGCGATCGCTAATTACAACGCGCTGCAGGCGGGACAGATCGTGCTGCTGTCGGGCATTCCCAGCATTCTTCTGATGCCGTTCACGCCGATCCTCATTCGCAAGATCGATATCCGGATCGCGGTCGGATTCGGCTTTCTGGTCATGGCGTATAGCTGCTGGATTGACACGACGCTGACCGCCGATGCGGCAGGCGGCGACTTCGTCGAATCGCAGCTGCTGCGCGGCGTCGGCACGATCTTCGGCTTCCTCTTCCTCAACCAGGCGGCGATCGCGTCGGTACCGCGTGAGGATGCGGGCGATGCCGCGGGCCTGTTCAACGCCGTCCGCAACCTGGGCGGCAGCCTCGCGCTCGCGGGCATCGCGACGGTGCAGGACCAGCGCATGTGGCTGCACAGTCGCCGGCTGGAGGAAACGCTGCCCGCCAATTCGGGCGAGGTGCAGGGCTATCTCGGCGGGCTGGCCGGCGCGCTCGGCAATGCCGAGGCTGCTTTCCGCACGCTGGCCGGCACCATCCAGCGAGAGGCGCTGGTCATGACCTACAACGACATCTTCGTCGTGCTCGCGGTGCTGATCGTCTGTGCAGCCCCGCTCGTCCTGTTCCTGCGACCGCTGCCCAAGGGGCCGGTGGCCGCGATGCATTGAGGCATCCATGCGCAAGTTGATCCCGCTCGTTTCGCTCGCCGCGCTTGCGGCTTGCACCGTCGGCCCGAATTACGAAGGCCCCAAGAGCGCCGGCGCGGTCGCCGCGCCCGCCACGTTCGCGCGCGCCGGCCAGACGTCCGCCGCTGAGCCCGTCGTCGCCGACTGGTGGCGCGGCCTGAACGATGCCGAGCTCGACACGCTGGTCGAGCGCGCACTGAAGGACAATCCGAGCATCGCGGTGGCCGAGGCCCGGCTGCGCCAGGCGCGCTCGGCGCTCCGGCTCGATCGCGCCAACGGTCTGCCCAACGCCAATCTCCAGGGCACCTATCTGCGCGCCGAGCTCCCCAATGGCGGGCTGACAGGCGGCACTGCCGATGGCGGGACGCAGGGCATCGACTTCTACAATGTCGGCTTCGACGCTAGTTGGGAGATCGACCTGTTCGGCGGCCAGAAGCGCCGGGTCGAGGCGGCGCGCGCTGGTGTCGGCGCGGCCGAGGCGCAGGTGGCCGACGCACAGGTCAGCCTGACCGCCGAAGTCGCCAGCGCATACGTCAACCTGCGCGATCGCCAGCGCCGGCTCGAGCTCGGCCGCGCAACGGCGGAGACGCGGCGCCGGATCCTCGCGCTGACCGAACAGCGGTTCCGCGCGGGCACGGCGAGCCAGCTCGATGTCGAGCGCATCCGCGGCCTCGTCGTCGAGAGCGACGCCGCGATCGTGCCGATCGATGCCGAGCGCGACGCCTATCTCAACGCGCTGGCGGTGCTGGTGGGCGATGCGCCGGGGACGCTCGATGCCGAGCTGTCCGCCCCGCGCCCCGTGCCGCTGCCGCCCGCGCGCGTCGACGTGGGTGACCCCGCCGAGCTGCTGGAGCGCCGCCCCGACGTGCGCGCGGCCGAGCGTGTGCTGGCGCAGCGAACCGCGCAGATCGGCCTTGCCAAGGCCGCCGCGCTGCCGCGAATCAGCTTCCTCGGCCTGATCGGCATCGGCGGGACCAAGCCGGGCGACCTGTTCGACCTCGGCAACCTTGCCGGGATCGCGGTGCCGCGGCTTCAGTGGAACGCGCTCGACTTCGGGCGCAACGGCGCCCGCATCGGCCAGGCGGAGGGGCAGCGCGACGAGGCGGCGGCGCAATATCGCGGTGCGGTGCTGACGGCGCTGCGCGATGCCGAGGATGCGCTGTCCCGCTATGCCGCGCGCCGCGCGAGCGTGGCCGCCGCCGCCCAGTCGAAGGCGACCGCCGATCGCGCCGCCGCGCTGATGCAGCAGCGTTATGCGGCGGGCGTCGCAACGCTCATCGACACGCTCGATGCCGAGCGGCAGCGGACGGCGGCAGAGCAGTCGGTGGTACAGGCGACCGCGGCAATGACCGCCGATTACGTCGCGCTGCAAAAGGCGCTGGGCCTCGGCTGGCGGGTCTGATCCGTCCGCACGCAGCCTCTTTTCGGAGGCGGCGGGCGCGATATAGTCCGACTTGTCGATCGACCGGCACCCGAGCCGGCGACGGCGGGGGGATGGACATGAAAGCGACGATCGCGCTGGCGCTGGCCGCGGCACCCGTCTGGCTGGTGACCGCACAGGCACCGCAAGGCGGCAACATCTTCGACAAGGCAATCAACCAGCCGGGCATCGGCTGGAGCCTCTACGGCCCCGACCAGAAGGCGAAGGAAGTGCCCGCCGCCGACGTGCCGGGCGGCAATGCGGTGCGCGTGGCGGTGACGCGAAAGGGCGCGAATCCGTGGGATACGGGCGCGACCTATCCGACGATCAAGCCCGTCGCGGCGGGCGATACGCTGCTCGCCATCGTCTATCTGCGCGCACCGGATGCCAAGGACGGTGAGACCGTGCCCGTGCCGATCGGCGCGGGCGGGGCCGATGCGCCCTATACTCCGATCGCGGCGGAGACGGTGCAGGTGGGATCGGCGTGGAAGCGTTATTATGCGTCGGGCGAGTCCGCCGCCGCCTATGCGCCGGGCAAGGCGCGCATCTCGATCCAGCTTGCCGGCGCCAAGCAGGTGCTGGAGATCGGGCCGGCGTTCCTGCTCGACCTTGGCCCCGGCATCGATGCGAGCAAGCTGCCGAAGAATTAAGCCGCGTTCATATCGAAGGCGTCACGATTTCGCCGTGATCCTGTCGCCAGTTGCGCCGTCCGACGACGCGACAGGAGACTGGATTTGAACCGACGCCTTGGCCTGATGATCCCGCTGGTTCCGCTGCTGATCGCCGCCGATCGGGCGCCAGCGGAGCGGGTCGTGACCGGCAAGGGGCTGGTCGAGGTGACGGTCAATGGCGAGAAGGCGGTGCTGCGGGTCGATCCGGCGGCGCCCGCCATGCCGCTGCTCGATGCCGGTTTCGCCGAGCGATCGCGCTTCAAGACGACCGGGCATTGGGGCGTCGGCATCGGCTACAAGGTAGGCGGCACGTCGGTCATGTCGCGCACGCAGGTGGTGCCCGTCGACCTGGGCGCGGGGCGGATCAAGCGGCGGGTCGGCTGGACCGCACGTCCCTTCGCCCCCGCCGGCGACGGCAGCGTGGGGCCGGAGGCATTCCCGGAAGCCATCGTCCGCTTTCAGTTCCGCGCGCCGATCGCGGGAGAGACGACGACCGTGCTGCCCATGGAGCGTGCGACCGGGCCGCTCGGCCTGTTCGGCAATTTCAGCGCGACCTTTGCCACGATCGAGGTGGGGGGCGAGCCGATGCACGTCCGCTTCGATCCCTATCACGCGCGCACGCTCGTGACGGCGGGGGCGGGGGCGCGGCTGGCGGCGTTCCATGACGGCAGCGTGTCGGGCGCGGCGGTGTCGACCGAGATCTTCTTCGGTATCGAGCGGCCGGTGCGGACGCTCTCGCTCGCCCGCCCGCTTCGCATCGGCACGCTGTCGCTATCGACGCTTGGCCTGCGCACCGCCGATTTCGGGAATGCGAGCGGCATCCGCGAGGCGGGGGCGGCGGCCGATCCCGACGAGATCGTCGTGGCGGCGAAGGGCAGGAAGCGCGATCGCCGCCGCGATACGCTGTCGCTCGGCGCGGATTACCTGTCGCGCTGCTCGTCAATCGTGTTCGACCGGGGCAGGGACGTCATCCGTCTGACCTGCGCCTGATCCTCAGACCCCGCGGCCCGCGCTTGCCAGATGATGCGCGTGGCAGATCGCCACCGCCAGCGCGTCGGCGGCATCGGGGCCGTCGATCGCCGTGCCGGGCATCAGCCGCGTGACCATCGCATGCACCTGCGCCTTGTCCGCGCGGCCGGTGCCGACCACCGCCTGCTTGACGAGGGTCGGGGCATATTCGCCGACGATCAGCCCCGCGCGGGCTGCATTCGCCAGCACCACGCCGCGCGCCTGGGCGAGCTTCAGCGTCGATTGCGCGTTGGCGTTGACGAACACCTCCTCGCACGCCGCCGCCATGGGGCGGTGCTCGCCGACCAGCGCGGAAAGCAGCGCATCGAGCTGGGCAAGCCGGGTCGCAAGCGGGGCGGCGGTACTCGTCCTCAGCCGCCCGTTGGCGCGGTGCGACAGCCGGTTGCCCGCCGCCTCGATCAGGCCCCAGCCGGTGATGCCGAGGCCGGGGTCGAGGCCGAGGATCAGCAAGGGTGCCTCCCCAAGCCGGGGAGGCGATCCCTCAACCCAGCTTCTCCATCACCTCGTCGGAGACTTCGTAATTGCCCCAGACGGTCTGGACGTCGTCGTCGTCGTCGAGCGCGTCGATCAGCTTGAAGAGCTGGCCCGCCTCGTCCTCGCCGACCGCGACCATCGTCTGCGGCCGCCAGGCGAGCTTGGCACCCTCGGGCTCGCCGAGGACGGGGGTGATCGCCTTGGCGACCTCGTGCAGCGCGTCCTGCGCGGTCCAGATCTCGTGGCCCTCGTCGCTCGAGGACACGTCCTCCGCGCCCGCTTCCAGCGCCGCCTCGAACACCTTTTCGGCGTCGCCGGCGCTGGCGGGATAGTTGATGAGGCCCATCCGGTCGAAGCCGTGGCTGACCGATCCGCTTGCGCCCAGGTTGCCGCCGTTCTTCGATACCGCGGTGCGCACGTTGGTGGCGGTGCGGTTGCGGTTGTCGGTCAGCGCCTCGATGATGAGGCTGACGCCGCCGGGCCCGAACCCCTCGTAGCGGATTTCCTCGTAATTGTCGGTGTCGGCGGTCGAGGCCTTGTCGATCGCGCGCTGGATATTGTCCTTGGGCATCGACTGCGCCTTGGCCGCATTGACCGCGGCGCGCAGGCGCGGGTTCATGTCGGGATCAGGCGTGCCCATCTTGGCCGCGACGGTGATTTCGCGGCTAAGCTTGGAAAAGAGCGACGAGCGCTTCTTATCCTGCGCACCCTTGCGGTGCATGATGTTCTTGAACTTGCTGTGGCCTGCCATGATGCGCTTCCGGTTCGATGCCGCCCGCTTGGGATAGGGGCGGCGTCCTAGCCTTGAAGCGGGCGCGGGCTCAAGAGGGGAGGCGCGTTCCCAGCGCGTCGATCTTCGCTTCCAGCGCATCCAGCCGCGCGAGCACAGCGTGGTCGAGCTTGTGGTGAAGCCGCAGGATATCGAGCTCGGCGCGCAGGTTGGTCTCGTAATCGAGGCTGGCGGCGACGCGATCCTTTGCCGCCTGCCGGTTCTGGCTCATCATGATGATCGGCGCCTGCACCGCGGCCAGCGTCGAGAGCATCAGGTTGAGGAAGATGTAGGGGTAGGGGTCGAAGGCGAGGCCGAGGCGCGAGAGCACTTCGGAATTGAGCAGCATCCAGCCGAGCAGCACGGCGGTGAAGGTGACGATGAACCCCCACGACCCGCCGATCGCCGCCACGCGGTCGGACAGGCGGTCGCCGACGCTCGCCCGTGCCTCCGCCTCGTCGCCCGCATCGCGGGCGACGAGGGTGCCGGCCTCGATACTGGCAAGGACGCGGCGTTCCTCGTCGTCGAGACTCCCGTCGCTGCGGATGAGCAGCGCGCGAGCAGCCTCGACGGTGTGGGGAACGCTGTCCATCGCGATCAGGTCAGGCCGAGCGCGGTCTTGTAGGTCTCGAGCAGCATCTCCGCCTCGTCGCGGTGGTGCTTCTCCATCTTCCGCAGGCGGACGATCGTCTTCATCGTCTTGACGTCGAAGCCGGTCGACTTGGCCTCGGCGTAGACGTCCTTGATGTCGTCGCTGATGCCCTTCTTTTCTTCCTCGAGCCGCTCGACGCGCTCGATCAGGAGGCGAAGCTGCTCGGCAGAGATGTTGTCGGTCATGGTGTCCCTGGAATTGGCTTATGGTGAATCAGGCGGCGGCGAATAGCGCATCGGCGCGCCCGCGCAACCGCGCTGCGTCGAAATCCGGCTGCCCGCCGCCGCCTCGATCGGGTCAGTCCGCCGGGAAGACGGTGTGCGTGCCGCCCAGCTTGTGGACCACGCCGCGGCGCATGACGAAGGGGACGGTCTGGAGCCGCGTCACGTCGGCGACCGGATCGCCCGACACCGCTATGATGTCGGCATCCTTGCCCACCTCGATCGAGCCGATACGGTCGGCGCGGCCGAGGAGCGTCGCCGCGTCGATCGTCGCGACGCGGATCGCGCGGGCGGGGTCCATGCCGACATCGGTCATGTACCTGAACTCGAGCGCGTTGGTGCCGTGCGGGCCGACGCCGGCGTCGGTGCCGAACGCAATCTTCATGCCGCTGGCGAAGGCGCGGCGATGGCTTTCCTTCACCACCTTGGCCACCTGCTCGGCCTTGGCGACGCTGGCGGCGGGACGCTCGCCCGCGCGGCCCTGACGGATCACGCTTTCGAAAGCGTGCATGGTGGGGACGAGGTAGACGCCCCTGGCCTTGAACAGCGCGATCGTCTCGTCGTCGATATAGCTGCCGTGCTCGATCGAATCGACGCCCGCGCGGATCGCGGTGTCGATGCCCGACTTGCCGTGCGCGTGCGCGGTCGCCTTGCGGCCGAAGGCGTGGGCGGTGTCGACGATCGCCTTCATCTCCTCGGGCGTCATCTGCGCCTCGAGCCCGCCGGCGATGTTCGATCCGACGCCGCCCGAGGCGGCGAACTTGATGACCTCGGCGCCGGTAAAGATCTGTTCGCGCGTCGCGCGGCGGCAGTCGTCGGGACCGTTGCAGAGCTCGGGGCTCTGCTCGCGCTCGACATGCGCCAGCTCGCGGCGCAGGCCGTTGGCGTCGCCGTGGCCGGCGGTGACGGAGATCATGCGCCCGGCATTGACGATCGTCGGCCCGGCGATCTCGCCGCGCTCGATCCCGTCGCGCAGCGCGCGGATGCCGCGCGGCTCGCCGCCGAGGTCGCGGACGGTGGTGAAGCCGGCATCGAGCGTCCGCTTCGCCTGGCCCATCGCATCGACAAACTGGTCCTCCAGATCCTTGCCCGAGGCGTCGAGCCGTTCCTTGAGCGGATAGCCCGACGAATAGAAATGGACGTGCATGTCGATCAGGCCGGGCAGGACGGTCTGGTCCTTGAGGTCGATCAGCGCGGCGCCGGCTTCGGGGGCGGCGAAGCCGTCGCGGATTTCGGCGATCTTCCCGTCGCGAACGACGATCGTCGAATTGCCGCGCGCGCGTTCGCCGGGGCGAGCGAGCAGCGAGCCGGCATGGATGTAGCTGACCTTTGCCGACTTGGCGGCGGCGGGAGCGAGTGCCTGCTGCGCGGCGAGCGGTGCGGCGCAGACGAGCGCGGTGGTGGCGGCAAGAAACGCGAAACGCATGGCAATCCCCCTTCGATGTTCTTTGGTCGCAACAGACACCAAGTCGCCCGGCTTGCCAAGCGCGCGCGCCATCCGATTGCGTGCGCTTGCAAAGCGCATCGCGGGGCGCGAAGGAAGCGCGATGCTGGAAATGCGGCCCGATTGCGAACGCTGCGGCACCGACCTGCCGCCGCAGGTCTATGGCGCGTTCATCTGTTCGTTCGAGTGCACCTTCTGCGCCGAATGTGCGGACGAACTCGACGAGAAATGCCCCAATTGCGGCGGCGAGCTGACCGATCGCCCGACGCGGACGGGCGAGCGGCTGAAGCGCAATCCCGCCTCGACCATGCGGATGTTCCGCGGATGACGCCGCGCATCCTGATCGTCGCGGGCTCCGACAGCGGGGGCGGGGCGGGGATCCAGGCGGATATCAAGACCGCCTCGATGCTGGGCTGCCACGCGATGACCGCGATCACCGCGATCACCGCGCAGAATACGCTGGGGGTCGATGCGGTGCACTCCGTCCCGCCCGAGATGGTGCTGGCGCAGGTCGATTGCGTGGTGCGCGACATCGGCGTCGATGCGGTCAAGATCGGCATGATCGGCTCCGCCCGCACCGCCGCCGCGCTGGCCGAACGGCTGGCGGAGATGCCGGGGCTACCGATCGTTTTCGATCCGGTGATGGTCGCCACATCCGGCGCGGCACTGGCCGACGAGGCGACGGTCGCGGCGTTCGAGCGGCTGATGCGCGTCGCCACGGTGACGACCCCCAACCTGCCCGAGCTGAAGGCGCTGTCGGGGATGAGCATCCTCGACAAGGCGGCGCAGCGCGCGGCGGCGACGAGCTTGGTCCAGCGGCGCGGATCCGCGGTACTGGTGAAGGGCGGGCACGCGACGGGCCGGCAGGTGACCGACCGCCTGTTCCAGCCGTCGAAGGAAGGCGCTGCGCCCGAGGTCGAGTGGACCGACCCGCGCATCGACGCGGAGGCGACGCACGGCACCGGCTGCACGCTCTCGACGGCGATCGCCTGCGAGCTCGCCAAGGACTGGTCGCTGCCGGAGGCAGTGGCGCGCGCGCGCCGGTTCGTGCGGATCGCCATGCAGGACGCCGCCGGGTTGGGGCAGGGGCACGGGCCGATGGCGCAGCAGTCGGTCCGCCTCGACCTCAACCAGTCGCGCTGGTCGCCGATGCTCAACCACGTGACGCTGCCGACCCGGGACCTGTCGGCGAGCGAGCATTTCTGGCGGTTGCTGGGCCTTCGTCAGATCGTTCGCGCCGACGACCGCTATGCCCGGTTCGAGACCGAGGGCGGCGCAACGCTGAGCCTTGAGGCAGAAGAGGCACTGGCCGCACCAGTGGTGTTCCTCGAATGCGGCGACCTTGACCTCACCGTCGCCTATCTCAAGGCGCAGGGGCTGACCTTCACGCAGGAACCGCGCGACGAGAATTGGGGCTGGCGCGAGGCACGGCTCGTCGATCCGTCGGGCAATATCGTCTGCCTGTATCAGGCGGGCGAGATGCGCCGCTTCCCGCCGTGGCGGCTCGCCGATGCCTGATTTCACGTTCGAGGCGCGCCATGCCGGGCCGGTGGCGGGCGTGGACGAGGCGGGTCGCGGGCCGCTGGCCGGTCCGGTGGTCGCCGCGGCGGTGATCCTCGACCCCGAGTGCATTCCCGAGGGCCTCAATGATTCGAAGGTGCTGACCGCTGCGCGCCGGGCGGACCTGCGCACCGCGATCCTCGGCTGCGCGCGCGTCGGCGTCGGCATCGCGAGCGTCGAGGAGATCGACGAGCTCAACATCCTCTGGGCGACGATGCTGGCGATGACCCGCGCGGTCGAGGCGCTGGGGATCGCGCCCGCCATGGTGCTGGTTGACGGCAATCGCTGTCCGAAATGGCAGTGGCCGAGCGAGGCGGTGGTCGGCGGCGACGCACGATGCCTGTCGATCGCCGCGGCGTCGATCATCGCCAAGGAGCATCGCGACGCGATGATGCGCGACTCTGACGCGGCGTGGCCCGGCTATGGCTGGTCGTCCAACAAGGGCTATGCCGCCCCCGACCACCGCGCCGCGCTCAAGGCACTGGGGCCGAGCCCGATCCACCGGCGCAGCTTCGCCCCGGTGCGCGAGGCGCAGATGGTGCTGGAGTTGGGTGGCGCGGGCTGAACCCTCTCCCTTGAAGGGAGAGGATAGCGCAGCTTGAAGAGGGTGAGCGGTCGCGCGGCGCTTGCGCGCCGCTCACCCTCTCCAACTTCGACTAGGCGGCAGGCCGCCAAGTCTTCGTATCCTCCCCCTTCGAGGGGGAGGACGCGCTCGCTCAATGCTTCAGCGAGGCCCAGGCGTCGGCAATTTCCTTGAGGTCCTGCGCCACCGCGCGGAACGGTGCCGGGTCCTGCCCGATGCTGGCGTCGATGACCTGCGCCCGAAGGCCCCGATAGAGCGTCGCCAGTGTCCGCGACACGTCGCCGCCGCGCTCGAAATCAAGGTTGTTCTCCAGCGCGAAGAGGATCGCGGTCGCGCGCGTCACCCGCTCGCTTTTGATCCGGTAATTGCCCTGCTCGGTTGCCCAGGCGGCACCCGACAGCGCGCGGATCGCCTCGACATAGAGAAGGTCGACGAGCGCATGCGCGTCGGCGCCCCCCGTCCGGCTGGCAAGATCGATCTGGCGATAGGTCGCGGCCGGATCGCCGGCCAGGGCGGTCGCGTAGCGAGCCATGGTCAGCGGCCCGAATTGGCCCAGGCGTCGACCTGCTGCTTCAGCGCGGCTTGCGTCGACTTATAGGCCGCGACCTTGGCATCCATGCTGGCGAATTGCTGCGTCATGCGGGTGCGCGCGGTGTCGGCCTCCGCCAACGCTTTTTCGCGTTGCTGTGCGATCTGGTCGGCGGCCTTGGTATAGCCGGCTTCGCTCGCGCCCAGCCCGGTCTTCACGCTGCCGGCGGCGAGCGAGATCGTCTGGAGCGCCGCGGGGAGTGCCGCGCCCGATGCGAACATCGATTCGACCGCCTGCGGATATTTGGACAGCGCGGTGGTGAGCTTGCCCGCGTCCACGGTCAGCGATCCGTCGCGCAGCGTCGCCACCCCGATCTCGGCCAGCGTACGCGGGCCGCTCGGGTCGCTGACGATCTGCGTGCCGACCAGCCGCGACAGCGCGGCTTGCATCGTCTTGGCGGCGGGATCGGCGCGCAGCGGCCCGCCCTTGGGATCGGTCGCGGTCTTCAGCATCGTCTGAAGCTGGTTATAGGTCGAGACGAAATCCTGCACCGCCTGGTTGAGGCCGTCGGTCGGCGGGGTCGAGCCGAGCTGCACCGTCGTCCCGGGCTTTGCCGAGACGAGGTCGAGCCGGACGCCCGGGATCAGGTTGCTGATGCTGTTCGATGCGCGCTGGACCTGCACGCCGTCGGCAACGACGATCGCGTCCTTGGCGGCGGTGCCGATATTGCCCTTGCCCACGCCTACCTCGACCACGGCGAGGTCCGGGGTGTCGGCTGTGAGCGTGAACGCCTGGCTCTCGCCCGTCGCCCCTTTCAGGACGAGGCGCGAGCCGTTGGCGTCGCCGACGACGCTGGCGGTGACGCCCGCTTTCTTCGCGTTGATCGCGGCGGCGATGTCGGACAGCTTCGAGGCGGCAGGATCGATCGTGATCTCGACCGGCGTGCCGCTGCCGGCGGTGAAGCCCGTCATCTGGCCGCTTGCCACCTCCGCCTTGCCGAAGGTCAGGGTGAGCTTGCCGCCGCCCAGTTGCGCGCTGGTGTCGGTGACGAGGTTCGAGTTGCTCGCCTGCGCGCCCGCGATCTGGCGCACCTCGACGGTCGCCGACAGCCCCGCGGCGTTCGACCCGGTAAGCAGGCTCGCCTTGACCACGCTCGTGTCCGTGCTGGTCGGCTGGGTCGAGAGCGTGCCGCCGCGCGCCAGCGTCGCGAGTGCGTTGGAAAAGCCGCTGATCGCGCTTTTCAACTCACCCGCGGACGAGATCTGCGCCTTGAGTGCCGCCTCGCGCGTGTCGAGCAGCGCGTTCTTGGGTGAAAACTGCGCGTTGACGAGGTTGTCGACCAGCGACTTGATGTCGATGCCGGAGCCGACGCCCAGCGCCGTGGTTATCGAATCGACCATCTACGCGCTCCCTTTCCACCGGGGAAACGACCGCGCGGGCGAAGACTTAAGCGACCGCATGGCCGTTTTCGTCGAAGCGAGCGCCCAGCGGCACGTTGACCGGCGGCGGCGTGCCGCCCGCGGCGGTGTTGACCCCGAACACGAAGGCGAGGACCGTGGCGATCGCGAGATAGAGGTCGTCGCGCACCTCCTGCCCCTCGCGGCTGGTGTAATAGACCGCGCGGGCGAGCGTCGGATATTCGAGCACCGGCACCGCCATCTCGCCCGCCAGTTCGCGGATCGCGAGGGCGGTGGCGCCGCGGCCCTTCGCCACCACCACCGGCACGTTGTCGCGCCCGCGCTCGTAGCGGAGTGCCACGGCGAAATGCGTCGGGTTGGTCAGCACGACATGCGCCTCGCCCAGCGCCTTGCGGAAGCTGCGCTTGGTCATTTCGTGGCGGCGGCGATGCTGCGCGGCCTTCGCCTCTGGCGAGCCTTCGGTCTCCTTGTGCTCGTCCTTCACTTCCTGCTTCGACATGCGCAGCTTCTTGAGGCGCTGGACGATCTGGATGGGCACGTCGATGCCGGCGATCAGGACGAGGCCGCCCGCCATGGTGAGGATGAGCGTGGTGAGCTGGCTGCCCAGCCCGCCCAATGCGTGTTGCAGGTCGGTCGAGACGACGCCGAGCCCCTGGCGCGCGGTGGCCGACAGGAGCCACCAGCCGATCGAGCCCAACAGCGCGACCTTGAGCAGCGACTTGCCGAGTTCCACCCAGCCATTGGTGCCGAAGATGCGGGCAAGGCCGGCGCCGGGATTGATGCGCGATCCCTTGGGCGCCAGCACCTTCGAATTGAAGCTGATGCCGCCGAGGATGCCCTGGCTCGCGATCGCGCCGAGGATCGTGACCGCGAACAGGCCGCCGAGCGCGGGCGCGAGCTTCCATCCCGCCTCGATCAGCGGGCGGGCGGGTTCGAAATGCTCGACGTCGGCGCGCCCGAAGCTGAGGCTGGCGATGACGACCTCGCGGATCGCGCCGAGCAAAATCGGCCCGAACGCGACCAGCCAGCCGCAGCCGAGCAGCACGACGAGCGCGGTGCCCAGTTCCTTGGACTTGAGGACATTGCCCTCTTCCGCAGCTTTTTGCTTGCGCCGCGGGGTTGGGGCTTCGGTCTTTTCGCCGGCGCTCTCCGACATCAGCCGAGCACCAGCGTCTTGGCGGCGTTCAGCGCCTCCTGCACGATGACGAGCATATAGTCGCCCATCGCGGGCATCGCGACGAACAGCGCGATGACGCCGACCGCCAGGCTGGCGGGCAGGCCGACCGCGAACAGGTTGAGCGCCGGGGCGGAGCGCGAGAGCATGCCGACGACGAGGTTGAGGCAGAGCAGCAGGAACCCGACCGGCAGCGCTAGCAGGAACCCGGAGAGAAACGCATAGCCGCCGAACAGCGCGATGTTCTTGATCGCGGCGGCGCCGAGCCACGCCGCGCCCGGCGGCAGCAACTCGTAGGAGCGCGCGACGAGGTCGACGAGGATCAGGTGCCCGTCGACCGACAGGAATAGAAGCGTGAGCAGCGTCGACAGGAACGTGCCGAGCGCCGGCGTCGCTGCCCCCCGCTGGGGATCGATCATCGTTGCGAAGCCGAGGCCCATCGACCCGCCGATGATCTCGCTTGCGATCAGCGGCGCGGCGAACGCGATCTGGAGGATGAAGCCGAGCGCGAGGCCGACCAGCACTTCGGCCGCGATCGCGAGGAAGGTGGTGAAGGCGAACACCTGCGTCGGCGCCGCGATCGGCATCGACCCCATGACGAGCACGCCGATCGCCGCGGACAGCGTGACGCGCACGGTCGCCGGCACGCTCACCGCGCCGAACACGGGCGCCGCGACGAACGCCGCGCCGACGCGCACCATCACGAACAGCAGCGTCCACAGCTGCGGCTCGACGGCAAGGCCGAAGCCGAGCATCCGCTTACCGTACCAGATCCGGAATGCGCTCGAAGATGCTGACCGTGAAGTCGCTGAGCAGGCCGAGGATCATGCCGCCGAAGATGACGAGGCTGACGCCGACGACGATCAGCTTGGGCACGAAGCTCAAGGTCTGTTCCTGGATCGACGTCGCCGCCTGGATCATGCCGAGGATGAGACCCGAGATCAGCGCCGGCAGCAGGATCGGCGCGGAAGCCAGCGCGAGGATCCACATCGCTTGGCGCGCGACGGTCAGGAAATATTCGGCGTCCATCAGCCTAGCTCACGAAGCTGTTGGCGAGGCTGCCCATCGTCAGCGCCCAGCCGTCGACGAGGACGAACAACAGGAGCTTGAACGGCAGCGAGATGATCGTCGGCGACATCATCATCATGCCGAGGCTCATCAGGACGGTCGCGACGACGAGGTCGATGACGATGAACGGCAGAAAGACGAGAAAGCCGATCTGGAACGCGGTCTTGAGCTCCGAGGTGACGAAGGCGGGGAGCAGGACCGAGAAGGGCACGTCGTTCGGGTTGGCGTACGGCCCCGTCTTCGCGATGCCGGAGAACATCGTGATGTCCTTCACCCGCGTCTGCTTGAGCATGAAGGCGTGGAGCGACGCGCCGCCCGTCTCGATCATCTGCTCGGCGCCGATCTGGCCGGCGGCATAGGGCTTGATCGCGGCGTCGTTCACCTTGGAAATGGTCGGTGCCATCACGAACAGCGACAGGAACAGCGAGAGGCCGATCAGCACCTGATTGGGCGGCGTCTGTTGCAGGCCGAGCGCCTGGCGCAGGATCGACAGGACGATGATGATCCGCGTGAAGCTGGTCATCATCAGGATGATGCCCGGCAGTACGGTGAGCAGGCCCATGATAATGAGCACTTGCAGCGACAGCGCGAGCGGCGCGTCCTGACCGCCGCCGAGCTGGCCGAGCGCGCGGTCGAGCGCGCCCGTCGCCGAAGGCGCGGCGGGCGCGGCGGGCACCGCCTGCGCGAGGGCAGGCTGCGTCATCACCAGCGCGACCAGGAACGCGCCGAAGACGAAGAGCAGAGGCTTGGCAAAGCGCATCATTCGGCCTTGTCGATCAGGGTCACGCCCGCGCGGCTGACCGAGACGAGCAGGCGGCGCCCCTCGAACTCGAGCACGGCGAGCTTGGTGCCGGTCGAGACCATCATCGTCTCGCGCACCTTGAGCATCCGCTCGCCCTGATTGCCGGGCATCCGCGCCTCCAGCCGGCGCCAGAGATAGAGACAGCCGATGAGCAGGCCGCAGACCAGCGGCAGCAGCACGACCAGCTTGAGAATGTAGGACCACATCATGGCGCGTCAGCGGACCCGGCGCTCGGGGCTGACCAGCTCGGTCATGCGCACGCCGAAGCGGTCGCCGACGGTCACCACCTCGCCCCGGCCGATCAGCGTGCCGTTGACGAACACGTCGAGCAGCTCGTTCGCCTGCCGGTCGAGCTCGATCACGCTGGATTCGCCGAGCGCGAGCAGTTCGCGCAGTGTCAGGCTGGTCGAGCCGATCTCAACCGTCAGCTTGACGTCGACGTCCTGGAGCAGCCGGAAATTGGCGGCCACGCCGGGGCTGAGCGGCGCATCCTGGGCAAAGCCGCCGGTCATGTCGTTCATGGATGTTCGTCCTCTAGATCGAGCTGTTCGAGATGATGGATGCAGATCGCGGCCTTGCCGTTCTGGGTGCCGACGACGCCGGTGCCGAGCCGGTGTGTGCCGACCATGATCGGCACGAACTGGCCGAAGCTGACCGGGATGATGTCGCCTTCCTTCAGTTCCATCAGCGCGCCGAGCGACATGGTCGGCTCGGCCAGCACGGAACGGACGGGGAAGCGGACGCCCATCGCCGCGCGGGTCAGGCCGTTGCGCCACTTCGGTTCGGGATCGGCGGTGCGCCCGTGGACGCGCGCGTTGAGCGAGGCGCCGATCGGCTTCAGCGCCGCGACCGGATAGACGAGATCGACGAAGACGGGCTTGTCGCTGGCCGCGGCGATGCCGAAGCGGGTGACGATCACCGCGTCCTCGGCATCGAAGTCCGACAGCATCGCCGCGTTGATCTCCACCCGGCCGGGCGTCAGGTCGATGCGCGAGACGGGCTCCCATGCGGCGGCGAGCGGCTCGGCGATCGAACGGCCCAGCCGCTCGACCAGCGCCTCTGCCGCGGGCGAGAATTCGGTGGGCAGCACCGGCGGCGCTTCGCCGAGCCCGCCGAAATAGAGGTCCAGCATCTCGAGCGTGAAGCGCCCGTCCATCACCAGCAGCGCGTGGCCGGTGACGGGGCTGCCCGCCGGGCGAATCGCCAGCGGCAGCCAGGCGGTCAGCACCTTGGGCCGCTCGGCCACATAGTCGGCAAAGCGCATCACGCTGAGCGGTTCGGCCCAGCTTCGCGTCGCGCGGCGGAGAATCGGCTCGAATACGTGGCGAAGTCCGCGCGCGAACCGCGCCGACAGATGCTGGAGCGTGTGCAGGTCGCCGAACGGGTTCAGGTTGGCGACGCCCAGCGCCGCGGCATGGGCCGCGTCCCGCCGGGGGCGCTGTCGCCGCTCGTTCGCGGTTCCTGAAGCCGTGTTAACCATCGACGTTCACTGAACAACGAAATTGGTAAAGTAGACGTTACCGACCCCGCCGAACCCTTCCTTTTCCTTGAGCGTGTCGTTGATCGCCTTGACCAGCCGCTTCTGGAGCTGCTGCTTGCCGGCGGGGGTGAACACCTGCTCCTCGTCGGTTTCGGTGAGCGCCATCAGGATCGCCGAGCGGACGGCGATCTCGTGCGTCTTTAGGTTGGTGATGACCTTCTCGTCATAGGGGGTCGACACCGCGATCCCGACCTGGATGAAGTGGACGCTGTCGAGGAGGTTCGAGGTGAACTCCTTGTCGAAGGTGTAATAGGACGAGGCGTTGGCATCGGCAGCACCTTCACCGCCCTCGCCGCCCCCGGCACTGGCGCTCGCGCCCTCGCCGCCACCTTCGCCGCCCTCGCCGGAACCGGCATATTTCTGCTCGCTCTTGGGGACGAGGTGCGGCACGTCCTTCTTCTTCTCTTCATGCGTGCCGCCGCTGCCGCCGATCATGCCGGTGGCATAGAGGCCGCCGCCGACGCCGCCGCCGGCCAGGATCAGCGCGCCGACCCCGATCAGAATCCATTTCTTCTTGCCGCCCTTCTTCTTGGGCGCATCGGCCTTGTCGTCCTTGGCATCGCTCATCGGTCAGTCCCCCCGTTCAGGCGATTCGTTCGTCGGTTGGCGTGTCGGCGGCGCCGCGCGGGGCGGCGCGCCGGTTCGGAATGGGTGCGTCGGCCTGCTGGCGCGGGTGCTGCGGCCGGTCGCCGCTTCCCTCGCCGGTGCCCGGCTGGCTCATCGTCAGGCGAAGGCCGCGCGATTCGGCGAGCTCGGTCAGCCGCGGTGCGGCCTCCGCCAGCAAGGCGCGAGCCTCCGGCGCGGCCTCCACCACGACCTCGATCCCGCGATCGGTTTCCTTCAGCCGAACGGCGACTTCGCCCAGCGCGTCGGGCGAGAGCCGGATGTGCGTCTCGCGGCCGTGCGTCGGTGCGGCGGCGGCGAAATGGTCGATCCGATCGAGCATCTGCGTGCGCCACTCGCGCGCCTGCGTGTCGATCGGTGGCGGCGTGCCCGTCGCCGCTTCCGCCGGCGCGGCCGGCTGCGCAGGAACGGTCTGGGCGACCACGAGCGACGCGTCGGCGGTGGCGGCGACCGGGCTGGAGGCGAAGGCGGTGTTGGGCCGCGCGCGCAGCAGACGATCGGTCGCTTCTGCCGAGGTCGGCCGGCTGTTCGACAACGCGGGAGCGGGCGTGCGCGCAAGCGGTACGCGCGGGTCGGCTGCGGCCGGCGACCGGGTGCGCGTCGGGGCCGCGACAGACGCGATCGTCGGGGACACGGGGGGCCCTGCGGCCAGTGAAATCGGGATGCCGGGGGGAGGGGCCACCACGGCCTGTGCCGGCGCGAGCGACAAGGGGCCGCGGATCGCCGGTGCCGTGCTGTCGACCGCCAGCGCCGCTGTCGGCATGGTGCCCTGTCCGGAAGCCGCCGCCGTATCACGCGCGGCTGCCAGCGCGGGGGCGGTAATTGCTTCGCGGTCTGCACCGAGCGTCGCCGCGACCGGCAGGCGCCCCGCATCCACCGGCGCGGCGATGGCGAGCGACGGTTGAGGTGCAGGCTCGTTCGGCGGCAGATCGAGGGCTCGCGTGGCATCCGGCCCAAGCGCTGACGGCGCGACAAGCGGTGCGAGCGTAGGCTGCGCGAGGGACGGCAGCGCGCGATCGGGCGCGTCGGCTCGAGACTCGCGATGCATCGTGAGGGCGACGATCCCATCCGTACCGCTGGTCGCGGCGGGGATTGCTGCGGCAACCTCTCGGCGGGGATCGGGTGTCGGAACGGGCGGCGGCGGTTGTGAGTTCGGCAGCGCCGCCGCCAGGGTTTCGCCAGCTTCCGAGGTGTCGTCGGTCGCGGCCGGCTCTTCGCCCTCGTCCGTCACGGGCGTGCCCGCACGCGCTGCCGGGCGGGCGGGCGGCAAGCTCTTGCCGGTTGCGGCATGCGCTTGCCGGGGCGCTGGCCGCGCGAGTTCGGGCGAGGGCGGCGGCGGGGTTGCGACCGGTGGATCGGCGGTCGCGGGGGCGAGATCGGCGGGCGATGAGGGATCGGCGACGAGCGCGGCTACGGTGAGCGGCGCCTCCGGCCTGGCCTTTGCCGGCTTGTTCGCCGCGATCAGCGCGTCGAAGTCACCCGCAACCGGCTTGCCGGGCGGGGAAATTGCGGACGTCGGCGCGGTAAGCGCGGTTGAAAGAGGGGGCGAAATGGCGTCGGGCATGGTTCGCCCGAACGATCAGCAAGGATCGTGCCGTTTCGGCCCGCGCCCCGGCGGCAGCGATTCGAGCGCGCGGATCGCCTTCAATGCCGCGGCATGATCGGCACGGACGATCAGCTTCTCGACCGCGCTCTGGTCGCGCTGCGCCTCCCGCGTGGCGGCCTGGGCGTGGGCCAGGCCGTCATGCGCGGCGGTGACGCGCGTCTGCGCGGCCTGCGCCGACTGGTGCAGCCGCTCGCGATAGTGCGCGGCGGCGGCGAAGCTCAGCGAATCGGCGGGCTGGGGGGAGGGCGTCGGCGCCACCTCGTCCGCCAGCCTGGCGATGCGGTCGCGCAGCGCCAGCTCACTTGCGACGCGGTCGACCGCGCGCGCCTCGTCCGCGCGGGTCAGGCCGAGCTGGAGCGTGCGGACGCGCAGGATGCGCGACAGTTTCTTCGCGTCAGCCGGCATCGCCGAACACGCCGGTGAGCTCGGTCACGGCATCCTCGAGGCTCACGATCTCGTGCGCATCCTGGCGGATATATTCGAGGACCGCGCCGTGTGCGGCGATGGCGGCGTCGATCGCCGGGTCCGCCCCCGCGCGATAGGCGCCCATCAGCACGAGGTCGCGATTTTCCTCATAGGTGGCGAGGTGACGGCGCAGCGTCCGGGCCGCAAGCACATGCTCGCGCGGCACGATATCGGTCATCACGCGACTGACCGAGGGGCCGACGTCGATCGCCGGATAGATGCCCCGCTCGGCCAGCGCGCGGCCGAGGACGATATGCCCGTCGAGGATCGAGCGTGCCGAATCGACCACGGGATCGTTGCCGTCGTCGCCATCGGCCAGCACGGTATAGATGGCGGTGATCGACCCGCCCGAGGAGACGCAGGTGCCCGCCCGCTCGATCAGGCTGGGCAGCATCGCGATGGCGCTGGGGGGATAGCCGCGCGCCGACGCCGGCTCGCCGAGCGCGAGGCCGATCTCGCGCCCCGCATGCGCGACGCGGGTCAGCGAATCCATGATGAGCAGGACCTTCTTGCCCTCCGCGCGGAACGCCTCGGCGATCGCGGTGGCGCGCAGGGCACCGCGGATGCGCAGGACGGGCGAGTGGTTGGCGGGCACGGCGACGACGACGCTGCGCGCGCGGGCGGCGCCGGCCACCTTGGTCTCGAGGAAGTCGGCGACCTCGCGGCTGCGCTCGCCAATCAGGCCGATGACGATCACGTCGGCCTGCGCCGCGCGGACCATCATGCCGAGCAGCACCGACTTGCCGACGCCCGAGCCCGCCATGATGCCGACGCGCTGGCCCTGGCCGATCGTCAGCAGGCCGTTGATCGCGCGGACGCCCACGTCGAGCGGTTCGAGCACGCGCCCGCGGTCGAGCGGCGACTGGAGCTTGCCGGCGAGCGGCCAGCGCCCCGCGCCGCGGATCGGGCCGAGCCCGTCGATCGGCTTGCCAGCGCCTTCGACGACGCGGCCGAGCAGGGCCGGGCCAACTTCGGCCTCGCCCGGCGGGCCGATCGGGCGGACGGGCGCCTGCGGCAGGAGGGCGGCGGGACCGCCGAGGTTCATGAGCAGCGTGCGGGGGCCGCGAAAGCCGATCACCTCGGCCTCGACGCGGGCCGAACCCTCCCCGATTTCGCAGACGGTGCCGACCGGCAGCGACAGACCGACCGCTTCCATCAGCAGGCCGTCATAGGAAGCCAGGCGGCCCGACACGCGCGGGCGCGGCGCGAAGCCGGCGGCGCCGATCGCCCCCAGATAATCGTCGGCGAAGCGGGTCAGCATTTGGGCAGCGGCACCTGATCGATTGCCTGGCTCAGCTGCTCGAGCCAGCGCGCCGGTCCGTCCTCGACAATGGTCGATGCGGCCTCGAGGCTGAAGGCGCCGCGCGCGATGGTCGCGTCGCCCACGGGAAAGACGGTCTTGGGCAGGCGCCCCTCGACCAGCGGCAGATCGGCGGGATTGAGGCGCAGCATCGCCGCCTCGGCGCTGTCGGCGAGCAGGTCGGTGGCGGCCGTGACCCGCGCGGCCATGCGTGCGCCGTCGATGCCGGCCTCGTCGACGAGGTTGCCGACCAGCGCGAGCACGGTCTGGCGCAGGCGCTGCGCGAACTGGTCGCGGTCGAGCCAGGCGGCGCTGGTGATCGCGCGGGCAAGCTGATCCATCAGCGCCATGTCGCGGGTGCGCTCGGCCGTCGCCTCGTCGGTCGCGGCGCGCAGGCCCTCGTCATAGCCCTCCGCGCGGGCGATCGCGACGGGGTCGACAGGCGCGGCGAACGGGTCCCAGCCATCGGCCGTGCCGGCGTCGCGGTCGGCGGGGTGGAAATGCCTCGGGCCATCCGCTGTCGGCTGCGGCACAGGCGCTGGCTCTACCGGGCGACCCGGCGGCGTCGGCGCAAAGCCCGGCGGCGGCGAGAAGGCACGGCGCAGCGCATCGCCGATATCGGCGTGACGGCCCGCGAAGCCCGCGGCGAAGGGAAAGCCGCCCATCGCGAAGCGGCCGGTATCTGCAAACGCCTCAGACATAATCGTCCTCGCCCCCGCCCATCATGATCGTGCCGTCCTTGGCGAGCTGGCGCGCGGTGGCGATGATCGCCTTTTGCGCGTCGAGGACCTCGGTGAGGCGCATCGGCCCGCGTGCTTCCATCTCGTCGCGGATGCCGTCGGCGGCGCGCGCCGACATGCAGCCGAGGAAGCGGTTGCGGCCCGCCTCGTCGATGCCCTTCAGCGCGCGGACGAGCAGGTCGGTCTCGACGTTGCGGATGAGCACGCCGATATTCTTGTCGTCCATGTCGAGCAGGTTCTCGAACACGAACATCGCCTCCTCGATCGCCTTGGCGACGTCGCGGTCGATCTTGGCGAGCTTGGGCATGACGCGCGCTTCGGTCGCCTTGCGCGCGCTCGACAGGATCTTGGCGGCGTCCTTGGTCCCGCCGAGCTGGAGGCCCGCGGCGGACTGCGACTGGCCGATCCGGTTGGAGAGCGCGGTCTTCAGCGTCTCGATCGCCTCGGGCGTGATCGGCCCCAGGCGGGCGACGCGGTGCAGGATCTGCGGCTGAAGCGCCTCGGGCAGGATTTCCAGCACCTGCGCGGCGATCGCGGGGTCGAGGTTGGCGATCAGGACGGCGGCGATCTGCGGATGCTCGGTCTCGATCAGGCTGGCGATCTCGCCCGCGTCGAGCCAGTCGAGCAGGTCGATCGCGCACGCTGCCTCGGCCGGCGTGATGCGGGCGAGCACGCTGTCGGCCTTTTCGGGGCCGAGCGCCTTGTTCATCATCCCCTCGATCTTCGGGCGAGGGTCGAAGCCGATCGCGGTGCGCTCGCGGGCGTGCGCCACGAAATCGTCGAGGACGTGCTCTACCTCCTCCTCGCTCACATCGGCGACGGCGAACATCGCCTTGCCGAGCTGGCGGACTTCCTCGGGCTCGAGCTTCTGGAGGATGGCGGCTGCCTCCTCCTCGCCGACGAGCATCATCAGCACCGCGGCACGCTCGGTGCCGGAGAACTGGCGCGGGGGCTCGATCACTGTGCGCCTTCCCGGATCATGTCGCGGACCGCAAGTGCGGCGCGGGTGGGGTTGTCGCGGGTGAACCCACGGACCATGCCGATCCGCTCGTCATAGCTACGCGCGCCCTGGAGCATCTCGATGCTGACGGGGGCGGCGGGAGCGGCGTCGGGCGCGGGCGGCGGCAGCGGCTGGCCGTCCTCGTCCAGCGTCACGGGCGCGGCGGCGCCGGCGCCATCGGCGGCGGGCAGGGCCATCGCGCCCTCGGGCTTGTCCTCGCCCTTCTTCTTCGCGATCGAGCGGACGATCGGGCGGATACCGACGAACAGGACGAGCAGCGCGATGACGAGTGCGGTGCCGTTGCGCGCGGCCATCGGCACCCAGGCGGCGTCGTACCACGCGACCTTCTCCGCCTCGGTCACTTCGGCCGAGAAGGGGCGGCTGATGACCGTCACCTGGTCCTGGCGGGCCTGCGAATAGCCGACCGCGGCGCGGACCAGGTCGTTGATCTGGCGGATTTCGGCCGGGGTGCGCGGCTTGGCGCCGGCGGGTTCGCGCAGCAGCACCGCGACCGACAGCCGCTTGATCGCGCCGGGGGCCTGACGGCTGACCGACACTTCCTTGCCGAGGTCGTAGGTGCGGGCATATTCCTCGCTCGCCTTGCCGGCGGCAGTGCTGTTGCCGGCACCGGGCTGGGTTGCGGGATTGTTGGGGTTGGTCAGCGTCGCGGCGGCGGGCGGCGTGTTCGACAGCGCGCCGGGGATACCGCCGGGGGCCTGGCCGGCCGGCGCCTGCGGCGACTGCCAATTGCCCTGTTCGGCGCGGATTACGCCCGACTTGTCATAGCTCTCGCGCGTCGCCTGCTGCTCGTCGAGGTCGACATCGGCCTGCACCTCGGCCGAGAAATTGCCCGCGCCGACCAGCGGCGTCAGCAGCTTGGAGAGCTGAAGGCGGAACTTGTCCTCGACCCGGCGCTGATAGTCGATGCGCGCATCGCCCGCGCCGGTGCCGGCCTGGCTGTCCTTGGACGACAGGAGCGCGCCCATCTGGTCGACGATCGTCACGTCGTCGGTCTTCATGCCGGGCACGGAACCGGCAACGAGGTTGGTGATCGAGCGGACCTGATTGTCGGACAGCGTGCGGCCGGGCTCCAGCCGGACGATGACGCTGGCGGAGGGTCGGGCATTGTCGCGCACGAACACCGACGCTTCCGGCGTGGCGAGGTGGACGCGCGCGTCGATGACGGCATCGATCTCGCCGATCGAGCGGGCCAGTTCGGTCTCGCGCGCCTGGCGAAGGCGCTCGCCCTCGACCGCGCGGCTGACGCCCATCGGCAGCTCGTCGAGGATCGCGTAGCCGCCGGGCGCCGCCTTGGGCAGGTCTTGGGCAGCGAGCAGCATCCGCGCACGGTGATAGTCGTCCTCCGCGACGGTGAGCGCACCCGCCTGGTCGAAGTCAGACGCGATATTGGCCGCCGACAGCGCTTCGCTGACCGCGGCCTTGTCGGCGTCGCCCAGATTGGGGAACAGCACGCGCTGCGGCGGCTGGGCGATCATCATCCACGCAAGCGCGGCGGCCGCGATCAGGCTGACGATCGCGACCAGCGGCAGTGCGCGTTTGACCGCGGGCTGCTGAAAGAAGCCCTGCGCCTGCCGGAGCGGCTGGACGATGGCGGGGGGGAGGGTTGCGAGAGCGTTCGACATGGCGCGTTACACCGGCATGCTCATGATGTCCTTGTAGGCGGACAACAGCTTGTTGCGGACTTGCAGCGTGGCTTCGAAACCGACCGAGGCCTGCTGGCGGGCGAGCATCACCTTGGCGATGTCGATGGTTTCGCCGCGTTCATAGGCGGCGGACAGCTCGCTTGCCTGGTGCTGCTGGCGGTTGACCTGGCCGAGCGCGCTTTCGAGCGTCGCCGCGAAGTCGGTCGCGGCGGGCGTGCTGCGCGCGGGCGCACCGATGGCGGGCGCCGCCACGTCGGTCCCGGCACGCGACAGCGCCTGGTTCTTCTCGAGGATCTGCTGGCGCATCGCCATGATCCGGTCGACGCTCATCGCGCCGCCGACGCCGGAAACGCTCATGCCGTAGCCCTCCGGTCGAGGCCGGCGTCACCCTGTTCGCGAAGCCGGGCAAGGCGATAGCGCAGCGTCCGCTCGGAGATGCCGAGGCGGCGGGCGGTTTCGATCCGGCTGCCGTTGCAGGCGGCCAGCGTCTCGCGGATCGCCTGGAACTCGTGCATCTGGACGATGTTCGACAGGCGGCCATTACCCTCGTCGTTGGCGACGACGGGGCGGGCGGCGGGGCGGTCGAAGATGATGTCGCCCGCCTCGATCCGCTCGCCGGCGGACAGGAGCAGCGCGCGCTGGATCACGTTTTCGAGCTCGCGGACATTGCCGGGCCAGTCATGGCCCTCTAGCTTCGCCAGCGCCTCCGACGAAAGCCAGGGAAGCTGCGCGCGGCTGCCGCCGTGCCGGACCAGCATCGCGGTCGCCAGCGCGGCGATATCGGCGGGCCGCTCGGCCAGCGCGCGGGTCGTCAGCGGGAAGACCGAGAGGCGGTAGTAGAGGTCGGCGCGGAAGCGGCCCTCGGCCACCTCGGCCTGAAGGTCGCGGTTGGCGCAGGCGATGACGCGCACGTCGATCTTTTCCGGCTCGGTTGCGCCGATCGGCACGACTTCGCGTTCCTGGAGAGCGCGCAGCAGCTTGGCCTGAAGCGGCAGCGGCATCTCGGCGATCTCGTCGAGGAGGAGCGTGCCGCCATTCGCCGCGCGGAAGAAGCCCTGCCCACCCGACGACGCGCCGGTGAACGAGCCCTTGGTATGCCCGAACAGCATCGCCTCCAGCATCGTTTCGGGGAGCGCGGCGCAGTTGATCGCCACGAACGGGCCGTCGCGGCGGTCGGAGGCGCGGTGGATCGCGCGGGCCATCACTTCCTTGCCGGTGCCGGTGGGGCCGCCGATCAGGACGGTGATGTCGCTGCGGCCCACCCGCTCGGCCAGCGCGAACAGCGCCATGCTTTCGGGGTCCGCCGCCACGGCCGCCTCGGGCCCGCGCAGCATCGCGGCGGCATAACCCGCGCCGGTCGCCGCGTCGGCGGGATCGAAGCCGATCATCGCAGGGGTGCCGTCGCCGAACGGCCGGGCGATCTGGCGCCCCGCCGCCACGATCATCGTGCGCGCCGGCACCGCCGCCATCTCGCCGCCCGCGACGAGGAAGCGATCCCCCGGACGCGGCGCCGAGTCGGGCTCGGCGATTTCGAGCCCGGCGGTGCGAAGCATCGACAAAAGCAGGAAATGGTCGCGCTGGACGGCGCGCGACGGAATGATCGACGACATTGATTGGCCCCCTTGAGGACTCATCCATGCACTTACGATAGTTAATGCCCGGTAAAATCTGCCGCCCCCGGCAAGAATTTTCCGCTCCTGTATCCCCCGCGCACGTACGGGGTTGAAATCCGGGTGCGTGGGCGAGGGGCCGTCGATTTTTTCGCTTAAGCCCGCCGCGGCGCGGTCGTTCCCCGGCATGACTGCCCAGCCCCGAGGTTTTCGTTCGGGGGGGCCTCAGGGCGGTCCGGGAACTATGGAGATCGGACAATGACCGTAATCGGAACCAACATCGGTTCGCTTCGTGCAGCGAACGCCGCCACCTCGGCGGGTGAAGCCCTCAAGTCGTCGATGGAGCGTCTGTCGACCGGCAAGCGCATCAACGGCGCCAAGGACGACGCCGCCGGCCTCGCCATCGCCCAGTCGATGACCTCGAGCATCAAGGGCATGAACCAGGCGATCCGCAATTCGAACGACGGCATCAGCCTGGCGCAGACCGCCGAAGGCGCGATGGGCGAAGTCACCAACATGCTGCAGCGCGTCCGCGAGCTGTCGGTCCAGTCGTCGTCGGGCACCTATTCGGAAACCGACCGCGACAACATCCAGGCCGAAGTCGACGAGCTGACCGCGCAGATGGATCAGGTCATCACCAACACCGAGTTCAACGGCGTCAAGCTGTTCGACGGCTCGGCCGCGACGGTGACGATCCAGACCGGAGCGAACGCCGCCGACAAGGTCGACCTGCAGATGGCCGACCTGACCACGCTGGCCGCCAGCGGCGGTGCGGCGGGCTCGTACGACGTCTCGGGCGCCGACGGCACGACGGCCAACGCGACGATCGATGCGGTCGACACCGACCTCAAGGCGATCGCGACGGCGCGCGCCAAGCTGGGTGCGGGCCAGAACCGCCTCCAGTCGGTGGTCAACAACCTGACCAACAACATGACCAACCTGACCGACGCGCGCAGCCGCATCGAGGACGCCGACTTCTCGGCCGAGACGACGCAGCTCGCCAAGGCGCAGATCCTGAGCCAGGCGTCGACCGCGATGCTGAGCCAGGCGAACCAGTCGCAGCAGGGCGTGCTGTCGCTGCTCCGCTAAGCGGACCGGCCAAAGAGTAGAGCGTAACCGGCGCCGCCCGCCTCCCCCCTTGAATGAGGGCGGAAGGCGCCGGCCCGGCCGGTCCGCCGGGACAGCGGACACGGCAAGGCGAGAACTCCGGTCGGACATCCGACCGGGGTTTTTCGCGTTCAGGCGCCTGGTATCGGGACGATCGGCGTGGCGACGATGGGCGCGGGCGCGTCGGCGAACAGCGCGGCCGCGGCGGCGACCAAGGCGGGCGCGGCGAACGGCTTGGCGACGATCGGCACCGCATCGAACCCGGCGGGCAGGTGGTCGCGGCCATAGCCGCTGACGAACAGGAACGGCACGCCGCGCCCCTGAAGCGCCAGCGCGATGGCATCGACCATCTCGCCCTGAAGATTGCCGTCGAGGAGCGCGGCATCGACCGGCTCGGTCCCGATCAGCGCCAGCGCGTGCGCGGCGCTGGCGGCCGGGCCGATCACCACCGCGCCGGCATCGTTCAGCACCTGCCCCAGTTCGAGCGCGACGAGCGGCTCGTCCTCGACCACGAGGATGCGCTTGCCCGTCAGCGACAGCGGGTCGGCGGGCCGTGCCGCCACCGGCTCGGCGACGATCGGGCGCGGCGCGGTGTGGAGGCGCGCGTTGGAGGGGAGGCGCAGGCGCCAGGTCAGCCCCTCGGGCGCGAACTCGGCCTCGGCCCCGCCGCCCTCGGCGCGGAGACTCCGCTCGATCAACGCCGAGCCGAAGCCGCGGCGCTGCGGTGCGGCGACGGGCGGCCCGCCGCGCTCCTGCCATTCGAGCAGCAATTGGCCCTTGGCGCGCGTCCAGCGCAGCGACGCGGTGCCGGCCGGCACCGACAGCGCACCATATTTATGCGCGTTGGTGACAAGCTCGTGCAGCACCAGCGCCAGATGCAGCGCCGGTTCGGGGGCAAGATCGACATCGGGGCCGTCGATGACGAGCTGGCTCGCCGCGACGGTGCCGGTCAGCAATTGCCCCTCGACCAGTTCGCGCAGCGACGCGCCCTGCCACGTGGTGGCACTCAACAGCGAATGCGCGCGCGCGAGGGCGTGGATGCGGCCGATGAAGGTCGGCGCGAAGTCCGAAGGGCCGGTCGAATGGCGCAGCGTCTGCGACGCGATCGCCTGGACCGAGGCGAGCGTGTTCTTCACCCGGTGGTTGAGCTCGCCGATCAGCAGCCGCTGCGTTTCCTCGGCGCGCTTGCGCTCGGTCACGTCGAGAATCTGGATACCGATCGAGGCGAGGCGGCCGGCGGCGTCGAGCAGCGCCGAGCAATAGCATTCGACCTCCAGCGTCAGGCCGACCGCGTTGCGCATCCGCATCGCATGGACGGCGCGCGGGCGATGGCCGGCGATCATGCCGCCGATCAGCTCGCCGAACGCGCCCGCATGACCCGCATCGAGCCATTCGAGATCGTCGGGGCGGAAGCCCGCCACCTCGGACAGGCGCCAGCCGAACAGGCGCTCCGCGCTGTCGGACCAGCCGGTGATGCGCTGGTCGGGGCCGATCTCGACATAGGCGAGCGGGGAGTTGTCGTGGTGGGCGTGAAGCTTGGCGAGCGCGGCCGCATGGTCGTCGCGCTGGCGGGCGAGTTCCTGACGCTGACGGCAAAGCTCGACGAAGATATCGACCTTGCTGCGCACGATGTGCGGGTCGAGCGGCTTGAAGAGGTAATCGACCGCGCCGGTGCCGTATCCGCGGAACGTGCGCCGCTCGTCCGGGCCGGCGGCAGTGACGAAGATGATCGGCACGCGCCGCGTCCGCTCGGTCCCGCGCATCAGCTCGGCCAGCTCGAACCCGTCCATGCCGGGCATCTGCACGTCGAGCAGCGCGAGGGCGATGTCGTGGACGAGCAGCGCCTCCAGCGCCTCCACGCCCGAGCGCGCGGTAATGAACTGCACGTCGTCGCGGCGCAGCAACGCTTCCAGCGCGACGAGGTTTTCCTCGATATCGTCGACAGCGAGGATCTTGACGGGTTCAGGCGGCATGGTTCGCGCGTCCTAACGCGGTTCGGTTGCGGCGGTACAGCTTTTCGCGCTCGTCAAAATCGTCGAACGCGGCCGACTGGCTGGAAAAGCGCAGCGTCTCCTTCGAGCCGAGGCCGAGGAAACCACCGCGCACCAGCGAGTCGCCGAACAGGCCGATCGCTCGATCCTGAAGCTCGCGGTCGAAATAGATGAGGACGTTGCGGCTGGAGATGAGCTGCATCTCCGAGAACACCTCGTCGCTGGCGAGGTTGTGCTCGGCGAACACCGCGCGGCGGCGCAGCGACTTGTCGAAGACGGCGGCGCCATAGGCGGCGGTATAATAGTCGGAGAGCGAGGATTTGCCGCCCGACCGCCGATGGTTCTCGGTGAACTGGGGGATGCGCTCGACATCGTAGATGCCGGCTTCGGCCTTTTCGAGCGCGGCGGGGCTGATGTCGGTGCAATAGAAGAGCGTGCGATCCTCCAGCCCCTCCTCGCGGAACAGGATGGCGAGCGAATAGAACTCCTCGCCGTTCGCACAGCCGGCGATCCACACCTTGAGGGAGGGCCAGGTGCGCAGGTGCGGGACGACGTGCTCGCGCAGCGCCTTGTAATAATGCGGATCGCGGAACAGCTCGCTCACCTGGATGGTGAGAAAGCCCATCAGCTCGTTGAAGACCTTGGGCTCTCGCAGGATGTGATGCTGGAGCTGCGACAGGCTGTCGAGGCCGAAGCGCCGCATCGCCCGATCGACGCGCCGCTGAAGCGAGGCGCGCGAATAGCCGCGAAAATCGTAATGATGGTGGCGGTGGATCGCCTCGAGCAGCAGGTCGAGCTCGATCGCCTCGTGCGCCGCGAAGGCGCGATCGTCTAGCGCGGCATCCATACGCGCACCAGGCTGAGCAGTTTGTCCACGTCGAGCGGCTTGGCGAGATAGTCGTTGGCGCCGGCGTCCAGGCATTCCTGCTGGTCGCGCGCCATCGCCTTGGCGGTCAGCGCGATGACCGGCATCGTCTTGCCCCAACTCTGCCCGCGAAGCTCGCGCGTGGCGGTCAGGCCGTCCATCTCGGGCATCATCACGTCCATCAGGACAAGGTCGACCGGATCGGCGACGCCGCGCGCGCTTTCGTCCAGCGCGGTCAGCGCCTCCTTGCCATTGCGGGCGATGCGGACCTTGACGCCGTGCGGCTCGAAAATGCTGGTGAGCGCATAGACGTTGCGGATATCGTCCTCGACGACGAGGATCTGGCGGCCCTCCAAGGCCGCGTCGCGGCCCAGCGACTTGGCGATCAGCTGCTGCTGCGGCTCGGGCAGGTCGCCGACCACCTGGTGCAGGAACAGAGTCACCTCGTCGAGCAGGCGTTCGGGCGACTTGGCGCCCTTGACGATGATCGACTTGGAATAGCGGCGGAGGCGCAGTTCCTCGTCATGGCCGAGGTCGCGGCCGGTGTAGACGATGACCGGCGGGAAGCCGACGCTCTCGTCATGGCTCAGCCGCTCCAGCAGGTCGAGGCCCGAGGCATCGGGCAGGTTGAGGTCGAGGACCATGCAGTCGAACGTCTCGCGCGCGAGCAGCTCGACGCATTCGGCGGCGGAATGCGCCTCCACGGTCTCGACCTCGCGGCTGGCGAGGAGGAGGCGGACGCTCTCGGCCTGTTGCGCGTCGTCCTCTACCACGAGCACGCGGCGCATGCGCTGCGCCATCTTCGCCTCCAGCCCCTCCAGCATGTCGATCAGCTGGTCGCGCTTCACCGGCTTGAAGAGGTAGCCGATCGCGCCGCCCGACAGCGCCGCCTGGCTGTCGTCGTCGACCGACACGACATGGACGGGGATGTGGCGGGTGCGCACGTCGCGCTTGATCCGGTCGAGCACCGACAGGCCGGTATGGTCGGGCAGATTCATGTCGAGGATGACCGCGTGCGGCAGATATTGCCGCGCCATCAGCGCGCCCTCGTCCGCGGTACCGGCGATCAGCGCCTGGAAGCCGAGTTCATGCGCCACGTCGCGCAGGATCGCGGCGAAGACGGGATCGTCCTCGACGATCAGGATGACGCGCGCGTCGCCCGACAGATGCTCGCGATCGTCTTCCGCCGCCTCGACCGCGCGGCGGCGGCCGGGCTTGGGATTGGAGGGGAGGGGGCGGACGGGTTCGGCGCGCAGCGCGGGGACGGGCGCGGCGGCCGCGTCGAAGCTGGTCGGCAGGAACAGCGTGAACGCGCTCCCCTCGCCGACGACGCTCTCGACCGCCACCTCGCCGCCGAGCAGCCGGGCAAGCTCGCGCGAGATCGAGAGGCCGAGGCCGGTGCCGCCGTACTTGCGGCTGATCGTCCCGTCGGCCTGACGGAACGCTTCGAAGATCGCCTGCTGGTGCTCGGCGGGAATGCCGACGCCCGTGTCGCGGACGGTGAAGGCGATGCGGCCAGCGGCATCGGTCGAGGCGACGAGCGACACCTCGCCCTTGGCGGTGAACTTGATCGCGTTGGACAGGAAGTTCTTGAGTACCTGTTCCAGCCGCTGCGGGTCGGTCTCGAACAGCCCCGGCACCCCGGCGTCGAGGTCGATGCGGAAACCGATTCCCTTGGCCTCCGCCGCCGGCGCGAACAGCGCGCGCAGCTTGTCGAGCACCGGCGCGACGCGCACCTGTCGCGGCTGCAATTCGAGCTTGCCCGCCTCGATCTTCGAGATGTCGAGAATGTCGTTGATGAGCGTCAGCAGGTCGTTGCCCGAGGTCTCGATCGTCTCGGCATGGCGGACCTGCTCGGCGGTCAGGTTGCCGGCGCGGTTCTCGGCCAGCAGCCGCGCCATGATGAGCAGCGAGTTGAGCGGCGTGCGCAGCTCGTGGCTCATGTTCGCAAGGAACTCGGACTTGTAGCGGCTGGCGGTTTCGAGGTCGCCGGCCTGCGCCTGGAGCGAGGCTTGCGCGCGTTCGAGGTCGTCGCGCTGCATCTGGAGCTGGCGCGTCTGCTCCTCCAATTGCGCGTTGGTCTGTTCGAGCTCGCTCTGCTGGAGTTCGAGGCGTGCGGCGGCGTCCTGCAACTGGCGGCTCTGCGTCTCCAGCTCGTCATTGTTCGCGCGCAACTCCTCCGACTGGGCCTGAAGCTCCTCGGCCTGCTGCTGCGTCTCCTCGAGCAGTTCGCGAAGGCGCGCGCGATACTTTGCCGAGCGGATCGCGACGCCGAGCTGTGCGCCCACGCGTTCCAGCAGTTCGAGCGCGGGGGCCGGGTCGTCGTCGGGCAGGCCGAGCTCGATCACCGCATTGACGGTCTCGTCGGCCTCGGTCGTGGTCACGACGAGCGTTGCCGGCTTCGCCTGACCGAGCGCAGTGCCGTAATAGAGATAGTCCTCGGGCACCGTCGTCAGTACGAAGCTGCGCCTGTCGGCGATCGCCTGACCCAGCATCCCGTCACCGCCGAGGATCGTGTCGGGCACGCTGGCCTGTGCCGGTACGCCATAGGCGGCGCGGCGGCGGAAAATCTCGCCGTCGCGCACGAAGATCGCGCCCGCCTGCGCGCCGAGATATTCGGCGAGGAACTTGAGCGCATTGCCGCCGAGCGTGTCGAGCGGCTGTTCGCCGCCGACCGCGCGGGCCAGCCCGACCTGACCCGTCTGCAACCACTCCTGATGCCGGACCGCGATCCGGCTGCGGATGAACAGCGCACCCGTCAGCGCGAGGATCCAGACCGCGAGGATCGCGATCGAGCGGTTGAGGATCGCCAGCGCCGGGTCGATCCCCGCGGGCGCCAGCGTGAAGCCGACGATGGTCAGGAGCGTCGCAAGCGCCGCGACGACCGGCGGCACCACCGGCCGCGGCGCCAGATAAGCGAGCACGACGGGCAGGAAATAAGCGATCCAGACCGCCGTCCCGAGGGGAAACACCGCATCCGCCGCGAACGGAACCGCCAGCATGATGCCGAGGCCGGCATAGATCAACGGCGTGCGGCGATCGGTCATGAACTTCGACATCGGACGCGGGGACTCGCACGGACAATAAAGCGCGCCTTATTTCAGTCCGCTCACGCACCGACAAGCACGGAAAAGGGCGGGGGTCCCGCGCGCCGATGCCCCGTCGCAGCGGTTCATCGGTCGATCGGTGCGACTCGCGGCGCTTCGGAGCCGATTGCAGCTTGCGCAGTTGATCGCCCACGGCGTTGCTGTAGTTTTGCTGAACGGCCTTTCAATGGAGTCGCGGCGATGGATCTTGCTCTGCCTGCGCTTGCCAATCGCTTCTCGGTCGTCACGCTGGCCGAGCGGCGCGTCCCTGCCTGGTCCCGGCTGCTCGACTGGCCGGCGGCGGGGAGCGGGCATGTGCCCGTTCGTGCGCGCCGGCTGTCCGACCGCAACCTGCTTGCCGCCAAGATCGACCGGGCCGTGCTCGATGCCGATCGCGCGGTGCTCTTGGTGGCGGAGGGGGCGGGGTGCTTCGCCGCCGCCTGGTGGGCGCGGCTGTCGCCCGCCGATTATGTCGGCCGCGTTGCCGGCGCGCTGTTCTTCGAGCCCGGCGCCAAGGACGAGGCGCGCTTCGCCTCGCCGCGCGTCGCGCTGCCCTTTCCCTCGGTCGTCGTCGGCGATGCGGAGATGCGCGCGCTGGCCGACGGCTGGGGCAGCAGCGTCGTCGAGGGCGACGAGGGGCCGTTCGTCCGCGCCCAGCGTGCGGTCCAGCGCTTCACCGCCGCGGTGGTCGAACGCGAAGTGAGCCGCGGCGAGCGGCTGTGGCTCGGCGTGGTCCGCTGATCCTTTTGCGCTAAGCGGCGTTACGCCCCCGTTACAAGGGGAGCGAGAATGCCGATGAAGCCCGACGAACGCATCGCGATGCTGGCGCGCATCGGTTATCTGGCGCGGACGATCATCTATTTCGCGCTCGGCTATCTGTCGCTGGCGACCGGCCGCGCGGAGGGGACGACGAGCGTGCTCTCGCCCCTGTCGCGCATTCCCGGTGGGGAGGCGCTGACCGCGGCACTGGCGGTCGGGCTGGCGGCGTACGGTCTGTTCCGGCTTTACGGTGCCTATGTCGATCTCGAGGCCGATGGCGACGATGCCAAGGGGATCGCCAAGCGCGCCGGCCACGCGCTCAGCGGCTTCGCGCATTTCGGGCTGGCTTATGGTGCCGCCGCGCTGTTCGCGTGGGGGACGCAGCCCGATGACGGCGCGGCGGGGCGCGATGCCACCGCCTATGCGCTCGGGCTGCCGTTCGGCTGGGCGCTCCTGATCGTCGTCGGCATCGGCTTCGGCATCGCGGCCTTCGCGCAGGCCGAAAAGGCATGGAGCGCCAATTTCATGCGCCTGCTCACCCGCGATGCGCCGCACTGGAGCGAGGTCGTCGGCCGCATCGGCTATGCCGCGCGGGCGGCGGTCTTTGCGGCGATCGCCTGGGCGCTGGTCGATCTCGGGCGGTCGGGCGAGGCGGACGAAGTGGGGTTCCAGGACGCGCTGGCCGCCTATGACGGGCGCGGCTGGCTGTTCGCGGGGGTGGCTGGCGGGCTGATGCTGTTCGGCGTCTTCAGCCTCGTCATGGCGCGCTATCGCGACGTCTGCGATACCGCCTGGGTTCGCAAGCTTACCGCCTGAGCAAAAACACCGCGTGCTCGGCGAAGACGTTCGCCGCGGCGGGGCGGGCGGGCCGTCCGTCCGACAGGAACCACGCGCCCTCGACCGCCAGCCCCTGCTCGCGGACGAAGGCGCGGAAATCGTCGATCGTGACGTGGTGGATGTTCGGCGTCTCGTACCAAGCGAGCGGCAGCAACCGCGTCACCGGCATGCGCCCGCCCCACAGCAGCGACACGCGCACGCGCCAGTGCGCGAAATTGGGGAAGCTGACGAACGCGCGCCGACCGATCCGCAGCAGTTCGTCCAGCACGACATGCGGGCGCATCGTCGTCTGAAGCGTCTGGCTGAGGATCGCATAGTCGAAGCTTTGGTCGGGATAGTCGGCGAGGTCGGTGTCGGCATCGCCCTGCACCACCGATAGCCCGCGCCCCACTGCCGCGGCGACGTTGGCGGGATCGAGCTCCAGCCCGCGCGCATCGACGTTCGCCGCGTCGCGCAGCGCCGCCATCAGCGCGCCGTCGCCGCACCCCACGTCGAGCACGCGCGACCCCGGCGCGACGTTCTTCGCGATGATCGCAAGGTCGGGGCGGAGATTCATCGGCCGTTCCCCAGAAACCCCCCGACCACCCGATTCAGTTCGGGGCTGTCGAGCAGGAACGCGTCATGGCCGAAGGGGGAGGAAAGTTCGACGAAGCTCGCCGCCGCGCCCGCGGCATGCAGCGCCTGCACCACCGCGCGGCTTTCGCGCGTCGGATAGAGCCAGTCGGTGTCGAAGCTGACGAGGCAGAAGCGCGTCGCCGTCCCCCGGAACGCGTTGGCGAGGACGCCGCCATGCTCCTCGGCCAGGTCGAAATAGTCGAGCGCGCGGGTGATGTAGAGATAGGCGTTGGCGTCGAAGCGGTCGGTGAAGGCGAGGCCCTGATGCCGCAGGTAGCTTTCGACCTGGAAATCGGCGTCGAAGCCGAACGATTTGGCCTCGCGTGCTTGCAATCGCCGGCCAAACTTCTCGGTCAGCCCCGCTTCGGACAGATAGGTGATGTGCGCCGCCATCCGCGCGACGGCCAAGCCCGCGGCGGGGGGCGTGCTCTCGTAATAGTCGCCGCCGTTCCAGTTGGGATCGGCCATGATCGCCTGCCGCCCCACCTCGTGAAAGGCGATATTCTGCGCCGAATGCCGCGCGGTGGAGGCGATGACCACCGCGGCGGCGACGCGTTCAGGGAACGTCGCGGCCCAGCTTAGCGCCTGCATCCCGCCCATCGACCCGCCGACCAC
>CAJYLT010000009.1 GCA_913775795.1 uncultured Sphingomonas sp. | reverse complement strand
GGCTTCCACCGCACCGCCGCGCGCAGGCCCCGGCGGTCGAAATAGTTCCAGCCGGTCTGGCCAGCCAGCGGGTTCTTCGTCGTCGGGTCCTGATATTGCAGCACCCCGTCGAGCTTGACGGCAAAGCCCTGATATTCGGGCAGGTCGAGGTGGATTTCGCTGGTGTACGATCCGTAATTGCCGATGCCCCCGGCGACCCGGCCGCCGAACTCGCCGCTCGGCGCGCGGCTGACGAGGCTGAGGGCGCCACCCTCTGTATTGCGGCCGAACAGCGTGCCCTGCGGCCCTTTCAGCACCTCGACCCGCTCGAGGTCGAACAGCGCGGCGTTGAGGCCATGCTGCCGCCCGAGATAGACGCCGTCGACATAGATGCCGACCCCCTGCTCGCGCGCCGGCTGGTTCGCATCGAGCGGCACGATCCCCCGAATGCCGACCGTCAGGGCACTCTGCCGCGCCTCGAACGTCGCCACGCGCAGCGACGGCACGCCGCCATCGGCCAGGTCGTACAGGCTCTGGACGTGACGGTCCTTCATCATCGTGTCGCTGACGACCGAGATCGCGATCGGCGTCTTCTGAAGGCTCGTTTCCCGCTTCGTCGCGGTCACGACGATGTCGCCGACCCCCTCCCCCTTCTGGTCGAGGTCGGGCGCGGCAGCCTTGGCGGGCATATCCTGTGCCATGGCCGGCGCCGCCATGGCGCAGGCAGCAGAGGCGCTCGCCAGAAACACGGCGCGGCGGTTGATGCGCAAGCTCATCGAAAGTCACCCCCTTGGGATCGCGTTGATCGTTCGCCGGGGCGGCTATTTCAGGGACGCGACAGTTCGGTGTCGAACCGGTGACGGTGCGCGAGCGGCGCCTTCATAATGGCGTCATCCAAGGCCCATACGGTTGAAAGCATTGGCCGATTCATTTTGGATCATCGCCATCGCCGCGCTAGCGGAAGGCGGCGATCCCCGCGACGGCGATGCGCGGCGCCGGGACCGCGGGCGTCGGGAAGTGGAGCCGCAGGAACCGCGCCCGCCGCACGCCCGAAAAGGCGGGGCGCTGCGTCGCGCGGGCATAGTTGATGTTGGCGAACTCCCCCTCGCCCGCCGCCGTCCAGCTTTTGCCGTCGAGGCTCGTCTCCGCCCGCCAGCGCGACGGCGGCGCGGCGTCGGGATCGACATGGCGCGTCGGCGTCAGCAGGAATCCGCGCAGCGCCTCGGTCCGGCCGAGGTCGATCGTGACCGACGCGGGCGCGGGCGACTGCCACGCGGTCTTCGCATTGTCGTCGAACAGCGCCGCGCCTCCCTCCGCGCTGGCGGCGACGATCCGCCACCCCGCGCTCGAAATCAGGCTCGGATCGCTGGCGACGGCGGGCGGCAGCGTGCGCGGGGCAACCGAGCGGTAGAGCGCGATCCGGCGCAGTGCCGGCCCCGCCTCGGCCTCCACTGTGCGGAAGCGAAGGCGACGCGGCGCGATCGGCTGGGGGAGGCGCACATGGCGCTGCGGGCCGACCATCGCCTTTTCCGCGATCGTCCGCCATTCGCCGCCATCGTCCGCCACGTCGATCGCGAAGCGGGTTACGCGCAGGCCGAGCGGCAGCCATTCCTGGAGCTCGATCAGGTCGAACGCGCGCCCCGGCGGCAGGTCGAGGACGAGCGACGCGTCGCGTGCGCCCCCCGGTGCGCACCAGAAGGTCGCCGGATCGCCGTCGACGACGTTGGTCGCGGTCGATCCGATATCCGCGCTCGCCGTCACCACCGCCCCCCTCGCCAGATCGGTGGCGAACGTGCCGCGCAGCGCGTCGCCGAACGCGGTCAGGCTGGCGACGTCGCGGTCGGCGATCCGGCCGCGCCGGTCGGGCGGGATGTTGAGGTGGAAGGTGGTGCCATGCCCGACCGACCGGTCGAACATCTCCATCAGCGTGGCAGGCGACTTGACCTGCGTATCCTCGTCCGCGTGATAGAACCAGCCGGGGCGGATCGACACGTTGGTCTCCGCCGGCCACCAGAGCTCGGCCCCGCGCACGCCAGGATAGCCGTTCGCCTGGGTATAGGGCGCGTTCGGCATCGTCGGCCAGCACGGGTCGGCGGCATGCCCCTCCTCGTTCCCCACCCAGCGGATGTCGGCGCCGAGCGGGTCGAAGGTGCACGCCTCCGGCTGAAGGTCGTGAACCAGCTTCACGATCGCGGGCCAGTCGTAATAGGCTGGCGCATCGATCCGCCGCGTCTCCCGCGCGCCGCCATAATAACCGTCGCCGCCATTCGCGCCGTCGAACCAAACCTCGAACAGCTTGCCGTAGCGCGTGCACAGTTCGGTCAGAGTGGCACGATAATAGTCGACATAGGCGGGTCGCCCGTATTCGGGGTGGTTGCGGTCCCAGGGCGAGAGATAGAGGCCGTAGTTCAGCCCCGCCCGCCGGCACGCCGCCTCCAGCTCGCCGACGATATCGCCCTTGCCGGCCTTGTAGGGCGAATTGCGAATGCAGTGCTCGGTCAGCATCGTCGGCCAGAGGCAGAAGCCGTCATGATGCTTGGCGGTGAGGATCAGGCCGGTCATCCCCGCCGCCTTCGCCGCGGCGGCGATCTGGTCGGGGTCGAAGTCGGTCGGGTCGAACAGCGCCGGATCCTCGTCGCCATACCCCCATTCCTTGTCGGTGAAGGTGTTGATCGAGAAATGGACGAAGCCGTAAAACCGGCGATTATGCCATTTGAGCTGTCGCGGCGACGGTACCGCGCCCCAGGGGGCGGGCAGCGGCGCGGATGCGCCGGCGACCGATCGCGACGCCACCGGCGTACACGCCGCCCCGCCGAGCATGGCCCCGCCGGCGATCAGCGTGCGACGCGAGAGGGATGCGGTCATCGGCGAACTCCTTGGATAAGCTGCCCCGGCCGGTCGGCGGGCGCGGCGGCGAAGCTGCGGTCGGGCTCGCGCGCCATCTCGAAGCGAAGCGTGCCGCCCGCCATCAGCGTTTCGTGATCGATCCAGCCGCGCGTCCAGCGCTGCCCCCGCCACGATACGCCGCGGACATAGGGCGCGTCGGGCGCGTTCCCCGCCGCCTCGACCACCAGCCGCCGCCCGTTGCCCAGCCGCAGCTCGGCGCGGTCGAACAGGGGGCTGCCGAGCACATATTGCGCACTCACCGGATCGACGGGGTAGAAGCCGAGCGCGGAGAGCAGGAACCACGCGCTCATCTGTCCGCAATCGTCGTTGCCGATGATGCCGTCGGGTGCGGCCCGGTACATCGCGGTCAGCAGGCGGCGGACCATGCCCTGAGTCTTCCAGGACGCGCCGCAATAGGCATAGAGATAGGCGACGTGGTGGCTCGGCTCGTTGCCGTGGGCGTATTGCCCGACCAGCCCGGAAATGTCGGGCGGCGCGTCGGCGGGCAGCGTCGAGGGCGCGGCGAACAGCGCATCGAGCTTCGCCTCGAACGCCGCATCGCCGCCCATCGCGGCGATCAGGCCGGGCACGTCGTGCTGGTTGAGGAACGTCGCCTGCCAGCCATTGCTCTCGGTGAAATCATGCCACCGCTTCGAATGACCGAGCGCGATCGGATCATAGGGATCCGCCCAGCGCCCGTCGGCCAGACGCCCGCGGGCGAAGCCGATGCGCCGGTCGAAGACGTTCGTCCAGTTCCCCGACCGCCGCCGCAGCCGCGCTGCGCCCGCCGTGTCGCCCGCCGCCTCGGCGATGTGTGCGCCGGCATAGTCGTCATAGGCGTATTCGAGCGTACGCGAGACGCTTTCGTTCACGCGGTCGGCGGGGACGTAGCCGAGCGTATCATACGCCTCGATGCCAAGACTGTTGTCGAGCGTCGGCGTCGCCCGGTCGAAGCTGCGCCGCGCGATGCCGGGCCACGCGGCGGCATAGTCGGCGGGAATGCCCTTCGCCCGCGCTTCCGCCAGCACGGGGACCGCGTGCCAGCCGATCATGCAGCCGGTCTCGATGCCTTGCAGCGGCCAGACGGGCGGACCGAACGGACTCTGCTGCGTCTGGCGGATCAGGTCCTCGATCATCCGCCGCGTCCGCTCGCCGCCGATCAGCGTCTGGAGCGGGTGGAATGCGCGGTACGTGTCCCAGAGCGAGTAGGCGCTGTACGCGCGCTCACCGGGCTTCAGCCGGTGGACGTTGCGGTCGAGGCCGACCGTGCGCCCATCGACGTCGCAGAAGAGCGTCGGCCCGAGGCTGGCATGATAGAGCGCGGTCGCGGCGATCGTGCGCTGGTCGGCGGTGCCGCCCTCGACCCGCAGCACACCAAGTTCGCGCTCCCAAGCCCGCGCCGCATCGCGTCGATAGCGGTCGAACGACCAGTGCCGCGCCTCCGCCCTCACGTTCGCACGCGCGCCATCCGGATCGACGGCGGAGATGCCGCAGCGAACGACGATCGGCGCCGCGCCGGCATCGTCGAAATGCAGCGCGACCTTCAGCCGCTTGCCCGCGACCCCGCGCCCCTCGACCGGCATGTCGCCGTCGCCGTAGAACTGCACGCGGTCGGGCGTCCGCGAGAACTGCATCGCGAAGAAGATGCGCCGCCCCTTGGCCCAGCGGAACACGCGCCGCGTGCCGGTAAGCGTGCCGTCCGCCTCCAGCGTCAGCCGCGCCTCGTCGATGAAGGCCGGGTATTGCGGCTGGTCGGCGATCAGGTGCGACAGGTCGATCAGCAGATGCCCCGCCCCCGCCGGGAAGCGATAGCGGTGGATGCCCGTCCGCTCCGTCGCGGTCAGTTCGGCGCGGACGCCGTTTTCGAGCGTGACGGCGTAATAGCCGGGCTCGGCGACTTCGCCCGCATAACGCTGCCGATAGCCCGCATCGGGGTTTTCGCGCGGGCCGGACTCCAGCAGGACGGGGCCGGTCGCGGGGACGACCAGCACGTCGAGCATGTCGCCGATCCCCGTCCCCGACAGATGCGTGTGCGAGAAGCCCAGGATCGAGCCGTCGCCCTGGTGATAGCCCGAGCAATTCTCCCACCGCTCCACGCCGGTATCGGGCGAAAGCTGGACCATGCCGAACGGCATCGTCGCGCCGGGAAAGGTGTGCCCCGTGCCGCCGGTGCCGATGACCAGGTCGGGCCGCGCGGGCGCATCCGTCGCCGCGGCGAAGGCGGGCGCCGGCACCGCGATCCCGGCCGCCGCGCCGGCCAGCAACTCGCGCCGGGCGAGCTTCACAAGGGGGCCGCCAGCACGTGGGGCTTGCGCCGCGCGAGATCGACGATCAGTTCGCCGAACAGCCCGTTGGCCCAGGCGAACCAGGCCCGCGTGAACTTGCCCGCATCGTCGCGGTCGAAGGATTCGTGCATGAAGCCGGTGCCGCCGTGGCTGTCCTTCAGCCACCGCAGACACTGACGGATGGTCGCTTCGTCGTCGCTGTTCAGCGCGTGCATCACGATCGACATCGGCCAGATCGTGCCCATGCCCGAATGCGGGCTGCCGATCCCCTCGGCCACGCGGCCGCGGTTGAAATAGGGGTTGCGGTCGCTCCACGCCGCCGCCGCCGTGCGCCGCCAGAGCGGATCGGTCGCCGGGATCGCCTCCAGATAGGCAAGGCCGGACAGGCTCGGCACGTTGGCGTCGTCCATGAAATGGCCGTTGCCGAAGCCGTCGACCTCGTAGGCCATCAGCCGTTCGCCGCTGGCCGGGTCGATCAGCGTGCCGTGTGCGGCCAGCGCGGCGGCAACCTCGTCCGCCAGTGCCGCCGCATCGTTCGCCAGCGCCGCGTCGCCGCGTACCTTGCCAGCCAGCACAGCCAGCTTGCGAAGCGCCGAGACCGCGAACCAGTTCGACGGGATCAGGAACGGGAACAGGCACGCATCGTCCGACGGGCGATACATCGAATGGATCAGCCCGACCTTGCGCGTGGGTGCGCCGTAGCCGTTCAGGACCAGCGTTTCGCTGGCCAGCTTGTCGCGGCGCAGGAAGCGGTACGGCCCCGGCCCGTCCTTGCGCTGCTGCTCGCGAAAGGTCCGCACGATCGCGCGCGCGGCATCGACCCAGAGCGTGTCGAACGGCGTCTCGTCCCCGGTCGCCCGCCAGTAATCATGCGCCATGCGGACCGGATAGCAGAGCGAATCGACTTCCCACTTCCGCTCGGCGACGCCGGGCTTCATCTCGGTATCGTCGGTCAGCGCCCAGGGCAGGTCGCTCTTCGCCGCCGGATCGCGCATGAACGCGTTGGCATAGGGGTCGATCAGGATCGAGCGCGACTGGCGCGCGATCAGCCCGCGGAACAGCTCGCGCAACCGCGCATCGCCGCGCGCGAGGTGGACGTACGGATGCACCTGCGCCGCGCTGTCGCGCAGCCACAGGCAGGGGATGTCGCCGGTGATGACGAACGCGTCGGGCCGCCCGTCGACGCGGTCCATGAACACCGTCGTGTCGAGCGTGTTGGGATAGCAATTGGCGAACAGCCAGCGAAGCTCGGGATCGGCGATCGTTGCCGACACGCGGGCAATCTCCCGCTCCACCGCCGAACTCGTGAAGCGGCGATCGGCGGGCGCGGGCCGCTTCGTTGGCCGCACCGGATCGGCGGCGCGCAGCGGCAGCGCCCCCAGCGCCAGGCCGCTGCCGATCAGCGTCCGCCGCGTCAGCGTCATTTGGGAAGGCCCTGCTCGCCGGTGATCGTGAAGCGGACCTCCTGCCCCGCCGCCATCCCCGGCTGACCGCCGCCGACGAAAAGGTGATACGCGCCCGCCCGAACCGCGCGGTTACCGGCGAGATCGACGGTGCTGAGCGCGCGCGGGTCGAGCGTGAACCGGACCTCGCCCGACCTGCCCGGCTTCAACGCGATCCGCTGGAACCCGACCAGGCTGTGGCGCAGCACGGGGTCGTTGGAGCTGCCGATGCGGTTGAGGCTGTCGGGCGCGATCAGATAGGCCTGCACCACGTCCTCGCCCGCTCGGGTTCCGACATTGGCGAGCCGCGCGGTGACGGCCAGCGGCTCGCCCGCGCGGATCGCGGGCGGCGCGGTGACGGCGCCATAATCGAAGCGCGTATAGCTACGCCCATGACCGAAGCCCCAAAGGGGGGTGCCGCTGAAATAGCGATAGGTCCGCTCGCGCATGTTGTAGTCGACGAACGCGGGCAGGTCGCGGGTGCGGGCATAGAAGGTGACGGGCAGCCGGCCCGATGGATTGACGCTGCCGTCCAGCACGTCGGCGATCGCCGTGCCCCCTGCCTCGCCCGGATACCAGGCGGCGATAACGGCGTCGGCATGGGTCTTGGCCCATTCCATCGCGACGGCGCTGCCCGACAGAAGCACGACGACCAGCGGCTTGCCGCTTACCTTCACCGCCTCGAGCAGCGCCTGCTGTGCGGCGGGAAGTGCGATGTCAGCGCGGTCGCCGCCGGAGAAGCCGGGCACCTCGATCTGAAGCGCCTCTCCCTCCACCGCGGGCGACAGGCCGACGAACGCGACCACCACATCGGCGCCGTTCGCCGCCGCGACGGCGCGCGCACGCTGCGCCTCGGCGGGCGCGACCCAGGTCAGGCGAATGCCCTCGTCCTCGCCGGTATGCGCGAATTCGAGGCGGAAGTCGTGGGGGGCGGTATCTGTGAAGGTGTAGCGCGCCTCGACGCTCTTTCCGTCGCCGCTATCGGTGATGACGGGCTTGCCGTCGATCCACAGCCGTACCGCGTCATGGCCGGTGCACGCATCCCAGCAGCGCGGAATGTCGATGCGGAGCAGATGCTCGCCCGCCCCCTCCGCCGCGATCGTGCCGGTCCAGCGGACGCCGTAGCGATCCTCGGCGAGGCCCTTAATAGGCGGCGCGCGGTTCCAGTCGAAGTCAATCGTGCGGTGCCTTAGCATCGCGAGCGGCGCGCCGCTGAAGCCGGGATCGCGATAGACGCTCGCGATCAGCCCCTCCCCGAACGCGGTCTGCGGCACGACAACGGGCACGCCCTCGGCCAGCGACGCGCCTTGGGCATAGGTAACGGCGAACCGCTTCGACAGGCCCGCCAGTGGCGTCACCGGGTCGGCGGCGGTGCCGTGGTAATTGGCCTCCAGCGTGTCGAGGCTGTCGGCATTGGGACCGATCACTGCGATCCGCGCGCCCGCGCGAAGCGGCAGGACGCCGCGGTTTTCGAGCAGCACGATCGACTTGCGCGCGGCCTCCAGCGCCAGCGCGCGGTGGGCCGGTGTCCCGACCGTGCGCGGGGAGATCGCGTCCCAGCGGCTCTTCGTCCCGAACGCATCGCCAAGCCGCTTGCGTGCGCTCAGCACACGGGCGAGCGCGCGGTCGACGGTTGCGGGATCGGTCAGTCCCTCGGCCATCGCCCGGTCAAGCGCGGAAAAGCCCGTCCCGCAATTCAGGTCCATACCCGCATTGATCGCCGCCGCCGATCCGCCCGCATTGTCGCGGGCATAACGCTGATAATGGGCGATATTGCTGATCGCGTCGCAGTCAGACACGACGAAGCCCGTGAACCCCCAGTCGCGGCGCACCCGCTGGTTGAGCATCCAGTCGGCGGCGCAGGCGGGGACGCCGTGGATCGCGTTGTACGCGCACATCACCGACTGCGCCCGCCCCTCCGTCAACGCGCGGCGAAAGGCGGGCAGGTACGTCGCCTCGACGTCATAGGGGCTGGTCTGGACGCTGAAGCTGTCGCGCCCCGCCTCCGGCCCGCTATGCGCGGCGAGGTGCTTGGGCGTGGCGATGACACGCGGCTGGTTCGGATCGGGGCCCTGCAGCCCGCGGACGAAGCCGACCGCCATCGTGCCGGTCAGCAGCGGGTCCTCGCCATACGTCTCCTGCCCCCGGCCCCAGCGCGGATCGCGGAAGATATTGATGTTGGGGGACCAGATCGTCAGGCCCTGATACCGCTTGCGGTCTCGACCCGGCAGCGCGTTGTAGCGGGCCCGCGCCTCGGTGGAAATCACCGTTCCCACCCGCTCGATCAGCGGCGCATCCCAGGTCGCGGCTAGCCCGATCGCCTGCGGGAACACCGTCGCGACGCCATTGCGGGCAAGCCCGTGCAGCCCCTCGTTCCAATAGTCGTAGGCGGGGAGGTCGGGGCTGGAAGCCTTGACCTTCGACTGGAGCTGCTCGGCCTTTTCGACGGGCGTCATCGCGGCGATGCGCGCGGCGACGTCGGGATCGACCGGCGGCTCCTGCTGCGCCGCCGCGGCCAGCGCGATGGCGAGTGCGATCAACGCCGATCCTCCAGGCTGGCCGACCCGACGGTGTAAAAGGGATCGGCGAGCGGCGAGGTGAACTGGAAGCAGAGATCGGCGTCGCCCTCCTCGCCCTTCACCGGCGCCTCGACCCGAAAACGGTTCGGCGCGGTGGCGGGGTCGGGCAGCGGGAAGGTGCCGACGACGCGCCCGTCGCAGCCGCCCGCCTTCACCACCAGCTCGCCATGCTCGGTGACGGCATAATGCCCACGCAGCGCCGATTCCTCATGCGCTAGGCCGTAGTTGCGGGGCAGGCGCACGACCTCGATCGCCACCGCCTTCGCCTCGCCCAGCGGCGCGGCGACCCACTGGGTACAGGTGTCGAAGATATTGACGTTATAGGCGGGCGCATCCTCCGCCTGCCCCTCATTGAGCGGCACGCGCAGGCCGAGCGCACCCTTGGGACATGCGGCGAAACCGCTCGCCCCGGCGCTTAGCCACGCCGCGCGGCTCGCGTCGTAGCGGCGCGGCGCGGCGAGCGTGCGACCATCGGCGGCGAAGGCGGCCGCCGTCACCACCTGTCCCGCGCGCACCGTCAGCGGCGCGACATAGGCGCGCGACGCGGCGGTCGGCGCCTTGCCTCCCAGCGTATAGCGGATCGTCCCCGCCGCCGCCTGCGTGTCCATCGCCAGCACTGCACGGCCCGCCTTCAGCGCCTGACCGCGGGTGCCCTGCGGCCGGAAGTTGACGGCAAAGGCGCTGTCGGCCGCGGCGATCCCCTCGCGCCGGTAGCGCAGCATTTGCGGGTCGAGCCGCGCAACGAACCCGCGCCAGTCGCGTGCCGCCTTCGGCGACCAGGTGACTTCGGCCAGCGCCGACAGGCGCGGGAAGATCGCGTGTTCCTTCTGGCGGGCGGTCGCCAGATACTCCGACCAGGCATTGGCCTGCGCACCCAGCACGTGCCCCAGCCGCGCGGGGTCGATCCCCGCCGGCTGCGGATCATAGTTATAGACCGCTTCCAGCGTCTGGACGCCGATGCGGCCCGGCGGCTCGTCGCCGCGGTCGGACTGGAGATTGTCGAAATAGAGGTTGGGTGCGGGCGAGAGGACGACGTCGTGACCCTTGTTCGCCGCCTCCACCGCCCCCTTCTCGCCGCGCCACGACATGACCGACGCGCTGGTGGGCACGTCGCCCTCGAGTATCTCGTCCCAGCCGATCAGGCGGCGGCCCTTGGAGGCCAGATGCTTGCCGAGCTCGGCGATCATCCAGCCCTGCATCTGGTTCTCGGTCCTGAGGCCGAGCGCCTTCATCTGCGCCTGCACCGCGGGCGAGCGTTGCCACTGGTCCTTCACCGCCTCGTCCCCGCCGACATGGATGAACTCGGAGGGGAAGATGTCGACCAACTCGTCGAGGACATTCTTGATGAAGGTCATGCTGCGCGGGGACGGCGAGAACAGCCACGGCATGATGCCCCAGTCGTGGCCCACCTCGGGCCGGTCGCCGAGTACGCCTACCTCGCCCGGATAGGCGGCGACGGCGGCCTGCGCATGGCCGGGCAGGTCGATCTCGGGCACCACGACGATCCCGCGCGCGGCGGCATAGGCGACCAGCGCTTTCAATTGGTCCTGCGTGTAGAAGCCGCCCGACTTCGCACCGGGCGCGCCGCCGGCGGAGGGCGGCGTGCGATACCCGCCGATGCGCGTCAGGTCGGGATAGCGCTTGATTTCGACCCGCCACCCCTGATCGTCGGTCAGGTGGAGGTGAAGCGTGTTGAGCTTCTGCGCCGCCATCGTGTCGACGATCGGATAGAGCGTCTCGATCGGCTGGAAATGGCGCGCCACGTCCATCATCAGCCCGCGCCATCGAAAGCGCGGGGCATCGTCGATCGTCACCGCCGCCAGGGTCACCGGCCGCCCGAACGCCGCATCGGGGCTGAGCAATTGCGCGAGCGTCATCGCGCCCCAGATGAGGCCGCGGTCGCCGCTGGCCGCAATCGTTACGCCCTCACCCGTGACAACCAAATGATAGGCTTCGTCGCCCTTGATCGACCGGTCGCGGATCAGGCGGATCGGCCCGGTGGCGGCGGGCGTCAGGGTGAGGCCGCGATCGACCTTCACCCGCTCGGCCAGCAGCCGCGCCGCGGTCGCCGCGCCCTTGTCGCGCGCGTCGGCGACGATACCGGCGCCCGCGCCGATCGTCAGCGTCCCGGTCCCCGGCGCGACGCTGGCCGGCATCGGCACCAGCGGCAGTTGCTGCGCCAGTCCGGGGGTACCGGCCGCCAGCAGCGCCATCGTCTGCACCCAATGCCGCATCGTCACTCTCCCGCCGTGCCGTCCCGAAAAAAAGCGGCCCGAAGCGCAAGGGGTAGCGCGCTTCGGGCCAGTCGGGAGGATCAAAAGCGAACCGACACCCCGCCGATGAAGGTGCGGCCGTTCTTGTAGAAGGCCGAGGGGCGATCGCGCGTGCCGCTATACTGGATGTACGTCTCGTCGAGCAGGTTCTGCGCGTTGAACGTCAGCGAGATCGCCTTGGTGATCGCCAGGCTCGCCGAAGCGTCGAGCTGGGTATAGGGCGCGACCTTCTCGATCGAGCCGAGCCGCCCGATCGTGCGGAAATAGTCGGTGCGATAGTTGTAGCTCAGCCGCGCCTGCACCGGCCCGCGCTCGAAATACGGGACCACGTTGACCGTGTGCTTCGACAGGTACGGCAGGTTGAGCGTGCCGTTGATGCCCGGGATCGTCGAAGTGCTGCTGTCCTGATAGGCATAGTTCGCCTGGATGCCGAAGCCGCCCCAGATTTCCGCCTGTCCGTTGACCAGCACGCCGCTGACCTTGGCGCTGCCGCCGTTGATCGGGCGCGAGACGCTGTAGCGGTTTTCGAGCTGGCCGGTCAGCGAGTTGAACAGCGTCACCCCCTCCTGCCGGGTGTTGATGACGTAGTTGCTGATGTCGCGGCGATAGAGTTCGACCGACAGCAGCGCGCCGGGCCGCGGGTAGTATTCGGCCGAGATTTCATAGTTGGTCGATTCATAGGGGCGCAGGTCGGGATTGCCGCCGCCCGCGTCGAAGGTGATGTCGTTCTGCGTGATCGCGGCGGCCAGGTCCTGATAGCGCGGACGCGAAATCACCTTGGCCACTGCGCCGCGCAGGATGAACTGCGGGCTGAACTCATAGGCGATGTTGAAGCTCGGCAGGAACTTCAGATAGTCGCTGGTCGAGGTCGTCGGCACCGGCTGGGGGTTCGGATTGGCAACGGTCGGCTGTGTCAGCGCATAGTTCGACTTGTCCTGCGTATAGACCAGCCGCCCGCCGATGTTCCCGCGCAGGCCGCCCTGGTCGAAATTGAGCTGGACATAGCTTGCCGCGATCGTCTCCTTGACCTTGCTCGACGCGCCGACCTTGTCGACCAGGGCTGAATTGATCGCGTTCGCCAGGATGTCGATCACCGCCTGTTCGGACAGGTTGATGAAGCTGCCCGCATTGCCGTTGGCGCCGCTGCCCGCAAAGATGCCGTCGGGCGTCACGCCCACGTCGACACCAAGTTGGTCGAGCGCGCGCGACGTCTGGAGATAGGTGTTGATGCCGCGCGCATCGACGCGGTTCGTATGCTCGACGAAGCGGCTGCCGAGCAACAGTTCGGTGAACGGTCCGAACGCGATCGGGATCGTCGCGTCATAAGCGGCGAAGATGTCGCGGTCGGTGGTGACGCTGTAGTCCAGCCCGCCGATCTGCGCGGCGTTGAGCGCCTGGCCGTTGACGACGACCGGCCGCCCCTCGATCTGCGCGGGGTTGTTGTTGGGATTGGTGAAGAAGTTCGCCGGGTTGGTGATGTCGCCGGTGAAGTTGACCGTCGCCGATTCGGGCGTGATCGAGTAGCTGAAGGGCAGCTTGGTCTGGACGTTGAAGAGATATTCGGGATTGCGCCCGCCCGTCGCCTCGCTCCACCCCGCCTGGAACGACACCTTGGCACCGTCGCCATTATCCCAGTCGCCGAAGAAGTTGAGGCTCTTGGTCTTGAGCTTGGTCTTGCGAACCAGCGTGTCGAGCTGCGCCGCCTGATTGGGCGAGGCGCCGAAGGTCGCGTCGGTGACGACGCCGTTCGCGACCGTCGCCGACTGAAGTACGCTGCCCGACCACGCGCCGGGGATGGTGTACATCGCCTGGCTGTAATTGTTGTACGCGCCGTCGATATAGAGGCCGTTGATCGTGAAGGTGAGGTCGTCGGTCGGCTTGAACTGGACCGCGCCAGACACGCTAGCCCGCTCGCGCGACTGCTGGAAATAGGCGTAGTTGATGCCGAACGGCGAGGCGGCGTTGTAGAGGTCGGTGATCGTGCCGCCGGTGATCGTCGCGTTCGGGTTCTTCAGCGACAGCGCGCCCGTCGCGGGATCGCGATTGACGAACGGGCTGTTGCGCGTGCCGTCGGCGTTCGCCTGGTTGTTGTCGTAGCCGAAGAACTCCACGCCCGCGCGGACGATGTTCTGCTTGTCATAGGTGGCGGCGAGCAGGATGCCGAAATTCCCGGCCTTGTTCTTCCAGCTGTAGAGGCCGGACGCGCGCACGTTCCCCTTTTGGGAGCGGTCGTTGTACGAATAGCCGGCCGAGGCGAACACCGAATTGGCGGGCAGGTCGAGCGGGCGGCGCGTGCGGACGATCACCGTACCGCCCAGGCTGCCGTCCTCGATCCGCGCCTCGGGCGACTTGTAGACTTCGAGCCGATCGACGAGCTCGGGCGCGAGCAGCGAATAGTTGAAGGTGCGGCTGGACGGATCGTTGTCGTTGCCGCCCCAGTCGGCCGAGGCGAGACCGTGGCCGTCGAGCAGCAGGCGGTTGAGCGCCGGGTCGGTGCCGAGGATCGCCACCTTCTCACCCTCGCCGAAGCGGCGATCGATGCTGACGCCGGGCACGCGCGAGAGCGATTCGGCGACGTTGCGATCGGGGAACTTGCCGATATCCTCCGACGAGATGACGTCGACGACGGCGTTCGCTTCCTTCTTGATCGCGATCGCGTTGCGAAGGCCGCCGCGGATGCCGGTCACGACGATGTCGCCGTCCTGCGCCTCGGCCTGCGTGCCCGAATTGCCCTGTTGCGCGGTGTCGGCCGGCGCGGCGGCATCCTGTGCATGGGCCGCAGACGTCGCGACGATCGCGGTACCGGCCAGCAAAATCGCTCGAATCAGCATAAGAGAGCTCCCCAACCTCAAAACCGGCCGCGACGTCCCGGCCCGACCCGGATGCGACGATGGTCTATATTGGTATCGCTACCCGGTGTATAAGATATGACCAATTTATAACGTCGAATCTACGGAAAAATGTCAGCCGGCTCGTTTTCACGATCATTTTGCCGATTTCAGCGGGTTAAAGGCGGAAAACCGATTGAGTAGCGCTCTCTGGGTGTAATTTTGTTTCACTCGATCGTAAGATTTATGACAGATCGACCGATCATCGCTTGAACAATACCAGTTTATAACCTAACTCGAGTCGAACAGGGTGCGACAGGCGCCGCCAGGGGCAACCGATGACCTTTTCCGAACGCGTGGGGCAGTTCGATCCAGACAATCGCGCGCCGCTCTACGTCCAGCTCCAGCAGATCATCCGCGCCGCGATCGCCGCCAGGCTGCTGGCGCAGGACGACGCAATTCCGCCCGAGCGTGACCTCGCGGCCGAGTTCGGCATCTCGCGGATCACCGTGCGCAAGGCGATCGAGGGGCTAGTGGACGAGGGGCTGATCGTCCGCCGCCGCGGCGCGGGCACCTTCGTCGCGGCGCGCGTCGAAAAGAGCTTCTCCAAGCTCTCCTCCTTCTCGGAGGACATGCAGGCGCGCGGCCGGGTGCCGAGTAGCGAACTGATCCAGCGCGCCGAAGGCAGCGTCACGCCCGAGGAGTCGCTGTCGCTCGGCCTCTCGCCCGGCACGCGCGTCTATCGTTTCCAGCGCGTCCGCTATGCCGACAACGTGCCGATGGCGATGGAGTATGCGACGATCGCCGGCCACTGCCTGCCCAGCGCCGAGGCGGTGGAGCATTCGCTCTACGCCGCGCTCGAGGCGACGGGTTGCCGGCCCGTCCGCGCGCTCCAGCGGCTGCGGGCGATCCCCTTCCCCGCCGAACAGGCCAAGCGCCTGGGGGTCGAAACGGGCCATGCCGGGCTGTTCATCGAACGGCTCGGCTATTCGGCCGATGGCGAGACGATCGAGTTCACCCAATCCTATTATCGCGGCGACGCTTACGACGTCGTCGCCGAGCTGAGCGCGATCTGATGGCGACGACGACAGATACGACGAGCACGCTGATGCTGGCGGAGGCGGGCGAAGCCTCGGCGCGCGTCGCCGACACGCTGGCCCGCAACGCGCCCACCGCCGCTGCGCTCGCGCGCCATGTAACAGAGACAAAACCCGCCGCGATCGTGACCTGCGCACGCGGATCGTCGGACCATGCCGCGACCTTTGCCAAATATGTGCTGGAGACGCTGGTCGGCGTGCCGGTGTCGTCGGCCGCCCCCTCGGTGGCGTCGGTCTATGCCGCGCCGCTGCGGGCTGAAGGCGTGCTGATGATCGCGATCTCGCAATCGGGGCGCAGTCCCGACCTGCTCGCCACGATCGACCGCTATCGCGACGCGGGTGCGAAGGTGGCGGTCATCGTCAACGACGAAACCTCGCCGATGGCGACGCGCGCCGACTGGCTGTTTGCGATCGGCGCGGGGCCAGAGCGATCGGTCGCCGCGACCAAGTCGTTCATCCTCTCGCTCGCCATCGTCGCGGGGATCGCCGCGGTGCTTGGCAAGGATGCGTCGCTGGGCGAGGCGCTGGGCCGATTGCCGGACCAGCTTGCCGCGGCGTTCGACCTCGACTGGACCCCGCTGACCACGGCTCTGGCCGACGCCACCAACCTGTTCGTTCTCGGTCGCGGCTACGGCCTCGGCATCGCGCAGGAGGCGGCGCTCAAGCTCAAGGAAACCTGCGCGCTCCATGCCGAGGCGTTTTCGAGTGCCGAGGTGCGTCACGGGCCGATGGCGATCGTCGGCGACGGCTTTCCCGTCATCGCCTTTGCCGGGTCGGGGCATGACGGCGACGACGTGCGCGCGGCGATGGGCGACTTCGCCGGCCGCGGCGTGCGCTCGCTGCTTGCCGATGCCAGCGGCGCGGGCGGCACCCTGCCGGCGATCGCCGCGCATCCGGTGATCGAGCCGATCCTGATGATCCAGAGCTTCTATCGCGCGGCGGAGGCGCTGGCGCGGGCGCGCGGGCTCGACCCCGACAGCCCGCCCCATCTGCGCAAGGTGACCGAGACGCGATGACCCGCCTCGCTTTCGAGAATGGCGGCATCGTCACGCCCGCTGGCATCCGCACCTCGATCGCCCTCACGATCGCCGGCGGGACCATCGATTGCCTCGACCCGGCCGAGGGCGCCGCGATCGACCTGGAGGGCGGGCTGCTCCTCCCCGGCTTCATCGATACGCAGGTGAACGGGGGCGGCGGCGCGCTGTTCAACGATGCGCCGACGCGGGCGACGATCGCCCGGATCGGCGAGACGCATGCCCGGTTCGGCACCACCGCTTTCCTCCCCACGCTCATCAGCGACACGCTCGACCAGGTCGCCGCCGCGCTGGATGCGGTGGACGAGGCGATCGCGCGCGGCGTGCCGGCCTGTATCGGCACGCATATCGAGGGGCCGTTCCTCAACGCCGAGCGCAAGGGCATCCACGACGCGCGCCATTTCCGCCCCCTCGACGATGTGGCGATCGACTTGCTGACCCGCCCCCGTGCGGGCAAGGTGATGGTGACGCTTGCGCCCGAGCGGAACCACCCCGACGCGATCGCCGCGCTGACCGCGGCGGGGGTCATCGTCTCGCTCGGCCACACCAACGCGACCTACGATCAGGCGCGGGCCGCGATCGACGCGGGCGCGCGCGGGATCACCCACCTGTTCAATGCGATGTCGCCGCTGATCCACCGCGAGCCGGGGATGGTCGGCGCCGCGCTGGAGGATCCGGGCGTCTATTGCGGGCTGATCGTCGACAATCGCCATGTCCACCCCGCGGTGCTGCGAGTCGCCCTCGCCGCGCGGCCCGCCGACCGGATGATGCTCGTCACCGACGCGATGCCGAGCGTCGGCAACGATGGCCACCCCTTCACGCTGAACGGCGAGCAGATCCGGGTCGAGAACGGCGTCTGCGTCGACGCGAACGGGACGCTTGCCGGCTGCGACCTCGACATGGCGACCGCCTTCGCCAACACGCTGGCGATCGGTGTCCCGGTCCTGCGGGCGAGCGCGATGGCGTCGGGCAATCCGGCGGCGTTCCTGGGGATCGAGGCGACGCACGGCAGCATCGCCGCCGGGCGGCGCGCCGACCTCGTCTGGCTGGGCGCCGACCACCGGGTGCGCGGCGTCTGGATCGGCGGCGAGCGCATCCACTGACCGCCGCTACGCCCGCGGACAATGAAAGGGAGACGATGGCCGATCTCATCACGCTCGCCGCCCCCTGTGCGGGTCTTGCGCTGTCGCTCGATGCCGTGCCCGACGGCGTGTTCGCCGGGCGGATGATGGGCGACGGCGGCGCGATCGATCCGCTGGAGGGCACGCTCCACGCCCCCTGCGACGGCGAGGTGCTGAGCATTCATGCCGGTCGCCACGCGGTGACGATGCGCGGCCCCGCCGGCGTCGAGCTGCTGATACACATCGGCATCGACACGGTAAGCCTTGGCGGCGCGCCGTTCGAAGTGCTGGTGACGCCCGGCCAGCGCGTGACCGCGGGCGAGCCGCTGGTCCGCTTCGACATGGATGCGATCGCCCTCGCCGCGCCGTCGCTCGTCACCCCGATCGTCATCGTCAACGGCGATCGCTTCGCGGTAGCCAGCCGCATCGCCGGCCGCCGGATCGAGCGCGGTGAGGCGTTCCTCGACCTGCGCCCGCTGACGATCGAGGATACCGCCCCGGTCGCGGCCAGCGACCGCTTCGCGCGCCGCATCACCCTGTCGCTGCCGCACGGCATCCACGCCCGCCCCGCCGCGCGGATCGGCGAGCATGCGCGCCGCTACGAAGCGGTCTGCACCATCGCCAAGGGCGAGTTGAGCGCCAACGCCCGCAGCGTCGTCGAACTGATGGGGCTTGCCGCGCATCTGGACGACGAGATCGAGATCGCCGCGACCGGCCCCGATGCCGAGCGCCTCGTTACCGCGTTGTGCGAGCTGATCCACGGCGGCATGGGCGAGAGCGTCGAAGTCGCCGCCGCGCCGATGCCGCGCGTGACGCTGCCCGAGGGGGCGATCGGCGGCGTCCCCGCCTCACCCGGTCTCGCGGTCGGCCATGCCCGCTGGCTGCGCGTATCCGACCGCGCGGTCGAGCGCGACGGCGCGGGGGTCGAGGTCGAACGCGCGCGGCTTACCAAGGCGCTCACTGCGCTGCGTGACCGGCTCTCGGCGGAGGCGGGCGCCAATCCGGTCGCGACCGCGCATCTGGAGATGCTGGACGACCCCGCCCTCGCCGCCGCCGTCGATGCGGAGATCACCGCCGGCCGCTCGGCCGGTCATGGCTGGCGCAGCGGCTGCCGGGCGATGGCCGATCGCCTCGTCCTGACCGGCGACCGCCGCCTTGCCGAGCGCGCGGACGACTATCTCGACCTCGAACGCCGGGTGCTCGGCATCCTGGCGGGCGAGGAGGACGCCGCGCTGCGGTTCGAGCCCGGCACGATCCTCGTCGCCGACGACCTGTTGCCGTCACAGGTCGCGGCGCTCGGTACGGAGGTCGTCGGCCTGGCAGTCAGCGGCAGTGGCCCAACCGCGCACATCGCCATCCTCGCCGCCGGCCGCGGCCTGCCCGCCGTCGTCGCGATCGGCGATGCGATCGGCGGCATCGCGGACGGCGACGCGTTGATCCTCGACGGCACGACCGGCGCGATCGAACGCGCGCCCGCACCTGGACGCCTTGCCGAAGCGCGCGCCGCGGTCGAAGCCGCCGCCCGCGCCGCCGCCGCCGCGGTGACCGCGGCAGCCAATGCCGCGGTCACCCGCGACGGCCGCCGGGTCGAGGTCTTCGCCAATCTCGGCTCGCTCGCCGATGCCGAAGCGGCGGTCGCCGCTGGGGCCGAGGGCTGCGGCCTGCTGCGTACCGAGTTCCTGTTCCTCGACCGCGACAGTCCGCCGGATGTCGAGGAACAGGCCGCGCTTTACGACCGGATCGGCGCGGCAATGGCGGGGCGGCCGGTGATCGTCCGCCTGCTCGACGTCGGCGGCGACAAGCCCGCGCCCTATCTCGACTTCGCCGCAGAGGAAAACCCGGCACTCGGCCTGCGCGGTATCCGCGTCGGCCTGACCCACCGCGCCCTCCTCGAAACACAGATCGCCGCGATCCTGCGCGCGGCCGAGCGTCACGACCTGCGCATCATGGTGCCGATGATCGCGAGCGTCGAGGAACTGGAGGCGGTTCGCGCCGTCGTCACGGAGCGAGCGGCGAGGATCGGGCGGACGCGGCCGATCCCCCTCGGCATCATGGTCGAGACGCCCGCCGCCGCGATGATCGCCGCGCAGCTTGCCGCGCGCGCCGATTTCTTCTCGATCGGCACCAACGATCTCACCCAATATGCGCTGGCGATGGATCGAGGCAATCCGGCGGTGGCGGGCGGGATCGACGGGTTGCACCCCGCCGTCCTCGCGCTGATCGCCGCGACCGCGCGGGGGGCCGAGCGCCACGCGCGCATGGTCGGCCTGTGCGGTGGCCTTGCCTCCGACCCGCTCGCGGTGCCGCTGCTGGTCGGACTCGGCGTCGAGGAACTGTCGGCGACCCCGAACCGCGTGCCGGAGGTCAAGGCGCTGGTCCGTCGCCTCTCACGCGCCGACTGCCGCGCGATCGCCGACGCGGCCCTCGCCGCCGCCACCGCCGCCGAGGTTCGTGCGCTCGCGCTTCGCTTTCAACAGGAGTTGCCGGCATGAAGACGCTGCTCGCCGCGCTGCAATCGATCGGCCGCGCGCTCATGCTGCCGATCGCGGTGCTGCCCGTCGCCGGGCTGCTCCTTCGCCTCGGCCAGCCCGACCTCATCGACGTGCCGCTGCTGGCGGCGGCGGGCAATGCGCTGTTCTCGAACCTTGGCCTGCTGTTCGCGATCGGGGTCGCGACCGGGCTGGCAAGGGACGGCAACGGCGCGGCGGCGCTGTCGGGCGTTACCTGCTATCTCGTCGCCGTCCACGGCGCGCGCGCCCTGCTCGACGTGCCGGCGGCGGCGACCGCGGGGATGGCGACCGACGTCGCCGCGATCGTCGCCGATGCGTTCCGTGCCAAGGCGATCGCGCGGCTCGACGTGCCGATCGGGATGATCGCGGGCATCGCGGCGGGCCAGCTTTACAATCGCTTCTCCGGCATCGCCCTGCCGGCCTATCTCTCCTTCTTCGGCGGGCGGCGGTTCGTGCCGATCGTGGCGGGGATCGCGGGCCTGCTGCTCGCGGGCGTGATCGGCCTCGGCTATGGCGCGCTCAGTACCGCGCTCGACCATCTCGGCACCGCGCTCACCGCGTCGGGATCGGTGGGCCTGTTCGCGTTCGGGGTGCTCAACCGGCTGCTCCTCGTCACAGGACTGCACCACATCCTCAACAACATCGCCTGGTTCGTGCTCGGCGATTATCAGGGCACGACCGGCGACCTGCGCCGCTTCTTCGCCGGCGATCCGAGCGCGGGTACGTTCATGAGCGGCTTCTTCCCGATCATGATGTTCGGCCTGCCCGCCGCGTGCCTCGCCATCTATCGCAATGCCCGGCCCGAACGGCGCAAGGAAGTCGGCGGCCTGCTCGCCAGCCTTGCCGCCACCTCGTTCCTGACCGGCGTGACCGAGCCGATCGAGTTCAGCTTCATGTTCCTCGCCCCCGCGCTCTACGCCGTGCATGCGGTGCTGACGGGCGCGGCGATGGTGGTGATGGACCTGCTGGGCGTCCATCTGGGCTTCGGCTTTTCTGCCGGGCTGTTCGACTATGTGCTGAACTTCGCCGCGTCGACCCGGCCGCTGATGCTGCTGCCGGTGGGAGCCGCGTTCTTCGCGATCTATTTCGTCGTGTTCGATTTCGCGATCCGGCGTTTCAACCTGGCGACGCCGGGGCGCGAGGCGATCGCGGCACCGACCGCCCCCGCCGCCGGCCCGGCCGCCCCGCGCGCCGAACGCTTCCTCGCGGCGCTGGGCGGCGGCGGCAATATCCTGACGCTCGGTGCCTGCACGACGCGCCTTCGCCTGACGCTGGTCGATCAGGGCCGGGTGGACGAAGCTGCGCTCAAGGCGCTGGGGGCGATGGGGATCCTCCGCCCCTCCGCCGGCACGCTGCAGGTGATCGTTGGACCGGTCGCCGACGTGATCTGTGCAGAGATCGCCGCGCTGACCGATCGTGCAGGCGCCGCCGAAGCCCCCGCTCCGGCCGCGTCCGCGCGGGCCGTCCGCCCCGCGCCGGCCATCATCGAGGCGATCGGCGGCGCCGCGCACCTGAAGGGCGCGAGCCTTGCCGCCGGGCGCCTCCGCCTCGATCTCGGCGGGGCGTCGATCGCCGCGTCTAGGCTGGAGCAGGTCGCGGGCGTCGCGGCCGCGGTCGAGGTCGGCAGCGGCGTCTGGCACCTGCTGGGCGACCCCGCGGCGCTGGTCGCCGAGTGATGCGCGGGGCCGGGCGTTGCGCTCGGCCCGGCGACGCGCCAGACCGGCCTGATCGAAGCCGGAGGAACCGCCATGAAGAAGCTTGCATTCGCCCTCACCGCCGCGCTCGTCGCCTCGCCCGTCGCGGCGGCGGACATTTCGACGCATGTTCTCGACCTGGCCCGCGGGGTCGGTGGCAGGGGCGTGCCGGTCGTGCTGTCCCGCCGCGCCGCCGACGGCCGCTGGCAGCGGGTCGCCGCATCGACCACCGATGCCGACGGCCGCATCCGCCATTTCGACGAAAGGGCCGCTTTCGAGCCGGGCGTCTATCGCCTCGACTTCGACATGACCCGCTATCCCGACGCGTCGGCCAAGCCTTTCTTCCCCGAAATCACGCTGACGTTCAGCGTTTCCGACGTCAAGGCGCACTACCACGTGCCGGTCGTCGTCAGCCCGTTCGGCTATTCGACCTATCGCGGGAACTGAGGCCGCGCGCTATGCCGCGTGCCACATGAATTGGAGAGGATCGACCGAATGGACCGCAGGCTGTTTCTCGGCGGCAGCATCGCCGCGCTCGCCGCGCATGGCGGGCTGATCGCGCAGACCCGGCGCGCCGCGTCGCCCGGCATGGGCGACGCGGCGATGCGGCGGCTGATGGACGCGTTCTGGGACGAGGAACTGGCGCTGATGCCGGAGACGGCGACGCAACTCGGCCTCGACACCGGCATCCACGCCGGCGCGCGCTCGCGCCTCAACGACTATTCGGCCGCGGGGCGCCTGCGCTGGGTGGCGAGCCGCAAGGACCGGCTGGCCCGGCTGAACGCGATCCCCGATGCGGCGCTGTCGCCCGCCTGGGCAACGAACAAGGCGGTGGTCGCCTATGCTTATGAGCAGGCGCTGGCGGGCGGCACCAGCTATCGCTTCGGCGAGCCGGGGACGGGCTATGCGCCCTTCTCGCCCTATGTCGTTAGCCAGTTGACCGGCGCCTATGCCTCGGTCCCCGATTTCCTCGCCTCGGTCCATCCGGTGAAGACGGCGAAGGATGCCGAGGCGTATCTCGCACGGCTGTCGGCGTTCGATGCGGCGCTCGACGCCAATACCGCGACGCTGCGTGCCGATGCGGCGGCGGGCGTGCTCGCCCCCGACTTCGCGCTCGATGCGGCGCTCGCGCAGTTGAAGGCGCTGCGGTCGACGCCCGCGCGCGCGAACGGCCTGACCACCGGTCTTGCCGAGCGGACCGCCGCGGTGAGGATCCCCGGCGACTGGGCCGCCCGCGCCGCCGCGATCGTCGAGCGCGAAGTCTATCCCGCGATCGACCGCCAGATCGCCGCGCTGACCGCGGTCCGGGGCAAGGCGCGGTCGGAACCCGGCATCTGGGCGATCCCCAACGGCGACTCCTTTTACGCCGGCGCGCTCGAGTTTCAGACCACGACCACGCTCACCCCGGACGAAGTGCATCGGCTGGGGCTGGAACAGGTCGCCGCGCTCGATGCGCAGCTCGATCCGCTGCTGCGCGCTGAGGGGCTGACCAACGGCAGCGTCGGCGACCGGCTGACGGCCTTGTCCAAGCGGCCGGACCAGCTCTATCCGAACACCGATGCGGGCCGCGCCGACCTGCTCCGCGCGCTGGAGCAGCAGGTCGCCGACATTCGCGTCAAGATGCCGCAGGTGTTCGCGACGCTGCCCAAGTCGCCGGTCGAGATCGTTCGCGTGCCGCCCGAGATCCAGGACGGCGCGCCCAACGGCTATGCCACCAGCCCCGCACTCGACGGGTCGCGGCCGGGCCGCTTCTACATCAACCTAAAGGACACGGCCGAGTGGCCGAAGTTCACCCTCCCCACCCTCACCTATCACGAGGCGCTGCCCGGCCATCAGTGGGAGGGGTCGATCGCGCTCGCCTCCACCGACACGCCGATCCTGCGCCGTGCGGGGCTGGGCTTCGCGGCGTACGGCGAAGGCTGGGGGCTCTATGCCGAGCAGCTTGCCGACGAGCTCGGCGTCTATGCGAACGATCCGGTGGGCCGCATCGGCTATCTCCAGTCGCTGAAGTTCCGCGCCGTCCGCCTCGTCGTCGACACCGGCATGCACGCCAAGCGGTGGAGCCGGGCGAAGGCGACCGATTACATGGTCCAGACGACGGGCTTCGCACGCGGGCGGGCGCAGCGGGAGATCGACCGATACGCCGTCTGGCCGGGCCAGGCGTGCAGCTACAAGGTCGGCCACACCGAATGGGTGCGCTTGCGCGAGGCGGCAAAGGCGCGCGCCGGCGCGCGGTTCGACATCCGCCGCTTCCACGACGTGCTTCGCCAGGGGTCGATGCCGATGGTCGTGCTGGCCAAGCAGGTCGAGGCGCTGTTCCCGGCGGCCTAGGGCTTGCGTCGCCGCCCGGTCATCGGGTCGGGCTTGGGCGGCGGCGTCCAGCCGGGCGGCGGGGTCACCGCCTGACGGCTGCTGCCGAGGCCCATGCGGCCGGGTTGCTGGCGCGCGATCCCGGCGGTGTCGGCGGTCGCGGCATCCTCAGGCGCCGCACCGCCGCGGATCAGCGCGATCCGGTCGCGCAGCCGCCGCGCCGCCTCGAAATCGAGCGCGGCGGCCGCAGCCTCCATTTCCGCCTGGAGCCGATCGAGTTCGTCGCTCATCCGACCCGGACCTGCCCCTCCAGCCCGTCGGTCTTGCCGGCCATGCCGGGCACTTCCTCGAGCTGGCGCAGGCTGTCGAACCGGCCGCGTTCGTCGCGATAGCGGACGATCTCGAACCCGTGGCCCTTGAGCGCGGGCACCGCGTCGATCGCCTCGGCGGTGGCGGTGTTGAGGTCGAGCATCAGAGGTTCGCCTGTTCGTCGGCGGACAGGTCGGCGTCGGGCGGATAATAGAGTTTCGCGCATTCCTCGCGCAGGCAGCCGCCCTCGATCACGATGTCGTCGCGATACGCCTCAGCGATGAAGTCGAGCGTGTCGATGTGCCGCGCCTCGAAGTACATCTCGTGCACGTCGTCGCGGCCCGCGCCGTAGACGACTCGGCCGACCTTCGACCAGATCGAGGCCATGGTGCACATCCCGCACGGTTGCAGCGTCGAATAGAGCGTCGCCCCGCGCAGTTCGAGTTCACCCACCCCCTCGCACCCGCGGCGGATCGCCATCATCTCGGCATGGGCGGTCGCGTCAGGCAATTCCTGCGTCTGGTTGCGCTCGGCCGCGATCTCGCGCCCGTCCAGCACGATGACGGAGCCGAGCGGCGAGCTTGCCGGGTCAGATCCCTTCGATCGCGCGACCTCGATCGCGCGGCGCATCCAGCGTTCGTCGTCTTGCGTCATCGGCACCTCCGTCCACGCTAACGCCGTGAAACGCGTTTGGCCCCATCGCGCGACCAATGCGTTGATCCGGGATGCAAATGATCACCTTCCCCGACGGTACCGCCGTCCCGGCACTCGGCCAGGGCACCTGGATGATGGCCGAGGATCCCGCCCGCCGCTCCGCCGAAATCGCCGCGCTTCGCGAGGGGATCGACCTCGGCCTGACGTTGATCGACACCGCCGAGATGTACGCCGACGGCGAGTCGGAGGCACTGGTGGCCGAAGCGATCGCGGGCATGCGCGACCAGGTTTTCCTCGTGAGCAAGGCGTATCCGCACCACGCGTCCGCCGACAGTCTGCCACAGGCATGCGAGGCGAGCCTAAAGCGGCTCGGGACCGACCAGCTCGACCTCTATCTTCTCCACTGGCGCGGGCGCGTGCCGCTGGCCGAGACGGTGGAGGCGATGGAGCGGCTGGTCGACGACGGCAAGGTCCTGCGCTGGGGCGTCAGCAACCTCGATGCCGACGACATGGCCGAACTGGTCGCGGCGGGCGGGGCTGCGTGCCAGACCGACCAGATCCTCTACAACCTCACCCGCCGCGGGCCGGAGCACGACCTGATCCCGTGGCTGGCCGAGCGGCGGATGCCGGTGATGGCGTACAGCCCCGTCGAACAGGGCCGGCTGCTGGAACATGCCAGCCTCCGCCGGATCGCCGAGGAGCGCGGCGCCACGCCTGCACAGGTCGCACTGGCCTGGCTGCTCGGGAAAGGCGTGATCGCGATCCCGAAGGCGGGCTCGGCGGCGCATGTGCGCGAGAACCGCGCGGCGGCGGACCTTGCGTTGACGGCGGAGGAACACGCGGCGCTCGACGCCGCCTTCCCGGCTCCGCGCGGCCCAGTGCCGCTCGAAATGCTCTGACCGGGCGGCGGTTCGACCCGCCGCCCGGTCATCGGCGTTACCAGATACGGACGCGCTGTTCGGGCGTCAGATAGAGCTTCGATCCCGGCTGCGGCTGGAACGCCGGGTACCAGGGGTCGAGGTTGCGGACGATCCACGCCCGCTGTGCCGAGGGCGAGTGCGGGTCGGTGAGCAGCCGGTTGCGAAGGTCCGCCTCGCGATAGTTGCGCCGCCACACCTGCGCCCAGCCGAGGTAGAAGCGCTGGTCCGCGGTAAAGCCGTCGATCACCGGCGCCGGCTTGCCGCCCAGCGACGCCATGTACGCATCGTGTGCGGTCGTCAGGCCGGCGAGGTCGGCGACATTCTCGCCCAGCGTCAGCGCACCCTTCAGCTTCATGCCCGGCAGCGGCTCGTACGCGTCGTACTGCGCGACGAGCGCGTCGGTGCGCTGCTTGAATGCGGCCACATCGGCGGGCGTCCACCAGTCGGTCAGCCGCCCCTCGGCATTGTACTTGGCACCCTGATCGTCGAAATGGTGGCTGAGCTCATGGCCGATCACCGCGCCGATGCCGCCATAATTGACCGCCGGGTCTGCGTTCGGGTCGAAGAACGGCGGCTGCAGGATCGCGGCGGGGAACACGATCTCGACCATGCCGAAATTGGCATAGGCGTTGACCGTCATCGGGGTCATCCCCCACTCCCACCGCTGAAGCGGCTTGCCGAGATGGCCGATGTCCCACTGATGCGCCCATTCGGCCGCGCGCACCTTGTTCCCGAACGCGTCGCCCGGCGTGATCGTCAGGTTCGAATAGTCGCGCCAGCGGTCGGGATAGCCGATCTTGGGTGTGAAGGCGGCGAGCTTGGCGTGCGCCTTCGCCTTGGTCGCGGGGGCCATCCAGTCGAGCTGGTCGATCCGGCGGTCCATCGCGGCGATGACGTTCTTGACCAGCGTGTCGGCCGCCGCCTTCGTCTCGGGCGGGAAGTAGCGCGCGACATAGACCTTGCTGACCTCGTCCTCCAGCGAATCGCTGGTGAACTCGACCGCGCGCTTCCACCGCTCCTCCTGCTCGGGGGTGCCGGACAGCACGGTACCGCGGAACGCGAACACCGCCTGGTCGATCGCGGCCGGCAGCACGTCGGCATATTCCTCGATGCTGCGGACGATCAGCTGGTCGCGCAGCACCGAAACCGGCGCGGCGGCGATCAGCTTGGCCTCACCCGCCAGCGCGGTCGGCTGCGTGACGATCAGCTCGTTCACCGGCGTGCCGACCCCGCGCAGATAGCCGGCGAAGTCGAAGCCCGGCGCCATCCGCGACAGGTCGGCGACGGTCATCTTGTTATAGACCTTGTCGCGGTTGCGGCTCTCGACCCGAGTCCAGTGGGCGCGCGCGATCCCTGTCTCGAAGTCGAGGATCGCCTTCGCTCGCGCCGCCGCGTTCGCCTCACCCGCCAGCGTCAGCATCTTGGTCAGGTGGCCGAGATAGGCGTTGCGCGTCTCGGTCAGCTTGGCGTCGGTCGACAGGTAGTAATCGCGGTCGGGCATGCCGAGCCCGCCCTGCGCCACGCGGACGATGTAGGTTTCGGGCGCCTTGTCGTCCTGACCCACGCCGCTGCGGATCGGGCCGGCGATGCCCATGCGGTCGGCCTCAGCCAACAGCGCGGCATAGCCCGACTTGTCGTTGAGCCCCTTGATCTTGCCCAGCCAAGGTTGGATCGGCGCGAGCCCCTTGGCGTCGATCGCGCCCTGGTCGAGATAGGTCGCGTATGCGGTGCCGATCTTCGACCCGTCCTGCGCCTTGGCCTCGTCGAGCAGGGTGCGCGTCCGCTCGGTCGACAGGTCGGCGAGCACGCTGAACATGCCGTAGTTCGACTTGTCCGCCGGGATTGGCGTGCGCGCCGCCCAGCCGCCATTGGCGAAATTGTAGAAATCGTCGCCCGGCGCGACCGCGCGGTCCATGCCGGCCACGTCGAAGCCGAAGCTGCCGATCTGCGGCTTCGCAGCGGCGGCCGGTGCGGCAGCCGCCTGCTCCGGCGCGGCGGCATCGGGACGGCCCGAGGACGCGCACGCGGCGACCAGCGAAACCGAGGCAAGCAACACACTGGTACGGACAAGCTTTACCATGGACATCCCACTCATCTGATTATCGAGTGGAGATGTAGACCCGCGCGCGCGCCAGGCCAACATGGTAACTGATTTTACCGCTTGAGGACCGGGGCGACGACCTCGCCGCCCCGGCGGGCGATCACTTCGGCACGGGCGCCGCCACCGCGGGGGTGGCCGGCGCAACGGGGGCGAGCGTCATCGGCTTGGCCTCGGCCACCGGATCGAACGGCACATCCTCGTTGATGAAGCCCGTGGCGGGCGCGCCGATCGGGATGACCGCGCTGGTCCCCGTCATGAAGAAGCCAGCGGGCAGGAACACGACCGCCGAGACCGCCGCCGCGCCGCCGCCGGCCGCCACGCCCTTGTCGTCGATCTCGCCGGTCAGCGGGATGACGCGGCCGTTGGCGGTCACCGACACCATCCGCGCCTTGATATAGCCCGACTTGCCCCACATGCCCTTGTTGCGGATCTCGGTCACTTCGCCGACGGCGGGGCTGCCCACGGGAATGACGACGTGGTTGTTGACGAGCACCGCCTCGGCCACCTCGAGGTTGAAGCGCTGGCCGGGCTTCAGGTTCTTGCCCTTGGTGGTCAGCATCTCGCGCACGCGCAGCGGCACCGGCGTGCCCGTGCGCAGGACGTTGTCGGCCTTGCCCACCGCCATCGGGCCGGCGGCGACGGCCGGCATCGCCTGCGGCGCGGCGGTCTGGGCCAGGGCGACAGGCGAAAGGGCGCACGCGCCCGCAAGCGCCACGATCATCAACTTCATTTCGGAACCCCCCGATCGAATCGCCGGTCCCCCGACCGGCACGCGCCCGAAACAATGGCAGGACGACGACAAAGTCAATCGCGCCAGATACTTTCGCGGCGAAGTCGGACCAAACTATTCGCCCGGTCAGTGGCGCGAGGGGATGCTTTCCATCTCGAACAGGCGGTCGATCTCGAGCACCAGTTCGCGAAGGTGGAACGGCTTGGACAGGACACGTGCCTGCGGCATCGCCTTGCCCGCCTTCAACGTCACCGCGGCGAAGCCGGTGATGAACATCACTCGCATCTCCGGCGCGATATCGCCTGCGCGCTGGGCGAGCTCGATGCCGTCCATCTCGGGCATAACGATATCGGTGAGGAGCAGGTCGAACGGCTCGCTTTCGATGAGCGGCAGCGCGGCGGTCCCGCGGTCGACGGCACTGACGAGATACCCCGCGCGTTCGAGCGCGCGCGTCAGATACTCACGCATCACCGTGTCATCCTCGGCGAGCAGGATTCGGTACATCGTCACCCCTTTGATCGAGGCGTCCGTGTATGACGAAAGGGCTTAAGATTTTCCAGCCGGGACGCCGGCCGTGCGACGGGCCGATTGCCCCGTCGCCGAACGCCTTCTAGCGTGCGGGCCGTGACCACCGCCCCCCTGCGCAGCTTCGACCTGTACGGCCCCGCCGTCCCCGACAGTCCCGTCGTCGTCAGCGTGCCGCATGCCGGCCGCGACTATCCGCGCGAACTGGTCGAGGCGCTGCGCGTTCCGCTGCCCGCGCTGCTCCCGCTCGAGGACCGGCATGTCGATGCGATCGGCCTTTCGGCGCGGCGCGGCGAGACGATGATCGTCGCGCGCCGTCCGCGCGCATGGATCGACCTCAACCGCAGCGAGCGGGAGCGCGATCCACTGATCGACGACGGTGCCTCGCCGCTCGCCGCGCCGCAACCCTCGATCAAGCTGCGCAGCGGCCTCGGCCTCGTGCCGCGCCGCGTCGCCCCGGCGGGCGACCTGTGGCGCGGGCGGTTCACGGGCGAGGCGATCGACCGGCGCATCGCCGAGGATCACCGGCCGTATCATGCCGCGCTGACCGCATCGCTCGCGGCGGCGCGCGACCGTTTCGGCACGGCGATCCTGATCGACCTCCATTCGATGCCGACGCTCGGCGCGGGCGAGCCGCAGATCGTCCTCGGCGACCGCTTCGGCCGCGCCGCGAGCGACGCGATCGTGGCGGTGGCGGAGGCGGCGGTGCGGCGCCACGGCCTCACCACCGCGCGCAACGCGCCCTATGCCGGCGGTCACATCCTTGAGCGACAGGGCGATCCCGCCGGCGGCATCCACGCGATCCAGGTGGAGATCGACCGCCTGCTTTATCTCGATCCGCTGACGCTGGAGCCCGGGCCCGGCGCGCGGGCGATCGCCGCGATGCTGCGGTCCATGATCGACGCGCTGGCCGACCTGATCCTCCCGACCGCCGCCGCCGCGGAGTAACCGCGCATAAAAAACCAGCCGATGCTGAAAGCACCGGCTGGCCAAGGTTCAGGGAGGAGACACGCCCGAGGGCGTGTCGTACAGCCCGGCGAAAGGGGGGACACCAGACCGTACCATTCGAATATAGGCGCCCGGACCTGTGGCGCAAGAGGCACGATCAAGAAAAATCGTACCGTAGAAACGCGATCGCCCCGAACCGTTGCCGGTCCGGGGCGATACAGGTTGCCATGGGGTCGGCGACCCCGCGGCGATCAGTTGGTCGTCAGCGGCACCGGCTGCTGCGGCATCTTGCCCTGGCGCATCTGCTTGCCGAAGATGTCGCGCATCAGGCTGAGCGAGAAGAGGTGGGCGTAGATCAGCGGCAGCATGCCGTTCTGCTGCATCTTGCGAAGCTGATCGCCGCGCAGTTCGTTGAGCTTGGCCTCGTCGATCATCTGGAAGCCGCGATAGACGAAGGGCTGCGCGCCCTCCGGCTGGATCGAGATTTCGCCGTCCATGAGCAGGCCCTGCTCCTTGAGCTCGGTCATGAACTGGCTGGTGCGCTGCCCGGCCTGCTCGAACTGCTCGGCGAAACTCAGGATATTGCGCGTCAGCTCGGTCGGCTCGCCGTTCTCGAACAGCTTGTCGCCTTCCTCGAACGCGCCGATCGTCTCCGACGTGGGGTCGAAGCAGAGCGACAGCTCCTCGCTCTCGGGCCGCAGCCGCGCGAGCATGTAGGGATAGCGACGGACATAGGCCGGGATATAGGTCTCGTCGTCGATCAGCTTGCCCTCGGCGTCGAGGAACGTGTTCACGCCCTCATTGAGGCCCATCAGCGCCAGCGGCACGGGATCGTCGCCGACCGAGAACACGATCGGCATCCGCCGCTGCACCAGCGGGAATTCCTCGACCGTCAGCGGCACGGCGTGATGATTGGCAAGGAACGGCGCGGTATTCGTCGAACGCACGCGGAAGTCGGCATGGTCGACGCTCGAAAGCGCGGCAAGCTGGTTGTAGAAAAGCGGAAGCTGTCCTTGCGGCGCGCTGGCCATCATACTCTCCTGGTATTCAAAGTCGGCGGCAACGTACCGCCACGTTCGACGCGCGCGTCTAGGTCGCCGCGTCGCTGGGCGCAACCTTGACCAGCTTGCCCGGATTGAAAAGCCCCATCGGGTCGAAAGCCGATTTTATTCCCCTGAGCGCAGCGAGATGGGCGGGCGACGACAGCCGTTCCAACTCGCCGAGCTTCATCTGCCCGATCCCGTGCTCGGCAGAGATCGAGCCGCCGGCCGCGACGACGAGGTCGTGGACCATCCGCGTCGCGCGCGGCGCCATCTCTCCATACCAGTGGTCGGCGGTCATGCCCGCGGGCGCGCGCACGTGGAAATGGACGTTGCCGTCGCCCAGATGGCCGAAGCCGCTGGCATGGCTGCCGGGAAACGCTGCCTCCAGCGCCTCGGCCGCCTCGATCATGAAGCGGGGCATGACCGGCACGGGGACGGAAATGTCGTGCTGCGCCGCCGGCCCCGCCGCGCGTTCGGCCTCCGACAGCGAATCGCGAAGGCGCCAGAACGCCTCCGCCTGCGCCTCGTTCGCGGCGATCACGGCGTCCGCCACCAGTCCCGCCTCGATCGCCTCGCCCAGCAGCGCCTCCAGCGTTTCGGCCAGCGGCGCGGCGGGGTCGCCGCTCGCGGCCTCGATCAGCACATGCCAGCGGTGCTCGCCCGCCAACGGCGCGCGGGTGCCGTGAATATGCTCGACGACTAGGCTTAGTGAGGGACCGGGAATTATCTCGAAGCTCTCGATCGTAGGGGTGCGCGCCTCCATCCGGCGCAGCAGCGCCAGCGCATCCTGCGGGCTCGCCACCCCGGCCCAGCCCACGGCACGTGCACGCACCGCCGGCACCAGCGTCAGCGCCGCCGCGGTGACGAGGCCCAGCGTCCCCTCCGCCCCTACCAGCAGCTGGTTGAGGTCGTAGCCGCGATTGTCCTTTTTCAGCGCCGAGAGCCCGTCATGGATCGATCCGTCGGGCAGCACCGCCTCGACCCCGGCGACCAGCCGCCGCATCGTCCCGAAACGGAGCACCTGCGTGCCCCCCGCATTGGTCGAAACCAGCCCGCCGATCGTCGCCGATCCGCGCGCGCCGAGCGTCAACGGAAAACGCATCCCGACGCCGTTCGCCGCCTCGTGCAGCTCCGCGAGGATCACGCCCGCTTCCACTACGGCCAGCCCCGCGTCCGCATCGACCGAGCGCAGGCGGCGCATCCGCCGCGTCGACAGGATCAGCGCACTACCGTCGGCGGGCGGTGTCGCCCCGCCGACCATCGAGGTATTTCCCCCCTGCGGCACCAGTGCGACGCCCGCCGCGCGCGCCGCGCACACCATCGCCGCCGCTTCCGCCGTCGTGGCGGGCGACAGGATCGCCGGGGCAACGCCACGATATCGCCCGCGCCAGTCGGTCAGCCACGGTTCGATATCGGCGGGATCGGTGACGACGGCGCGCGCGCCGCCGATGCGCTGCGCTTCCTCGACAAGCTGGGACTGGGCTGGCGTCATGATGGCCGCGGGGTTAGCATGAGGCTTCTTCGCCGCCAATTCATCGGCGGTTCAACCCGCGACGGCCACGTGCGGGACCGTTTTCGATGGTGGGCCTGTTGTTCGACCTGTTGCTGCTGACCCTCTTGCTGCCGCCCGAGCCCGCCTTTCAGGCGCAGGTCGCTCGCGCGCCGGCACCGGGGACGCGCACCATGATCCGCATCGAGCGCCACATGGTCGTCCGCGTGCCCCGAATGAGCCTGGCCCCCAGCCTCGCCGCCCCCGCCAGTGCCGCGGCCCCGCTGCCGCCGATCAGCTGGACCGAGCGGAAGGCCGAGCAATGCGTGCCCGTCGCCTCGCTCGCGGGCGCGTCGATCACCCGGCCGGACAGCGTCGACCTCGTCCTGTCGGGCGGTCGGCGGATGCGCGCGCGGCTGGGGGACGATTGTCCCGCCCTCGGCTTCTATTCGGGCTTCTACATCCGCCCGCCGGCCGACGGACAGATTTGCGCGCGGCGCGATTCGATCCGCTCGCGCAGCGGCGGCGAGTGCCGGATCGTGGGGCTGCGCGCGCTGATCCCGTCGCGCTGAAACCGCCGCCAGACTTGACTTTCGGCGCCAAATCCGCAAGCGCCCTAGGGGACGCGGCCATGGTTTACGCGCCGCCTTTCCGGACAATTGCATGAACTTTGCCGACCTCGGCCTTTCTGACGAACTCCTGCGCGCCGTGACCGAGTCGGGCTATAGCGAGCCCACCCCGATTCAGGCGAGCGCGATCCCGTCGGTGCTGATGATGCGCGACCTGATCGGCATCGCCCAGACGGGCACGGGCAAGACCGCCAGCTTCGTCCTGCCGATGATCGACATCCTGTCGCAGGGGCGCACGCGTGCGCTGATGCCGCGCAGCCTGATCCTCGAGCCGACGCGCGAACTCGCTGCGCAGGTGGCCGAGAATTTCGAGAAGTACGGCAAGTACAACAAGCTTTCGATGGCGCTGCTGATCGGCGGGGTCCACATGGGCGACCAGATCAAGGCGCTTGAAAAGGGCGTCGACGTCCTGATCGCCACGCCGGGCCGGCTGATGGATCTGTTCGAGCGCGGCAAGATCCTGCTCACCGGCTGCGAACTGCTCGTCATCGACGAGGCGGACCGGATGCTCGACATGGGGTTCATCCCCGATATCGAGACGATCTGTTCCAAGCTGCCCAAGACGCGCCAGACCCTGCTCTTCTCGGCGACGATGCCGCCGCCGATCAAGAAGCTGGCCGACAAGTTCCTGAGCAACCCCAAGACGATCGAGGTCGCACGGCCAGCGACCACCAACGTCAACATCACCCAGCGCGTCGTCCAGCTGCGCGCCGACAAGAAGCGCGAGGCGCTGCGGACCCTGCTGAAGGGCGAGGACGTCCGCACCGCGATCATCTTCTGCAACCGCAAGACGACGGTCCGCGAGCTCAACAAGTCGCTGCGCGCTAGTGGCTTCGCCTCGAGCGAGATCCATGGCGACATGGACCAGCCCGCGCGCCTCGCCGAACTCGACCGGTTCAAGCGCGGCGACGTCAACATTCTCGTCGCCAGCGACGTCGCGGCTCGCGGCCTCGACATCAAGGGCGTGAGCCACGTCTTCAACTTCGACGCGCCCTGGCACCCCGACGACTACGTCCACCGCATCGGACGCACCGGCCGCGCGGGCGCGCTCGGCGCGGCGTTCACCTTCGTGACTGCGGAAGACGCCGAGAACATCGCCAATATCGAGAAGCTGACCGGCCAGAAAATCGAGCGCTACACGCTGCCCGAGCGCGAGCCGGAAGCGGAAGCCACCGCCGAACGCCCGCGGCGCGAGCGCGAACCCCGCCGCGAGCGGGAACCCGGCCGCGAGAAGCCGCGCAGCAATGCGCCGACGTTCGAGGCGAAGGTCGAAGCCGAGCCCGAGGTTACGCCGGTTGCCGAACCGTCGCCGCGCCGCGACCCCGCGCCCCGCCGGGATGCACCGCGCGATACGCGCCGCGACGACGCGTTCGAGCCCCGGCGCGAGCGTGGCGGTCGCCGCGATCGCCGCCGCGACCACGACGACGACCGTGACGACGGCGGCTGGAACGGTCCGATCCCGGCGTTCCTCGACGTGACGCTCGGTCGCTGAGGCACCGGCGATGACGGGCGTGTTCGAACGGACCCCGGCGGTCGCGATCGAAAGCCCGTGCATCCTTGTCTGCATGCTCGATACCGCCAGCGGCCTGTGCCTCGGCTGCGGGCGGACGGGTGACGAGATCGCCGCCTGGACGCAGCTCTCGCCCGAAGCGCGTCGATCGATCATGAGCACGCTTTCTGAGCGACTTGCGACGCTCGATCGATAAATTTCGTCCGCGATCGTTTCGATTCTAACCGATCGATAACCAGACCCGCGGTAGCGAAGCGTTCGTGAAGAGCGCCGCCCCGATCCCGCCTGCCCGCCCGCCGATCGACGGCCTTGCGCTTCTCGGCATCCGGGACGTGCGCGATGGCTTCGACTGGGCGCGAATCAGGGCCGCGCAGCTCAGCACCGGCGCACATCTCGCCCTGACATTGCTGGCGGCGAACGTGCTCGGAGCCGGGATCGTCACCGTGTTTCTGGCCGGACAGGCGCCGGGCTGGCAGCGCATCCTCTGGGCCGCGATCGTCGCCGCAACGTCGCTTGTCGTGGTCTTTCACCGTCTGTCCGCCCGCAATCGCACGCGGACCGCCGCATCGTTGTCGGACATTCGGCGCACCGCTCTCGACGGGCTCGCGCTCGGCGCCGTGTGGGCGATGGTGCCGCTGTGGTTCGCGCCGCTGGACGGCAGCGACGCGGTGCTCGGCGTCTGGATGACGCTGATCGTCCTGATGACCGCCTCCGCCATGGCGATGGCCACGCTCCCGCTGGCCAGCATCGCCTTTCTCGCGACGCTTTCGGCGGCGATGGGCTTGTCGCTGACGCTCGCGGCGCGGCCCGCGCTCGGCCTCGCCATCCTCGTCTTCGCCGCCATCCTGGGGATTGCCAGCTTCAGTCGCGCCCGAGCGATGGCGATCGTCCGCGCCCAGCAACTGGCGCTGGCCGAACGCGATGAAACCGTCAGCCTGCTCCTGCGCGAGTTCGAAGAAGCCAACGCCGACTGGCTGTGGGAGATCGACGCCCAGCGCCGGGTCGTCCGCGCCGGCGCGCGCTTTGCCCTTACCCTCGGCCTCGACCCGTCGTGCATCGACGGGATGCCGCTGCTCCAGCTGCTGGCCGGCCCCGACTGGGAAACGGGGAAATTCGCCCCCAGCCTGCGCATGCTCGCCGACAAGCTGAAGGCGCGCGACGCGTTTCGCGACCTGATCCTCCAGGTCGAGATCGCCGGCCAGCAACGCTGGTGGCAGCTCGCGGCCAACCCCCGCTTCGACGATTCCGGGACGTTCACCGGCTTTCGCGGCGTCGGCTCCGACGTGACCGAAGCGCGCCAGTCCACCGATCGCATCAATCGGATGGCGCGCTACGACCTGCTCACCGGCCTGCCCAACCGGCTGCTGGTCAACGAGGCGCTGGGACAGGCGATGGCCGACGCCGACAAATGGGGCTCGCGCTGCGCCTTCATGATGATCGACCTCGACCGGTTCAAGGCGGTCAACGACACGCTCGGCCATCCGGTCGGCGACCGGCTGCTCGGCCGCGTGTCGGAGCGGCTGCGCGAGATGATGACCGAGAACGAGATCATCGGCCGGCTGGGCGGCGACGAGTTCGCGGTCGTCGTCCGCGATGCGCGCGACACCGAACGGCTCGAGAATCTCGCCCGGACGATCATCGCCAAGCTGTCACGGCCATACGAGGTCGACCAGCACACTCTCTATATTGGCGCCAGCGTCGGGCTTGCCGTCGGTCCGCGCGACGGGCGCACGGCCGAGATGCTGGTGCGGTCGGCGGACCTTGCCCTTTATCGGTCGAAGGACGCGGGCGGCGGCGTCTTCCACGCGTACGAGCCGCAGCTTCACGTCGCCGCGGAGGAGCGCCGCATCCTCGAGATCGCGCTGCGCGGTGCGCTCCAGAACGACGAGCTTCATCTCAATTTCCAGCCCGTCGTCGATGCCGCGACCACGCAGTTGACCGGGTTCGAGGCACTGCTGCGCTGGACGCACCCCGAATTGGGACCGATCAGCCCGTCGAAGTTCATCCCGCTGGCCGAGGATGCCCGTCTGATCGCCCCGATCGGCGAGTGGGTCCTGCGCCATGCCTGCGCGGAGGCGGCGCGCTGGAGCGACGATCTTCGCATCTCGGTCAACGTCTCGTCCGAACAGCTCCACAACCCCGCTTTCGTCTCGGTCGTGGCCCAATCGCTCAGCCAGTCGGGCCTTCGCCCCGACCGCCTCGAGCTCGAAGTCACCGAGAGCGTGTTCCTTCGCGAGGGGACGGGTGCGATCCGCGTGCTCGACCAGATCCTCGCGCTCGGCTGCCGCCTCAGCCTCGACGATTTCGGCACCGGCTATTCCTCGCTCGGTTATCTTTCCCGCACCCGCTTTTCGGCGATCAAGATCGATCGCAGTTTCGTCCAGGCGGCGGCGACCGGTGGACGCGAAGCGACCGCGATCATCCGCGCCGTCGTCGCGCTCGCCGATTCGCTCGGCATGGCCACCGTGGCGGAGGGGGTGGAGACCGAGGAGGAGCACCGCGTCGTCACCGCGCTCGGGTGCGACAAGGTGCAGGGCTATTATTTCGGCCGCCCGCTGCCGGTGGCCGAGGCGCGCGCGCTGATGGGCGTGCCGACGGGCGGCGACAGCGTCGCGGCCTGATCGCGAAACCCCGCTTGCCGCGCGCCGGGTCACGCGCTAAAGCCCGCCACCGGCTGCAGGAGTGTAGCTCAGTTGGTAGAGCATCGGTCTCCAAAACCGAGGGCCCACGGTTCGAGTCCGTGCACTCCTGCCAGCCGTCTTTCCCTTTCTGCGGACTGACGGCTCGCGTTCAAGCTGGCGCAAGGCGCTCTACGCCATGAGCCCTCCCATCAACATGGGAGCCCGTCATGTCCGCAATCCCCGTCCCCGCCCGCCGCGCGTTCCTCGGCCTCGTCGCCGCGGCCCCCGTTGCGCTTGCTGCCTGCACCACCCCGCTCGGCGCCGCGCTGTCGCCCGAGGACGGCGTCCAGCGCCTGCTCACCGCCGCCAGCCAGGCCGCGTTCGCGCGGCTGATCCAGCCCGGCGGCTTCTATGACGACCAGTTGACGCGGCTGGCCCTGCCCGCGCCCGGGGAGGGCCGCGGGGGCGCGGTGCTTGCAGCGGTCCTCAGGACCGAGGCGGTGCAGCGCCGCCTTGCCATTGCGGTCAACGACATCGCCGTCGATGCCGCGGATCGTGCCGCGCCGATCGTGTTCGATTCGATCCGGCGCATGTCGTTCGCCGACGCGCTGTCGATCCTGCGCGGCGGGCCGACCGCGGCGACCGACCTGCTTCGCCGCGAGACGGGCGGCGCGCTGGTCGATGCGATGTTCCCCGAAGTGACCGCGGGCTTGCGCGGCGACGCGTTCGAGATCCTGACCGCCGCGTTCGCCGCGCAATCGGGTTTCGACCTGCGCTCGCTCGCCGACACGGTGTCGCGCCAGGCAAGCCAGTCGATCTTCCGCGCGATCGGCCGAGAGGAAGCGGCGATCCGCGCCGACCCCCGCCGCACCCGCGACCCGCTGCTGATCGCGCTGCTGTCCGGCGGCGCGGCGATCAGTAGGTGACGATCTTCACCTTTTCGCCCGCGCGTACGGTGTCGCCCTCGCCCAGGCGATTGAGCACCTGAAATCGCTCGAGCGGCGCATCGGTATAGGCCATGCGCCGCGCCAGCGTCTGCACCGTCTCGCCCGTCTTGACCGTCACGACACGCAGGTAGCGCGGCCGCGCGGCGCGATCGTCCTCGGCGGTCGTGCGGCGGAACGATTCGATCATCGGCTCGAACGCCGCCGCCCCGCGCCCCGCGGGGGTGACGATCGCGAAGTGATAGGCGGTGCGCGCATCGGGTGCATAGGCGACGACCGTCACGTCGACCTGTTGCTGCCCGCTCGTGCCCCGCACCGTCGTCACCGCGGCGGGAAAGCCGCCGATCCGCGTCTGCTCGATCGCGGGCTGTGCGTTCGCTGCGCCGAGGCCACGCAGCACCGTGCCAACATAGCGCTCCAGATTGCCGTCGTAGGCGGCGCTCGCGAACTGCGCCTGCCCGCCGTCGCCGCTGATGCTGACCGCCTTGGCGCCGTTCTGCATCTTGTACCCCTGCGGCACGGTGAAGGCGACGCGACCGGGCGGATAGAGGAAGCTCTGTCCCTCGATCACCCCCTGCTTCGGATCGTCGCCATAGAGCAGGCCGTCGATCGCCGCGAGGAAGGCGTCGCGGTTGCGCGTCCCTGTCGCCTGACCTGCTTGCCCCGCCTGTTGTGCGGCGCGCTGGACGCGGGCGCCCGGATCGGGATGCGTGCTCGCCCAGGCCGGGGTTGAGCGCGCATCCCCGCGCAACTGCTCGTCAAGCGCGGTCTGAGACGCCAGCGCATCGAGCATCGATGCCATCGCCTCCGGATCGTAATTGGCGCGGCGCAGATAGGCGATGCCGAGATCGTCCGACTGCGTCTCCTGCTTGCGCGAATAGCCGAGGGTGAGGAGCTGCGCGCCCGTCCCCACGCCGCGGCCGAGCAACTGGCCAAAGCCGGAATTGCCCGCCACCGCGCCGACCGCCAACTGGCCGAGCGCGCCGAGGATCGAATTGCGCTGCGCCACCTTCTGCCGCGACTGGCTATGCCGCGCGGCGACATGGCCGACCTCGTGCCCCAGCACCGCGGCCAGCTCCGCCTCGTCGTTCATCAGCGCAAGCAGTTGGCGGGTGACGTAGATATAGCCGCCGGGAATCGCGAAGGCGTTGTTCACCGGGCTGTTCAGCAGCGTCACGTCGAACGCGCCGGGGTTCGACGACAGCCCCGATTGGGTGGCGATGCGGCGCCCAACACCCTCGACATAAGTCGCGGTCCGCCCGCTCATCGCACCGCCATATTCGGCGACGATGCCGGCATTCGCCTGTTTCCCCTGCTGCCGCTCCGCCGGGGTGATTGCCGCAGCCTGTCCGGCGGCAAGGTCGGTGCGCTGCGCATCGGCGGCGACCGGCACGGTGAGCATCAGCGCGGTCGCGGCAAGCCAGCTGGTCTTCTTCATCACGTTCATCCCCTCGTCTTCGCCCGCCAACGAAGCGGTTTGGCGCCGGTTCCGTAACGAACCGGCCCTTGCCGCGGGGCCTTGCGGACGCTATGTCCCCGGCTCAATCCGACAATCTGGATGGACCGCACCGACTTCCCACGGGGAAACGGGCAGCGGGCCCATGCCCGGTTGGCGGCCGAGCAATCGAGGATGTTTTCCGTGGCCAAGACCAGTCCGTCCGAGTTCATTCGCCAGGTACGTGCCGAAACCGCCAAGGTGGTGTGGCCGACCCGCCGCGAAACGGTGATGACCGCGGTGATGGTCGTCATCATGACGTCGCTGCTCGCGATCTTCTTCCTGGGCGTCGACACCTTCTTCGACAGCCTGGTCAAGTTCCTCCTCTCGCTCGCGCAAAAGGGATAATCGACGATGGCGCGCTGGTACATCATCCACGCTTATTCGGGCTTCGAGAACAAGGTCCGCGATTCGATCATGTCGGAGGCCAATCGCATGGGCCTCGAGCGGCTGGTCGAGGCGATCGAGGTCCCGACCGAGCATGTGACCGAGGTTCGCCGCGGCAAGAAGGTCCAGTCGGAGCGCAAGTTCATGCCCGGCTACGTGCTTGCCAAGCTCGAACTCAACGACGACGTCTATCACCTCGTCAAGAACACGCCGAAGGTGACCGGCTTCCTCGGTTCGTCGGGCAAGCCGCAGCCGGTGAGCGATGCCGAAGCCGCGCGGATGCTCAACTCGAAGGAAGAGGCCGCCTCCGCGCCGAAGCAGAAGATCAAGGTCGATTTCGAGATCGGCGATTCGGTCAAGGTGCTCGACGGTCCGTTCGCCAGCTTCAACGGCCTCGTCGAGGAGCTCGATTTCGACAAGGCGAAAGTCAAGGTCGCGGTGTCGATCTTCGGCCGCGCGACGCCGGTCGAGCTCGACTTCGAACAGGTCGAGCGCAGCAAGTAAGTGTCTTCGCCCCGCCGCGGCTGATCGCGGCGGGGCACTTCTCCCCTTGCCGCCGCGCCCGCGACCCGCGACAAGCGCCGCTCGATTGAAGGGGGTTTCGGATGATCCTGTCGGACCGTTGGATTCGCGAGGCGGCTGAGGGCGGCATGATCGAGCCGTTTGTCGAGAGCCAGCGGCGCGAGGGCTGCATCAGCTACGGCCTCTCCTCCTACGGCTATGACGCGCGCGTCGCCGACGAGTTCAAGATCTTCACCAACGTTGATTCGGCGGTGGTGGACCCCAAGGACTTCGCCGCCAACAGCTTCGTCGATCGCAAGACCGACGTGTGCATCATCCCGCCCAACAGCTTTGCGCTCGCCCGCACGGTCGAGTACTTCCGCGTGCCGCGCGACGTGCTGGTCATCTGCCTCGGCAAGTCGACCTATGCGCGGTGCGGGATCATCGTCAACGTGACCCCGCTGGAGCCCGAATGGGAGGGGCATGTGACGCTGGAGTTCTCAAACACCACGCCGCTGCCGGCCAAGATCTACGCGAACGAGGGTGCCTGCCAGTTCCTGTTCCTGAAGGGCGAGCAGCCGTGCGAGACGAGCTATGCCGACCGCGCAGGCAAATATATGGGCCAGCGCGGCGTCACGCTGCCGCGGCTTTGACGGGATGAGCGACGAGATGCAGTTCGACGACCAGGCGCGTCACTATTTCGGGACCGACGATCTGGGCAGCGTGCCGCAGGACGCGCTGATCGCCGGGATCGAGCGGATGCGCGTGGACCTGGGCCTCGCGACCGACGCCTCCCACCGCTTCGCGCTCTGGACGATGCTCTACATGCTGGGCGCAGCGCCCGAGATCGACGAAACGTTCAAGTCCGCCGAGGATCGCGAGGCCGCGCGGGACCTCATGGACATGCTCGACGCCGAGGACGAGGACTAGCGCACGACCTCAATCGTCCCTGCTGATCAGGCGCATGGTATCAGGCGCTCGACCTTCACGTCCCGACGCACGTCGCCGATATAGCGCGAATGTTCGCGCCGCTTGAGGCCGCGGCGGCCGATGATTTCGACCTCGAAAACGCCCCAGGGCACGCCATCGACACTGCGCCCGCCAAGCTTGCGCGCGGCCCGATCGAAGCTTGCCGCGACCCCCGCCGCGAACACCGGGATCGCCGCCTCCGCGATGACGGGGCGGCTATCGCTGGAACAACGCTCGAACCGGCTGTTCTCGAAGTTGCTGTACCATTCGCACCGCATCCGCTGCGGCGGGCCGAACCCCGCCTCGCCTGCGGTCGCCTCGGACAGCGCGACGATCAGCGGGAGTATGATCGGAGTGGCCATGGCGCGAGGCTGTCACCATTCACCCGCCATGGCAACCACGGCAGGGCGCGCATGGCTGCGCGTCCTGCCCATCAGAATCAGCGCGCGGCCATCCGCTGCTGGTCGAGCTTCATCATCCCGCGCTTGGCGATGACGTGCGAATCCTGCGCGAAATCGGGGCGCAACAGCAGCGACACGTTCTCGGCCTGCATCGCGCGGGCGTACATCGCCTGCGCCGCATCGAGCCGGTTCGTGCGGGCATAGATCGCCGCTAGGTTCAGCAGCAGTTCGGGCTTCGTCGGCTCCAGCGCGAGCTGCGCGCGCAGTGACGTTTCCGCTTCCGTGAAGTTGCCCGCCTCGATGGCATTGTGGGCATAGGGGTCGGCCCGGTCCTGTGCCGCGGCCGACGCCGCCGGGACGCCCAGCATCGCCGCGACAATGATTGCCTTCGTCACACGCATCTCGTCATCCTCCACATGTCGTTTCCGCGTCACCTTCGTGACACTTCGGTTACATGCGCGTTGCGGTTCGATGACGCAATAGTTCCTGTGGGTGGCACACTCCCTAGTGTTGGCACGTGCAGTTTTCGCACACGGACGCCTGGCACAAAAAAAGAGGCGGCCGAAGCCGCCTCTCGAACCGAAAGCCTGATCGGTGAGGATCAGAACTCGCGATACTGCTCGTTGCCGATGAAGCCGAGCTTCGACACGTTCGAGCGCTTGATGATCGCCAGAACCTGATCGACACGATCGTACTTCGCCGTCGCGTCGGGCTGGAAGTGCAGCTCGGGCTCGGGGCTGATCGTCTTGGTCTGCTCGAGATACTGGGTCAACGTGACCTCGTTCACGGGCGCGCCGTTCCAGCTCAGGTTGCCGTTCGGATCGACCACGATCTTGTTCTTGACCGGGTCGATGTTCTCGTTCCGGTTGCTGTCAGAGTTCTGCGGCAGGTCGACCTTCACCGCGTGCGTCTGAATGGGGATGGTGATGATGAACATGATGAGCAGAACGAGCATGACGTCGATCAACGGCGTCGTGTTCATTTCGCCCATCGGCTCACCGTCTTCGGTGCCACCGCTCATTGCCATTGTTCAGTCTCCTCTGGGCCGGCGCGTCAGACGCGGCGACCGCCGGTGCCCGCGGGCGGCTCGGAAATGAAGCCGACCTTCACGAAACCGGCCTGCTGCATCTGATAGACGGTGCCACCGATGCACTTGTACGGCGTGTTGACGTCGCCGCGGATGTGCACTTCGGGAATGTCGTCCGGGGTCAGGTTGCTGCCGAGGCGATCGACGACACCCTTCAGGTTGCCGACGGCACGATCGAGCAGTTCCTGGCTGTTGACGCGCGTGAGGTTCCAATAAACCTCGCAGCTTCCGTCAGGCGCGCCCTTGACCGCGAGGTTGATGTTTTCGGGCTTGGTCGTGGTCGGCTCGAACTCGACCTTGGGCAACTCCACCTTCACCGACTGCAGCACCACGGGCACCGCGATCAGGAAGATGATGAGGAGCACCAGCATCACGTCCACGAGCGGCGTGGTGTTGATGTCGGACATCACCCGCTCTTCCGTGCCGTTGCCTACGCTCATCGCCATATGCGAATTCCTATCCTAGTCTCAGTTCCGACCCGTGGGTCGGCGGGTCGGCGCCCGCCCCGCGAAGGAAGCGGACGCCGCCCGAACCCGATCGATCAGCGGGTCTGCGCGCCGCCGACCTGGCCGGCCGTGGTCGACGGGGCAGCAGCCTTCGTCGCGGCGCCCGGCTGCGCCTTCGGCGTGCCGGCGGCGGTGGCGAGCGTCGGGCGAACCGCGCCGTTCGAGGCGAGGTAGCCGAGCACTGCGGTCGAGAATGCCGAAAGCTCCTCGGCGATCGCCTTGTTGCGACGCTGCAGCCAGTTGTACGACAGCACCGCGGGAACGGCGACGGCCAGACCCAGCGCCGTCATGATGAGCGCCTCGCCGACCGGGCCGGCGACCGCGTCGATCGACGCCTGGCCCGACATGCCGATCTTGATGAGCGCGCGGTAGATGCCGATCACGGTACCGAACAGGCCGATGAACGGCGCGGTCGAACCCACGGTCGCGAGGAAGGCGAGACCGCCGCCCAGCTTCGAGTTGATCGCCGCTTCCGAACGCGCCAGCGAGCCGTGCAGCCAGTCATGCGCCTCGACCGGATCGGTCAGCTTCGAGTGCTGGTCCTGCGCCTCGATGCCGTCGTCGACGAGCTGGCGATAGGCCGAGTTCTTTTCGAGCTTGGCCGCACCCTCGCGCAGGTTGCCCGAGCGCCAGAACTCGGCGCGGACGCGCTTCGCCTGGTTCATGATCTTCTGCTGCTCGAACAGCTTGGTGAACAGGATGTAGAACGAAACGACCGACATCAGGACCATGATCGCGAAAGTGCCCTGCGCGATGAGACCGCCCTGCTGGAGCGCGGCCATCAGGCCGTAGGGGTTTTCGCCTTCGGCCGCGGGCGCGGCAGCAAGAATGGTGGTGAGCATGTTCAGGTAAATCCTCTGGAAAGGGTATTGGGGCCGGCCCGGACCGAAAAGGCCCGGGCCTTGAAACCGCTATTCTTCAAGTTTCCACGTGATCGCGAGCGGGTAAGTCGACTGGATCGGATTGCCCGCATCGTCCTGTGCCGGGCTGAACCGGGCACGGCGTGCACCACGACAGGTCGCCTCGTCGAGGGCGCTGTTGCCGGAGCCCGCCGTGACGACGCAATTGCTTACGCGGCCGTCGGTACCGATGGTCAGCGTCGCGCGGACGCGGCCTTCCGCCTGGTCACGAATGGCCGACGGCGGATAATTGTCGCGACCGAAATACTGGCCAAGATTACCCTTCGGACCCGCCTTCTTGCTGACGACCGGCGCCGGGGGCGCAGGCGGTGCAACAGGCGCGGGCGGCGCCGGCGGCGCTGCAATCGGCACCGGCACGTAGGTCGGCGGCGGCGTGGTCACCGACTGCACGACCACCGGCGGCGGCACGTTGGTCTTCACCATCGGCGGCGGCGTCACCACCGGCGGCGGCTGGGTCGGCTGCTCGGGCGGCGGCGGCGGCGGCTCGTCGGGCGGCGGCGGCGGCTCTTCCTGCACGTCGAAGACATCCATCTTCTCGGTGGCCTGCTTGATGTATTGAAACGCCAAGCCGGTTACGAAGGCGTAGCCCAACACCGCATGGATCGCCGCGACGATGACGATCGCGATGATCCTTCCGGAGCCTGCTTTTTGGTCAGCATAGGCCATTCAGTAACGACACTCCTCAATTCCCGCGCGCAGCTTGTCCGGCCCCGCGTCTCTGGACACATTGTGCCCAAAATGCGGCGGCACGCCAAGCCCGCTGCTCCGCTGCGGCACGCGGCCTGATCCGGAGCCCGGATTGTTATCGTCGCATCCGACATGACGCAAACGCTTTGTCGGACGCAACAAACGTATAATCGCCGTATGGCAGATTTATTTCTGTAACCCCCCGCCCGGTTCGCCTAGGAATCCGGCGCATGAAACCGACCCCCTTGCTAGCGGTAGCATTTTTCGCCGCCACCATCCCGGCCGGCCCCTCAGCGGCACAAAACCAACGGATCGTGGCGGAAAACGGGCAGGCGTCGCCAGTGGCGTCGCCCACGCTCGACTATGCCGACACAGTGGGACGCGTGCTGCAATCGCCGATCATCGCCGATGCGACGATCCGAAGCGCCGTCAGGATAAAAGGAGCCGAAGCGGCGGGCGTGGCAACCGGATTTGCACGTTTCTATGTCGAGGCCGATGTCGGCGCGCTGATTCGCGGGCCGGGTGCGGTGGCTCCGGTGCTCGGCTGGCTGGCCGACGTCCCGCTCGACGCGCGCGGCCGCGTGCCCAAGCTCAGGAAGCTGCGCGTCATCGCCTTCGCCCGCCCCGTCGCGGGCCGCGCCGACCAGATCCAGCTCGTCTCGCCCGATTCGCAGATCGCATGGAACGCCGCCGACGATGCCCAGATCAAGCGCGTGGTCCGCGAGGTGCTGGCCGCCGATGCCCCGCCCGCGATCACCGGTGTCGGCAACGCCTTCCACGTGCCCGGCAGCCTGCCCGGCGAAGGCGAGACGCAGGTCTTTCTCCAGACCAAGAGCGGCGATCCGATCTCGCTCCTGATCCTGCGCCGGCCGGGCGAGCAGCGCCGCTGGGCGGTGTCGCTGGGCGAGATCGTCGACGAAGCGGCCGGCCCGCCGCCCAAGGACACGCTCCTTTGGTATCGCCTTGCCTGCGGCCTGCCGCGCACGCTGCCCGCCAGCGCAGTCGCCAACGAGGAACCGGCGCGCGCTGCCATCGCGGCGGAAGACTATGCCTTCGTCGTCACCGCGCTCGGCCCCTGCGGCCAGGCGGGCTAGTCGCGCTCCAGGTGCACAAAGTCGCGGGCGAAATCGTGCAGGCCCGCGCCGCCATCGACGAACAGCGTCTGCCCGGTGCTCGCCCGCGCACCAGCAAGATAGACGACCGCCGCGGCCACGTCCTCGGGCTGTGACAGCCGCTCGAGCGGCATCGCCGCGGTCAGCCGGGCAAGCTGCGCCGCGCCGTAATCCTGCGTCGGAATGGTAAGCCCCGGCGCTACCGCATTCACCCGCACCCGCGGCGCCAGCACGCGCGCCAGCGTTCGCGTCGCCTCGGCCAACGCTTGTTTCGACAGCGTATAGGCAAGCTGGTCGGCGGGCGGATGCGCGATCCGCTGGTCGAGGATGTTGACCACCGCCCCCTCACCCGCACCCAGCGCGTGTGCAAAGGCGCGCGCGAGCAGCACCGGCGCGGCGGCGTTGACGCGAAAGTGGTCGACCAGCGCGTCGCCGCCGGGCAATCCCTGCTCGTCCGCGGCAAAGCGAGAGGCATTGTTGACGAGGAGCGCGGGTGCGCGGCCGAATGCTCCGACGACCTGCGGCACCAGCGCCTCGACCGCGCCGAAGTCGCCCAAGTCGCATGCGAACGCACGATACGCCGCCCCTGCCGCATCCAGCCGCTCGACCAGCCATCGCTCGGGCTTGGCCACGGCGCTGGCATGAAGCGCGAGGTCGTAGCCCGCCTCACCCAGTGCGGCCGCGATGTAAGCGCCGAGCCGGCGACAGCTTCCCGTGACAAGCGCGAGCGGGCGTCCGCTCACGGGCGCTCGCGCACCATGGTGATGCCGATCCGCTCGCCCGCTTCGGCGATGGCGAGCTTGACGATCTCCACCTCGACGCGGGTGACGCGGTCGTCGCCAATGAACAGCGTGTCGGCGATATGCTCGGCGACCGCCTCGATCAGCGTGAAGTGAACGCCCGCGGGCAGGTTCTGGGCCGCCCCCTTGAGGTCGAGATAGGATTTGGACGCCGACAGCGGTGTGTCGGGATCGAACCGCTCAGGCATCTTGAGGTCGACAGTGATCGAGATGCGCAGCGGCTGCGGAAGGTGCGTCTCTTCGGAATAGACGCCGGTCAGAACGTCGACTTCGAGGTCGCGGACCTGGAGCTTAAGGCTGTCGGGCAAGGGTCTGACCTTGGATGGATGACGATGGCGGCGCGGGTAGCAGAGCCGCCGCCCGCCCGCCAGCGTGGCCCGAAGGTCAGGCCGCGGCGCTTGGTCGCGCGCCTGCCGCCGCATGCCAGCGGCGCAGGTTCGCCGCATCCTCCGGCAGCGCCAGCTTCGCCCGCCCGCAGAAATCGAGCGTCACCAGTGCGGTAATGTCGGCGAAGCTGTACGCATCGGTCGCGATCCACTCGCGGGTTTCAAGATGCGCGTCGAGATCAGCAACGAACGCCGCCCACATGATCCGTGCCCGCTCGACCAGTTCGGGGATCTGCGGCACCGGCGGCGCGGCGCCGACCAGCGCGCGATTGGCGAGCGAGCGGGCGCTGTTGCGGAACGCATAGACGCCGGCGGCATAGCCCTCCCCCTCGATCCGGCGGGTCCATTGCTCGATCCGGCCGACCTCGATCGGGGTCGCGCCGAACAACGATGGCTCCGGGTGCAACGCCTCCAGATAGCGACAGATCGCCGGCCCTTCGGTCAGGCACTCGCCGTCATCGGTCTCGAGGACGGGCACCGCGCCGCGCGGATTGCACTTGAGGAACGGCTCGCGCAGATGCTCGCCGCTGCCCAGATCGACCTCGACCCGGTCGAGCGCGATGCCCTTTTCGGCCGCGAAGATGCGCACGCAGCGCGGGCTCGGCGCCCAGGGCGAATCGTAAAGGCGCATGGCTCCCCTCTTGTTTTGTCATGGTTCGGCGGTATGGCGCCCCGCCCGCAGGTCGCGGGACAGGAAAGCCGACGCCCGTGTTCGAACTCGTCCCCATCCAAGCCGTTTCGCCCGCCGCTGTCGAGGCGTTGCTCGACGCCGCCTTCGGGACCGACCGGCACGGCCGAACCGCGTACCGGCTGCGCGAAGGCGTGCAGCCGATCGGGGCCATGAGCCTGGCGGCAACGATCGGCGACGAGCTGGTCGGCAGCATTCAGTGCTGGCCGGTTTCCCTTGTTCGTGACTCAGGCGGGACGGTGCCGATGATCCTTGTCGGCCCGATCGCGGTCAGTCCCGCGCATCAGGATATCGGCATCGGCCGCGCGCTCACCCACGCGGCGATCGCGCGGGCCGCGGGGGTCGAGGGCGGCGACGCGCTGATGCTGATTGGCGATCCCGATTATTACGGTCGCTTCTTCGGGTTTACCGCCGCGCGGACGGGCGGCTGGCGCCTGCCCGGTCCGTTCGAGAAGCATCGGCTGCTGGCATTGGGTACGGGCGTGCCCGACGCGGCGG
>CAJYLT010000008.1 GCA_913775795.1 uncultured Sphingomonas sp. | reverse complement strand
ACTTGAACCCCGCCTCCCGGATCACGCCCGCGCGGCGGAAGCCGACCTGCTCGTGCAGCTTGATCGAGGCGTCATTGGGCAGCGAGATCGTGCCGATCGCGTGGACGAAGCCCTGCGCCCGGAGCGTGTCGAGCAATGCCTCGTACAGCAGCCGCCCGACCCCGCGCTGCTGCGCGTCACCGGCGAGATAGATCGAGGTCTCGACCGTCCAGTGATAAGCGGGCCGATCACGGAACCGCGAGGCATAGGCATAGCCGAGCACGCCGCCGCCCTCCGCATCGCCGTTGGTCGCGACGAGCCAGGGGAACATGCCCTCACTCGACGCCATGCGGCTGCGCATCGCGCGCGCGTCGGGTGCCTCGCTTTCGAAGCTCACCGTGCCCGACAGCACGAACGGCGCATAGATCGCCGCGATCGCGGCGGCGTCTGCCGGTTCGGCCGCGCGGATCGCGATCACGGCAGTGCCCGGGCGAGCATGAGGTCGGCGAGCGCGCGGTCGGCGCCGCGCGGATCGGCGGGCGCGAAGCCCGCGCATTCGAGGCAGCGCGCCTGCACCGACTGGCCCGACAAGAGGCGGCGCACGTCGCCCGCCGCCTGTGCCAGCGACGCGCGGCGATCCGCCGCGATCCGCGCGAACAGGTCGCTGCCCAGAGCGGCCTCTTCCGAACCCTTGTCGCGGTCCTGCTCGCGCTGCCACGCCTCGGCGATCTGCGCGGCCCAGCCGGGTTCCTTTTCGAGATAGACGGTGCGGACCTTGGCGGGGTCGAGCTTGGCGCGGCGCGCCGCCTCGGCGATCGCATCCTTGAGGCCGCCGAACCGGTCGACGAGGCCGATCTGCCGCGCGGTGCCGCCGTCCCAGACGCGGCCCTGGCCGATCTCGTTCACCCGCGCGGGCGGCAGCTTGCGCGATGCGGAGACGACGCCGACGAACCGGCGATAGATGTCCTCGATCGAGCTTTGCAGGATCGTGTCGAACTCCGGCGTCGTCCCGCCGAACACGTCAGGCTGGCCCGACAGCGGCGTGGTGCGCACGCCGTCCGCGGTCACGCCGATCTTCGACAGCGCATTCTCGAACGTTGGGATGACGCCGAACACGCCGATCGATCCGGTGATCGTGTTGGGCTCGGCAAAGATCATGTCGGCGGGGGTCGAGACCCAGTAGCCGCCCGAGGCGGCAAGGCCGCTCATCGACACGATGACGGGCAGGCCCTGCGCCTTGGCCTGGAGGATCGCCTGGCGGATCGTTTCCGACGCCAGCACCGATCCGCCGGGCGAATCGACGCGCACGACGAGCGCCTTGAGCTTCTTTTCGGCCAGCCCTTTGAGGACGAGGCGCGCGACGGTGTCGCCGCCGGCGCGGCCCGGCCCCGCCTCGCCATCGACGATCTCACCCGCCACGGTGACGACGCCGATCGCGTCGCCGGTGGTCGGCAGCGGATTGGCGGCGAGATAGTCGGCGATCTTGATCGTGTTGAAGCTGCCCGCCGGCTTGCCCGCGGGCGCGCCCACCAACTGCGCCACACGCCGGCCGAAGGCGATCTTGTCGCCGGTCTTGTCGAGGATGCCGGCGACGAGGTTGGCGCGGCTCATGTCGCCGCCCGCGGCGCGGATCATGTCGGCGGGGCGGGCGAGGAAGTCGGCGACGCGCGCCTTCGGTCGCGCCTTCGCCACCAGTTCCTGCCAGCGCGACAGGATCGCGCCGTACAGCGCCTGGTTCGCGGCGCGCGCGGCGGGCGACTGGTCGGCGCGCATATAGGGCTCGACCGCCGACTTGTAGGTGCCGACGCGATAGATGTGCGCGTTGACGCCGAGTTTGTCGATCAGGCCCTTATAGTAAAGCTGCGATCCGCCCGGCCCCATGAACGCGGTGCCAACCAGCGGATGCGCCCAGATCTCGCTGGCATTGGCGGCGATCAGGTATCCGGCATCGGTATAGCCGAGCGCATAGGCGAGCACGGGCTTGCCCGTCGCGCGCACCGCAGCGACCGCTTCGGCTGCCTGCGCGACGACGGCGGGATAGCCGCCGGTGAAGCTGTCCATGTCGAGGACGACGGCCTTCACCTTGGCATCGGTCTTGGCGAGTTCCAGCGCGCGGATCACGTCGCGAAGCCGCGTCTGCTTGGCCATCTGCCCGCCCGCCAGCCCGGCAAAGGGATCGGTTTCCTCCGGCTGCTCGACGAGCTGGCCCTCCAAAGCCACGACCAGCGCGCCGTCGGTGACCGTCGCGGGGTTGGGCCGCGCGGTCAGCGCCGCGAACAGCGCGGCGAAGAACAGGAGCATGAAGAGAAGGACGAGCGCGTCCTTGATCCCGACCAGGAGCTTCCAGGCGGCCCGTACCAGCTTCACGTCGCAATTCTCCCTCGTCCGGTCTCATGGCGCTAGAGCATCGGCCGGATACAGGCAACGCCGTCTTGTGGACGTAACACAGCGCGGACAATTTTTGTCGCTGCCGCTGCTTGACGACCGGCCCCGCGGGGAACATATCCCGGCCCGTTAGCACTCGCGATTGGTGAGTGCTAAGCAGACTCAACCATTCGCTTTGAGAGGAAGGCGCATGAACTTTCGTCCGCTGCACGACCGCGTGCTGGTCCGCCGCGTCGAGGCCGAGGAAAAGACGGCCGGTGGCATCATCATTCCCGATACCGCCAAGGAAAAGCCCCAGGAGGGCGAGGTCGTGGCCGCCGGCGCCGGCGCCAAGAACGACAAGGGAGAGCTGAGCCCGCTCGACGTCAAGGCCGGCGACCGCATCCTGTTCGGCAAGTGGTCGGGCACCGAGGTCAAGGTGGGCGGCGAAGACCTGCTCATCATGAAGGAAAGCGACATCCTCGGCATCGTCGAGGCGTAAGTCCTTCTCCTTCCTTCCTGTTTCCAACTTCAACTGAAAGGGTAGCCAAGATGGCAGCCAAGGACGTGAAATTCAGCCGCGACGCGCGTGAGCGCATCCTGCGCGGCGTCGACATCCTCGCCGACGCGGTCAAGGTCACGCTGGGGCCGAAGGGCCGCAACGTCGTCATCGACAAGAGCTTCGGCGCGCCGCGCATCACCAAGGACGGCGTCACCGTCGCCAAGGAGATCGAGCTCAAGGACAAGTTCGAGAACATGGGCGCGCAGATGGTGCGCGAAGTGGCCTCGAAGACCAACGACGTCGCCGGTGACGGCACGACGACCGCGACGGTTCTCGCCCAGGCGATCGTCCGCGAGGGCATGAAGTCGGTCGCGGCCGGCATGAACCCGATGGACCTGAAGCGCGGCATCGACCTGGCGGTTGAGAAGGTCGTGGCGGACGTGAAGGCGCGCTCGAAGCCCGTCTCGGGCTCGTCGGAAGTCGCGCAGGTCGGCATCATCTCGGCCAACGGCGACCGCGAAGTCGGCGAGAAGATCGCCGAGGCGATGGAGAAGGTCGGCAAGGAAGGCGTCATCACCGTCGAGGAGGCCAAGGGTCTCGAGTTCGAGCTGGACGTCGTCGAGGGCATGCAGTTCGACCGCGGCTACCTGTCGCCCTACTTCATCACCAACCCCGAGAAGATGTCGGTCGAACTCGCCGATCCGTACATCCTGATCCACGAGAAGAAGCTCTCGAACCTGCAGTCGATGCTGCCGGTGCTCGAGGCGGTCGTGCAGTCGGGTCGCCCGCTGCTGATCATCGCCGAGGACATCGAGGGTGAGGCGCTCGCCACGCTCGTCGTCAACAAGCTGCGCGGCGGCCTGAAGGTCGCGGCCGTCAAGGCACCGGGCTTCGGCGATCGCCGCAAGGCGATGCTCGAGGACATCGCGATCCTGACCAAGGGCGAGGTCGTCAGCGAGGATCTCGGCATCAAGCTCGAGAGCGTCACGCTCGGCATGCTCGGCACCGCCAAGCGCGTCACGATCGACAAGGACAACACCACCATCGTCGATGGCGCCGGTGAAGCCGATGCGATCAAGGGCCGCACCGAGGCGATCCGTCAGCAGATCGAGGTCACGACCTCGGACTATGACCGCGAGAAGCTGCAGGAGCGTCTGGCCAAGCTTGCGGGCGGCGTTGCCGTCATCAAGGTCGGCGGCGCGACCGAGGTCGAGGTCAAGGAGCGCAAGGACCGCGTCGACGACGCGCTGCACGCCACGCGCGCGGCGGTCGAAGAGGGCATCGTCCCTGGCGGCGGCACGGCGCTCCTTTACGGCACGCGTGCGCTCGACGGCATGACGGGTGCGAACGAGGACCAGACCCGCGGCATCGACATCGTCCGCAAGTCGCTGACCGCGCTGGTTCGCCAGATCGCCAGCAACGCCGGCCATGACGGCGCGGTGGTGTCGGGCAAGCTCCTCGACCAGCAGGACACGTCGTTCGGCTTCAACGCGTCGACCGACACGTACGAGAACCTGGTTCAGGCCGGCGTGATCGACCCGACCAAGGTCGTGCGCACCGCGCTCCAGAACGCAGCCTCTGTCGCCGGCCTGCTCATCACGACCGAAGCGACGGTCGCCGAGCTGCCCGACGACAAGCCCGCGATGCCGGCGATGCCCGGCGGCGGCATGGGCGGCATGGACTTCTGATCGGTTGCGGCCCCGGCCAAGCGAGCTTGGCCGGGGACTCGCACCGATCCGGACGGCGGGGCCACGGCCCCGACCGACGGCGCGGCTCCGCCGCGCCGGTCCGACCAACCGAAAGGGGGCCGGGGACGCAAGTCTCCGGCCTTTTTTCTTGCCTCAGGCCAAGCCGGTGCGCAGCGCCCGCGCCCAGTCCGCCCGATCGTCGGCCTCTGCGCGAAGCGCCGCGGCCTCCCAATCATAGGCGACCTGGCGAAACGCGACGCGCCACCCGGACCCGCGTGTGAGGATCGCATAGCGCGCGTGCGGCGATCCGCTCTCCGCGCGATGGGGAAACGGGCGATCGTCGCGATAGGCGGGGAGCCCGACGCTGCCCGGATTGACGACCATCCGCCCGTCGGCGAGCGTCATCATCCGTTGCAGATGCGTGTGGCCGCACAGGGCAAGCGAGGCCGCTGCATCGCCCAGCCGTTCGCCGACTTCGTCGGCGGTCGCGGGTCGCATTCCTGCCACCGTCACGGTCTCCAGCAGGCATTCGACATCGCTTCGCGGCGAGCCGTGGACGAGGAGCATTTCGTCGATCTGCAGCGCCTCCGGCAACGCCGCCATCCAGTCGAGCTGACCGGCCCTGAGCGCCGCCGCCGCGAACCGATCGGATGCTTCCATTCGGTCAAGCGGCATTTCCAACAGCTGCCGTTCGTGATTCCCGCGGATCGTCGGCCAGCCGAGAGCGATCAGCCGGTCCGCCGTCTCACACGGCCATAACGGGCCGGAGCACAGGTCGCCGAGATTGACGACCCGGTCGACGCGCTGTCGCTCGATATCGAGCAGGACCGCTTCCAGCGCGGGCAGGTTGCCGTGAATGTCGGACAGGACGGCAACCCGCATCCGGTCAGTACTTCACCCGCGTGACCTTCAGCTTCTTCTTCTCCAGGTCGGCGATCACGCTGTCCTTGCCCGCCAGATGCCCCGCGCCGACCGCGACGAACACCGTACCGGGCTTTTCCAGCCGCGTGTCGATCCAGTCGGCCCAGCGCTGGTTGCGGTCGGTCAGGAGGATCTTGGCGACCTCCGGCGTGTCGGTCAGCCCCTCGTTCATGATCGCGCCCAGCTGGTCGGGATCGCCCGCGGCCCATGCGGCGACCATGTTCTCGATCATCGGCTGCATCTTGGGCAGTTCGGCGACGGTCGAGTTGAGCAGCGAAATCTGCGCGGCGTCAGACATGCTTTCGAAATAGCCGAGTTGCTGTTCGGCGGTCTCCAGCCCCGTCACGGTCTTGCGCGCGGTCTTCGCCGCCTCGGTGATCTTCGCCTCCGCACCCGCGGCGGGATCGTAGCCGAGCTTAATGAGCGGCAGCAGCGACAGGTTGGTCGAGGCGAACCACGGATCGGTGCGGTCGAACGCGTTGGCGGGCAGGCCGAGATCGGACAGCGCCTTCAGATATGCCGCCTTCTTGTCGGGCGCGAGCTTGTCGGGGAGCGCGGGGCCGCTCGTCGTGATCGCCAGCCGCTGGATCAGCGCGGTCATCGCCTGTGAGTCGGGCATGACCATTTCGAGCACGACTTCCTGGCTTTCGTCGAAGGCCTTCTTCACGCCCTCGTCGAACCAGCTGAGACCCGGCTTCAGGACGTGGATGGTCCCGAACAGATAGATCGTCGTGTCGGCGTCCTTGACCACCCAGAGTGCGGGGTCGGCATCGACCGTCGCTGGCTGCGCGGCGGGTGCGGGTGCCGGAGCCGTTTGGGCCGACAGCGCGGTGGGCGACGCGGCAAGGCCAAGCGCGAGCAACAGCTTCTTCAGACGATCCGGCAATCCACCCTCCCGATACGATACCGCTCCCTAGATAGCGGCTGGCACCCGTGTTGATAAGGCGGTCAGGCGGCGTCGAACTTGTCGCGCTTGCGCCGCCCGAACAGCAGCCGCCGTTCGAGGTGGCGGCGCAGCGCCCGGTAGTAGGCGTCGAGGAACGGCTGATCGCCGGGCTCCTCATAGCGGCCGATCTTGGCGCGGATCGTGTCCGCGACCGCCGCCATCGCGGCCGGATCGCCGCGGCGGAGCACGTCCTCCAGCCGCTGGAGCTCGTACTGTCCGTAGATTTCGAGCTCGGCCGGGGCGAAGTCGATGCGCCGGTCCGCCCCCTTCGCCATCAGGTCGGCGCCGATCCGCCGCCGCCCCGTCTCGATCACCCAGGTCCCGGCGATCAGGTCGCCCGCGCGCAGCCGGTCGCGGTTGAACAGCGGGAAGAACAGGAAAAGCGCGGTCCAGCCAAGCCCCAGCGCCGCGGTCCACTGATCGGCTATCCCCTGCGTGCTCGAATAGGCGAGGAAGGTGAGGGGGAGGAACACCTCGATCTCGCGCATCAGGTTGCGCGCGACGATCGCCCCGCCGGTCAGCCGCCCGCCGTCGCGGGCCACGACGCGCAATTTCATCACCCGCTTGCCCAGCGTCGCCGCGCGGCCGCTGCTTTCGCCGAGAATGAAGTAGAAATTGCGGAGGAGGAAGAAGCCGAGCAGCCAGATGACGACCAGAAAATTGCCGAGCACCGCGCCGAAGCCGACGTGAAATGCGACCAGCGCCAGCGACACGCCGATCAGGATGCCGAGCATCAGCAGCGCGTCGAGCACGAATGCCCCCGCCCGCGCGCCGCCGCTGGCAAGGCGCAGGTCGAGCGCCACACCCTCCGGCGTCACCAGTCGCCGGCCGAGGCCGACCCTAGCGCGCCGGGCCATGGCGGCGCCCCCCGAACGCGAAATAGGCGGTCCAGAGCGCCAGCATCGCCGCGGCGATGGCGAACCGCCCGTCGTCGGTGCGGACGAGCTGCCGGCCGAACCCCTCCAGCAGTCCGGCCACCAGCAGCATGACGACGACGCCGATCATGACCAGTGCCGCGCGCTCGCCCGCCGCCTTCGCCGCCGACAGTCGATTCCGCTCCCCCGGAAACGCGACCGCGCGGCCGATATGGAAGCCCGCCGCGGCCGAGACGATGATCGCGGACAGCTCGGTCGTGCCATGGATCATCAGCCAGCCGGTCAGCCCCCAGCCAAGCCCCTTGGGAAGATAGACCGCATAGAACGCCCCCAGCAGCGCCCCGTTGGAGGCGAGCAGCAGCATCGTCGGCACCCCGAACGCGAAGCCGAGCGCGAAGACGAGAATGGATATCTGGGCGTTGTGCGTGAACAGCGCGGTCGCGAACACCTCCAGCCCGCCTTCACCCGGCGCGTCGTAGAGGGTGCCGCGCAGGAACTGCACCCCCGCTTGCGGATTGCGGCCGTTGGCAAGGCCGGGCGGCACGATCGCGTCGAACCAGCTCGGATCGCTCAGGATCAACGCATAGCCCGCCGCCGCCGCCGCGACGAACAGCAGCAAGGCGAGCAAGATCTCCGGCACCAGGCCGCGCACTGCAGTGGGCCAGTCGCGGGCAAAGAAGCGCGCGACCGCGCGGCCCCAGGGTTCGCGCGCGGAATAGAGGAGGAAATAGGCGCGCGACGAGAGCTGCTCAAGATAGCCGATCAGGTCGGCGTCGAGCGAGGTTTCGCGCGCGATCGACAGCGCCGACAAAGTCGCGCGATAGAGGCGGGGGAGCTCCACCAGCTCGGCCTCGGTCAGCTTGCGCGCCGACCCCTTCTCGACGCGGCCCAGCAGGATTTCGAGCCGGGCCCAGTCGCCCTCGCGCTCGGCACGGAAATTGTCGGGGGTGAAGATCGCCTCGGTCACGGCCGCTCGCGCATCTGGAGGTAGCGCTCGACCAGCGCGAGCGGCGCGTCGCCGGGCGCGGCCTCGATCACGTCGATGCCTTGGCGCTTCAGCCGTTCGACGACGATCCGCCGTTCGCGCAGCAGCGTGGCGGCGACATTGGCGCGGGTCACGTCGTCGGCGGTTTCGGGGCGCGCATCGGTATAGGCGATCAGCTCCTCGTCATGGAACAGCACGAACAGGAGGCGATGACGGCGCAGCAACCGGCCCGCGGCCGCGAGCATCAGTTCGGCCGCAGTCGGGTCGGAAAACTCGGTGAACAGGACGATCAGCGATCGGCGGTCGAGCCGCTGGTCGAGCAGCGTCAGGCCGAGCGTGAAGTTGGTCTCCTCCGCCCCGTAATCGATCTCGGCGGCATGGGCGTGGAGGCGGGCAAAGGCGCGTGGTCCACTGACGCTGCCCGAATCAACGCGAGGTCTGGAGTCGAACGCAAAGAGCCGTGCGCGGTCGCCCGATTTCAGCGCGACGAACGCCGCGAGCAGCGCCGCCGACACTGCGCGGTCGACGCGGGGGACGCCGCCGACAGGCTCGGCCATGGTGCGGCCGGCATCGACGGCGAGGACGATCGGATTGTCACGCTCGGTCCGGTATTCGCGGGCGAGGAGCGCGGCGTGGCGGGCCGATGCCTTCCAGTCGATCGTGCGGCGGGCCATGCCGGGCTGGAAGCCGGTGAGCGCCTGAAACTCCTGACCCTCGCCCGCCTCGATCCGCATCCGCTGGCCGAATTGCGGGCCGTTCAGCCGCTGGCGCATCGCCGTTTCGCGTACGCCGGCGATGTCGGGGGTGACGCGCACGGCGATGTCGGCGGGCCGCGACCGCTGCCACGCGCCGATGCCGAGCGGGCCTTTCGCGCGCGCCCAGATCCGCTCGATCCGCGCGGTGCCGCGGCGCGCGGCGCGGTAGCGAAAGCCGTTCTCGCGCACCAGCGGCTCGCTCACATCGGCGGCGAAGTCGAGGCGCGCAGCCCAGGCCATTTCGGGGCGAAGCACGACTTCTGCCCCCACCGGCACCGCAGCCGGCGCAGCGACAGCGATCGGCCCCCGCGCGCCCGACGCGAGCATCCCGTCGACCAGCACGAGCAGCGCGATCCCCATCACCCAGAGCACCGCCAGCGCCCACCCGCCGGGCATCACGACGCCGAGCGCCAGCGCGGCGGGCGCCGCGACCAGCGCCAGCATCGCCGCGCGGGGGGTGGGCACGATCAACGCGGCGCCTCGACGCTCTCGATCAGCTCGGCGACCACGTCGTCCACGCGGCGGCCGTCGATTTCGGCCGCCGGGGACAGGATCAGGCGATGGCGCAGCATCGGCGCGGCGAGTGCCTTCACGTCGTCGGGAATGACGTAGTCGCGACCGTCGAGTGCCGCCGCCGCCCGCGCAGCGCTGGCGAGGGCCGAGGCGGCACGGGGGCTGGCCCCGCTGGCAAGATCGGCATGAACCCGCGTCGCGCGGACGAGGGCGACGACATAGCCGATGATCTCCTCGACCAGCCGCACGCCGCGCACCGCCTCGATCGCGGCGGCGAGGGCGGGGGCGTCGGCGACCTGCTCGACGCCCTGTTCGGCGGCGCGGGGCACGCCGCCCGCCGCGCCGTACTGCGCGACGATCGCGCGCTCGGCGGCTTCGCTCGGATAGTCGATGCCGATCTTGAACAGGAAGCGGTCGAGTTGCGCCTCGGGCAGCGGATAGACGCCCTGTTGCTCGATCGGGTTCTGCGTCGCGACGACGGTGAAGCGTTCGGACAGCCGCTCGGTCCGCCCGTCGAGCGTGATCGAGCGTTCCTGCATCGCCTCCAGCAGGGCCGCCTGCGTCTTGGGCGGGGTGCGGTTGATCTCGTCGGCGAGCAGCAACTCGCAGAACACCGGCCCCTTGGTGAGCGCGAAGGCGCTGGTCTGAAAGTTGAAGAGGTTCGCGCCGACGATGTCGCCGGGCATCAGGTCGGGGGTGAACTGAATCCGCCCGAAATCGAGGCCGAGCGTCCGCGCGAAACTTTGCGCGAGCAACGTCTTGGCGGTGCCCGGCGGCCCCTCGAGCAGGACATGCCCGCCCGACAGCACGGCGACGAGCAGCAGGCGGACGGTCGCCGACTGGTCGACCACTGCCTTTGCCACTTCGGCGTCGATCGCGCGGCCCATTGCCGCCACATCGTCGAGAGTCATCGGTGCTCCTTGGTGAAATCGTCGAGTGCTTGGGCAGCGCGGATAAGGCTTGGCTCGTCGCCCGCACGCGCCGCGGCGCGATAGCGGTCGGCAAAGCCGGGTCGGCGGGTATCGAGCCAGTCGGCAAGCGCATCGCCGCCGAGCCCGCGCGGCGCGTGCAGGCGCGCGCCCAGCCGCTCGGCACGCATCGCCGCGAAGCGCGGGCCGCCCGCCGCCGCCCGCCCCGCGCGGCGGGTCAGCGCGGCGATCGTCTCGATCAGCGCGGCCTTGCCGAAGGGGATCGCGCGCGCCTCCCGCCGCGGCGGGCCGAAGCGCGCGGCGCTCGCCCAGCCGGCCAGCAGCGCGGCGGCGAGGAGCGCGATCGTCACCGCGACGAACGGCGGGGTCAGCATCAGCTTGACCAGATTTCGCTCGCCGCCGCGGTAATGCAGCGTCAGGTCGAAGGTCACGGCATCGAGCTGGTCGTCGTTCATCGCCTTGATCGCCGCGACGATCGCGCGGGCGTTGCGCGGATCGCGCAGTCCGTAGTTGTTCGCAAGGTCGGGGTCGGAGAGGATCCAGACCTTCTGGTCCGGCAGCTTTGACAGCATCGCGCCCTGTCCGCGGACGGTGATCCACGGTTCCACCCCGCCGATCGCCAGCGTCTGCGGCGACTCGACCGGCGCGAGCGGCCAGCCGGGGGCGACGGGGCGGCGCGCGCCCTCGCCCGCACGGGTGATCGCGGCCTGCGTCAGACCACGCAGCATCGCGCCGACGGGGGCGAGGTTCATCGCATCGGGGACACGCCGCTCGCGCGTCGGGGACAGCCCGTCGCGCTCGGTCTGCCACTTGGGCAGGATGATGAGCAGCGGCCGCGCGTCGCGCAGGCGGACGAGGTCGGTGAGGTCGCTCGCCTTGGTCTGCATGTCCGGCGTCGCGATGACGAGGTGGTCGGCCGCGAGCGCGTCGTTGTCGCGCGCGAGCGTGACCTTGGTGCCGGGCAGGGCAGCGAGCAGGTCGTGCAGCGCCTGGAACCCCGTCGCCCCCTTCGACGAGACGCCGGGCGTGCGCGTCACCCGCGCCTCGATCTCCCGCCCGAACCCCGCCATCACGAGGAGGGCGAGGAGCAGCAGCCCGCCGATCCCCGTCAGGACCAGTGCGGTGCGCGTCGAAAAGGGCGCGGGGTTCCCGCTCAAAGCGCAAACGCCCGATAGGCGTCGCGCGCATCGGTCCAGTCCGCGGGACCGAGCGGACGGCGCGCGAAGATGCCGCGTTCGACGAGTGCCACCAGCCGCGCGAACACCGCCCGCGCGCGGTCGGGGATCGCCGGCTCGGCGGCAAGGTCGCGCGCGGTGCGTGCCGGGCGGACGATCCCGCGCCGCCACGCCTCGATATCCTCGATCGAGCGGTGGAGGAGCAGCTGCACCGCCGCCTCGAACCGGCCCGCCGCGGCCAGCGCCTCCGCCTCCTCCAGCAGCGCGCGGGCGGCGGCGGGGGCGGGGCGCCATTCCTCCGCGACGGCCTCACCCTTCCGGCGCGAAAGCAGGTTGCGGGCCCAGTCGCGCAGCGGCGGGAAGAAGCTGGCGACCAGCACCGCGACGATCAGCGCGACGAGGATCCAGAACACGACCTGCCAGAAGGGACCCAGCGCGCGAAAGAAGCGGTCGATCGCGGCGGCGAGGTTGCGTAGCCATTCGGGCGTCTGCGTCTGCGCCTCCACCGCGCGCCAGGGAAAGTCGAACTGGATCGACGGATCGGCGCGGACGCGGGCATGGGCGGCGTCGACGGCGCGGGTATCGATCGTCGTCGCCGGCACCCATCTCGCTCCCACCCGTTCGCCTCGAACCAAGCAACTCCGACGTTTACACGCAAGCCGTTTCGCTTCACCCTGTATCAAAGGACACGGGTTCGACGACGCGAAGGCGCGCGCCGAGACCCGTATCCGAAAAGGGGTGGGCGTGTTTTCGATCCTCGGGCTGGGCTTCCTGCTGGTGGCGGGCGTGTTCGCGGGTGCCGTGTTCATGGCACTCCGCGGCAGCGCGCAGCTCGACCTTGCGCGCGTCATCGGCGATGCGGGCGGGGCGATCGCGAAGGCGCCGCTGCTGTTCTGCGGGCTGGCGGTGGTCGGTGGCGGGTTGCCGATTGCGGCACCTTCCCTTTTGACGCTGGACGTACCCCTCGGTTCAGTCAATCAGGCATTTGGCTGGTCGATCGGGCTCGGCGCGATGCTCGCGGCGTTTGCCTGGTATCAGTTCTTCTTGCTGGCGCTGATTGTCGCGACGCTCGCCGCTTTCGACGGCACGCCCCGGCTCGGTTCCGTTCTGGCCGTAACGCTGCCGCTGCTGCCGAAAGCGATGCTGACGAGCGTCCTTTACTGGATCGGCGTAGGCGTCGGCTTTTCGTTTGTCTTCGTGCCGGGCGTCATCTTGGCCTGTATCTGGATACTCGTGTTGCCGGCACTGGTCGAGGAGCGGGCTGGCGTCTTCGCTGCATTTGCGCGAGCAAGAGTGTTGAGCCGTGGCGCCCGCTGGCAGTTGTTCCTACTCGCCGTGCTCGGCTTCGTCTTCGGTGTCGTCGTCCAGGCGATGCTCGGCGCGCTTGCCGCGCTGCTCGGCGGCGGGGTCGCGGCGCAAGTCGGGTTCGCACTCGCCTCGTCGCTGCTGGGCATGGTGCCGCCCGCGCTGGTCGCCAGTGCCTATCGCCAGATCGTGACGGTGCGGGAGGGGCCGCGCCGGCACGAACTCGAAGAAATCTTCGCTTGAGACGGACAAGAATGGTCAGGGAGAATGACGTGAAACGACTGTTGATGCTGGGCGCCGCCACGGCGCTCCTCGCGGGCTGCGCCGCGCAAGGCGGTGGGGGCACCAAGTCCGCGTCCGCCGCGCCCAAGGCGGCCGCGCCGGGGATGAACAAGGGCTATTCGCACGATCCCTTCCCCTCCACCTACCACGCCTATCCGGGCCGCCCGACGCTCATCACCAACGTGACGGTGTTCGACGGCGAGGGCGGCAAGATCGAGGGCGGGCAGGTGCTGTTCCGCGACGGAAAGATCGTCGCGGTCGGCCAGAGCCTCGACCCCGCAGGCGCCGACGTGATCGACGGGCAGGGCAAGTTCGTCACCCCCGGCATCATCGACGTCCACAGCCATCTGGGCGACTATCCCAGCCCCGGCGTCGAGGCCAATTCCGACGGCAACGAAGCCACCGCGCCGATCACCGCGGAGGTGTGGGCCGAACATTCGGTCTGGCCGCAGGACCCCGGCTTCGCCCGCGCGCTCGCCAATGGCGGCGTGACGACGCTTCAGATCCTGCCGGGCTCCGCCAACCTGATGGGCGGGCGATCGGTGGTGCTCAAGAACGTCTATGCCCGGACGATGCAGGGGATGAAGTTCCCCGGCGCGCCCTATGGCCTCAAGATGGCGTGCGGCGAGAATCCCAAGCGCGTCTATGGCAGCAAGGGGCGGATGCCCTCGACGCGGATGGGCAATGTCGCGGTCAATCGCGCGACCTGGGCCAAGGCGGCGGACTATCGCCGCAAATGGGACAAGTATGAAAAGGACGGCGGCGAGGCGCCGACGCGCGACATCCAGCTCGATACGCTGCGCGGCGTGCTGTCGGGCGAGATCCTCGTCCACAACCACTGCTACCGCGCGGACGAGATGGCCATCGTCATGGATATGGCCAAGGAGTTCGGATACCAGGTTTCGACCTTCCACCACGCGGTCGAGAGCTACAAGATCGCCGACCTTCTGAAGGCGAACAACGTCTGCTCCGCGGTCTGGGCCGACTGGTACGGCTTCAAGATGGAAAGCTATGACGCGGTGAACGAGAACCTTGCCATCCTCGACAAGGAGGGGGCGTGCGTGATGATCCATTCGGACGACGCCAACGGCATCCAGCGGCTCAATCAGGAAGTGGCCAAGGCGATGGCCGCGGGTCGCCGCGCGGGGATGCCGATCACGCCCGAGCATGCGTGGACGTGGCTGTCCTACAACCCCGCCAAGGCGCTGGGTATCGCCGACAAGACCGGCAGTTTGAAGCCCGGCAAGATGGCCGACCTGGTGCTGTGGAACGGCAATCCGTTCAGCGTCTATACCCGGCCCGAGCGCGTGTGGGTCGACGGCGCCCTCCTGTACGACATGAACAATCCCAAGCTGCGCCCGGTGTCCGACTTCGAGCTCGGCCAGCCCGGCGAAGGAGACGTGAAGTGATGCGCGGCCTGAAAACCATCGCGGTCCTGATGGCGACCGCCGCCGCGCTCCCTGCCGCGGCGCAGGACGTGGTCATCACCAATGCAAGGGTCGTGATCGGCGACGGGTCGGATCCGATCGACGGCGGCACCGTCGTCATCCGCGGCGGCCGCGTCGTTTCCGCCGGGCGCGGCGGCGCGGTGCCGGCGGGCGCGCGCACGATCGACGCGGGCGGGCGCTGGGTGACGCCGGGCATCGTCGCGGGCTTCACGCGGATGGGCGTGGTCGAGGTGGACGGCGTTCGCGACACCGACGATTCGTCGGCGGCGAACTCGGTCTTCAATGCCGCGCTCGACCTTGCCCCGGCGGTCAATCCCAAGGCGAGCCCGATCGCGATCAACCGGGCGGAGGGGATCACCCGCGCGGTCGTCGCCCCCGACGCGCGCGGCTCGATCTTCGCCGGGCAGGGTGCGGTGATCGACCTCGGCGCCGACATGAACGCTGTGACCAAACCGCGCGCCTTCCAGTTCATGGAATGGGGCGAGACGGGTGCGCAGCGGGCGGGCGGCAGCCGCGCGGCGGCGATGGCGATGCTCAAGAACGCATTGTTCGAGGCGCAGGCCTATCGCCGCAATCCGTCGAGCTTCGACGATCGCGGCAAGGATGCGCTGCTGACCCGCGCCGATGCCGCCGCGCTGGTGCCGGTGCTGTCGGGTCAGATGCCGCTCCTCGTCCATGTCGAGCGGGCGTCTGACATCCTGAACCTGATCGAGCTGAAGCGCGAGTTTGCGGCACTGAAGCCCGTGCTCGTCGGCGCGACCGAGGGGTGGACCGTGGCGCGCGAGATCGCGGCGGCGGGTATCCCCGTCATCGCCTCGGCGCTCGCCGATCTGCCGATCAGCTTCGAGCAGTTGGCCGCCACCCAGTCGAATATCGGCCGCCTGCGCGCGGCGGGCGTCACGGTGGGCATCGGTTCGATCAACGACGACGAGGCGCGGCAGGCGCGGCTGGTCAAGCAGTATGCCGGCAACCTCGTCGCGCTGGGCAAAATCCCGGGGGCGGCGGGCCTCAGCTGGGGGCAGGCGTTCGCGGCGATCAGCTCGCTGCCCGCCGAGGCGATCGGCATGGGCGCCGAGATCGGCTCGCTGCGTCCCGGCCGCCACGGCGACGTGGTGATATGGGACGGCGACCCGCTCGAGATCGGGTCGGCGGCCACGTCGGTGTTCGTCGACGGGGTCGAGCAGCCGCTCGTCAACCGGCAGACGCGGCTGCGCGATCGCTATCTTGATCCCAAGGAGGGAACGCTCCCCAAGGCCTATCAGTATTGAGGGTAGCGCCTATATGACGAAGAGCGGGCGCAAGGGCGTATCTTGCGCCCGCTTCTTTTCGAGGCGAGGCACGTGAAGGCGATCGAATTGGTGGAAGCGGCGGGCGGATGTGCGGGCACGCGCACGCGCGCAGGGCCGGGGCGCCCGCGCGATCCGTCGAAGAACGACGCCATCCTGTCGGCCGCTCGCGAGAGTTTCCTGGAAAAGGGCTTCCACGCCTCGACGATCGAGGACATCGCCGCGCGGGCCGGCGTGTCGAAAGTGACGCTCTACAATCGCTTCGGCGACAAGGAGGCGCTGTTCGACGAGATGGTTCGCGGCGAGGTGGGCCGGATGAACGCGCTGTTCGAGCCGAGCGTCGACGGGCCGATGGCGCTGGCCGACCGGCTGACCGCGATCGGTACGGCCCTGCTGGAAATGCTGTTCGAGCCCGACCATGTCCGTTTCGATCGGCTGATTTCGGGCGAGATCGCCCAATCGCCCAAGCTGGCGAAGCGATTTTTCGAGGCGGCACCGGGCAAGTGCCGCGGCGCGCTGGCGGCAATTATCGACGAGGCGGCGGCGCGCGGTGAGGTGTCGGTGGACGATTCCGAACTCGCGGCGGAGGACCTGACCGCGCTGTGGAAGGGGTTCTGCGACTTCCAGCTCAAGCTCGGCCTGATCGAGCGCCCCCCGCACGATGCGATCGTCGCACGCGCGGCGCGGGGCACGGCGGTATTCTTGCGGGCCTATGCGCCCGTCCCACAGGGAGGCTGAAGATGGTGCGTTGGACGGCGGCGCTGGCGGGTGCGGCGATGCTGGCGGGATGCGGCGGCGGCACGACCGCACCGGCCCCCGCGGTGAACGAGGCGACCGCGAACGAGGCGGCGCTCAACTATCAGGCCGCCGTGCTCGATTTGCCCGTGGGCCAGCGCAACATCGTCATGATCCGCGCGATCCAGGACGCCAATATCGGCTGCGAAAAGGTGACCGAGAGCGAGCAGATCAAGGGCGAGGCGCTGACCTATCGCGCCAAATGCTCCGACGGCGCGAGCCATGTCGTGGCGATCGACGCCGACGGCAATGCCAAGGTCATCAGCGCGGGCGCCGCAGCGAAGGCGCAGTAACCTTGCCGTGCCACCCCGGATCAGGTCCGGGGTGACGAAGGGAAACAAAAAGGGGGGCGGGCCAGGTGGCCGCCCCCCTTTATCATGTCCGGTCCGTCCGATCAGAGGCCGACGACACCGCCGTCGTTCTTGACCACGACCACCACCGCCGAACGCGGGCGCGTCGTGGCGGGCGGGGTGGAGACGGCGCCCTGGCTGTCCGGCCACTTGCTGGTCGGCGTCGCCGCGGTGCCGTTCTCGCCCGGGTGCTGGATGCCGACGAACAGCGTGCGGCCGTCCGGGGTCGAATCGACGCCGGTGATCTCGCACTCCACCGGCCCGACCAGGAACCGGCGCAGGTTCGTGCCCGGCGCCGCGCCGATCCGCGTCACCACCTGAGACGTCGTGCCGTCGGCGGCGGTGTTGGTGACGGTGCGCGTGCCGCCGTCGCCGACCCGGCCGGGGAAGGCGGCGAGCATCTGGTTGTTGGTGACGTCGGTGAAGGCGCCGTCGTCGGTCTGGATCCAGAGGAGCGGCGTCACCTGGCCCGACGCGTTCGAGGGGCGGCCGAACCACAGGCCGTCGGGGCTCGACAGGTCGTTGTCGGCGGTCAGCGCCGACAGGTTGATGTTGGTGGCGTCGAGGTCCGAGCCCGCGGCGAACAGATAGATGTCCCAGTTGAAGCTGGTCGCCTCGGTCGTGTCGCCGGTTTCGCGCAGGCGGATGATGTGGCCGTTGCGGTTGCCGCGCGCGGTGCTCGGCGGATCGACATAGACGCGCGGGTTGGCGGCATCCGCCGTCGCCGT